>CADDZL010000045.1 GCA_902812335.1 Chloroflexota bacterium | reverse complement strand
GGCCTGATCATCGGCTGCAGGTGATGCTGAACTGGCTGATCGTGGTGCTGGTAGCGGTGGCGGCAGCGCTGAAGATCGTGGTCGTGTTCCGGCCAGAGACGGTAGATCGCGCTATGAGGGCGAGTCTGCCGATGGGGGCAGTGGGATACGTGCTCGATCATCGCCCGGCCGGGCCGATGTTCAACAGCTATAACTGGGGCGGCTTCCTGATCTGGGCGCTGTACCCCGATTACCGCGTTTTTGTAGATGGGCGCACCGACCTGTACGATGACGCCTTTCTGCGCGACTACCTGAAGGTGGTCATGGCCCGGCCTGGCTGGGAAGCAGTGCTGGAGCGCTATGGGGTCAATCTGATCGTGATTGAGCGCGACAGCGTGCTGGCGACGTTCCTTGAGGGCAGGGAGGTTGGGGGGTGGCGGTTGGCTTACGGTGATGACCTGGCAGCGGTGTTCGTGCGGGAGGGGCGATGACATTGGCATGGATGTCGTGAGCGTTGGCCTGGCCGAACGACAGAGAACTGAGGGCAGGCGACGAATGGCCTCTGCTCTACGCCCTCTGTTCTCTGTGTCTGCCTGGCCAGTGGTTTTCGCAACAGCGCTTATTGTGTGGGCCAGCCTGCCCTACCTGGTAGGCTACGCTCTGTCGTCAGCGGAATGGCGTTTCGGCGGTGCGTTCATCTATCCGCAGGATAGCAACTCCTATCTGGCCAAGATGCGCCAGGGGGCTGCCGGTGCCTGGCTGATCCATCTGCCCTACACCAGCGAGCCACACGCACCCGCGCCGGTCTGGATGCTGTATCCCGTGCTGGGTAAGCTGGCCGTCATGGCCGGCTTCTCCTTTGAAGCCATGTACCATCTGGCGCGGCTGACCACGGGGCTGGTGCTCCTGGCGGCGCTGAGCCTCTTCCTGGGAACCTTGATCCCCCACCGTGCCTGGCTGCATCTGGCCTTCGCGCTCATCGTTGTCGGCGGCGGCCTGGGCTGGCTGCTGAGCGCCCTCCTTCCAAAATATATCCCCCTGGAGTTGCTTGCGCCGCATCTGTACGTCTTCGCCATGCTCTACAGCCCGCCGCATATGAGCCTGGGGCTGGCGGTGCTGTTGCTGATGTTCGTGGGGGTGCGGGGGCTGGCTGAGACCCTCGCCCCGGCCTCCGGCCATAGGGGTGAGGGCTGGGGCGTCGGCCTGCTCGGCGCAGTTCTGGCCTTCATCCGCCCGGAGACCGTGCCCATTTTCTGGGTTGTGCTCATCTTCTATCTCATTGCGTTGAAAGCCACAGGTGCTGAGTGGCCCGCCATCCGCCACATGCTGCCGATGGCGCTGGGCCTGCCGGTCCTGGCGGCACTATATGCCGCCGTGATGCGCAACCCGGCGTTCCGGGCGTGGATGATGCAGAACCCCTTCCCGGCGCCGGCGCCGCTGGACCTGGTGCTGGGGCTGGCGCCACTCGTGCCCATTGGCTTGCTGGCGCTACGGGCGCAGCGCTGGTGGCGCGGGCCGGGGCTGTTGGTCACGGTCTGGGCGCTGGTTGCGCCGCCTCTGGCCTACCTGCCCATCGGCCCGCAATCGCGCCTGCTCAGCGGCATCGTCATCCCCTGGGGCATCCTGGCGAGCGATGGCTGGCTACGCACCGTCCGGCCCAGGCTACGCCGTCGTTGGCGACGTTGGGCGACCATGCTCTGGGTCGGGGTGGCGGCGCTATCGGCCATCTGGTTTATTCTGATGGCGGGGCTATATGTGGGCACCCGCCCGGTGGACCTGTTTTATGCGCCTGGAGCGCGGGAGATAGCGGCCTGGCTGACGGAGCATGCGCCCGATCAGCCCGTGCTCTCTGCCTGGCAAACGGGCAACCTGTTGGCGGCGCAGGGGACGGTGAAGGTTTTCCTCGGCCATCCCATTGAGACGCTGGACTACGCGGGCAAGAGCGCCAACGTCCAACGCTTCTTTCAGGCGATGACCGCCGGGGAGCGTATGGCTTTGTTGCGACGCTATGGGATCGGCTACGTCGTCTACGGGCCGTGGGAGCGGGCGCTAGGCGCGTTTGACCCGGCGAACGCGTCGGAGTTGCGGCGTGCCTTCGCTGCGGGGGACTATGCGCTATATGAGGTGCTATCGCCATGAGGAAACGGCTCATCTCCCCAACGCGCTTAGGGCCGGCTCTGGTTGGCCTGGCAGTCGTGTTGACGATTGGACTGAATGCCCTGATCGTCACTTCCCGCGGCGGGATGCTGAACAGCGATTTCTTTGGGCTGTGGGCTGGGGGACGTGCTGTACTTCTCGGGCTCAACCCCTATGATACCGGCGTCTGGGCGGATCTGCACGCTCAATCAGGTAGTACCTGGTTGGAGCCGTTCTTCTACCCGCCCTTCACGGCGCTGGTCTTCGCGCCGGTATCATTGCTGCCGGTGCGGCTGGCGGCTGTTGCCTGGCTGACATTAAGCGAAGCGATGGTGGTAGCGGCGCTGTTCCTGGCCCAGCGCGGACTGAACTGGCGCAGTCGGCCGGAGGACGGACTGGTGTTGGCAGTAGGTGTCCTCTTGTTCCGGCCGATGATCTTGACATTAACCAATGGTCAGCTTTCGGCACTGTTGCTTCTCATTGCCTCAACCGCGTTCTATGCACTGCGGCGGGGCTGGCCCTTTCTGGCCGGGGCGCTCCTTGGCTTGCTGATCATCAAGCCGCAGATCGCCGGCATCGTCTTGCCGCTGGCACTGGTCTGGCTGGTCAGGCGGCGTCAGGGTCGGGCTGTGGCGGGTCTGTTCGCAACGAACGCCGTTGGTTTGGCGGCATCGTGGCTGATGCTCCCCAACTGGCTGGAGAGTTGGCAAAGGCTAGTTAGCGTGAAGATGAGCACCATCAGCCCGTTCACGCCGACGGCCTGGGGTCTGGTAGCCAGTATGTTGCGCGGCACCACCCTTGCCGGCCATGCGCCGCTCATCACGCTGGTTGCTTTGGCTGTGTTCGCCGCGCCGGTTCTGATGTGGGCCTGGCGCACTCCCGACGACAGGTCGCCGGCGCTGGGGCTATCGGCGGCGCTAGCCCTGGCCCTGGTCGCCACGCCATACGTGTGGAACTACGACCAGTTGTTGTTATTGTTTCCCTGGGTCGTCGGCTTGTCGTTGGCCGACCGGATCGGCGGCTGGCCCAAGCTGGCTCTATCGCTGCTGGGGCTGGTCTGCCTGGGTGTAGTGCCGCTGCTCCTGGCGGGTATAGCCGCCGTTCGTAACGAGGATACATTCAGCGCTCTGGTGCCAGTGCTGGCACTCACCTTCCTGGCTGTCAGTGTTAACCTTCAGAGATCGGCCATTGCCGGCCGTTTTGAGACTTCCCACGGAGATGCCAGGAGCATAGACGTATGAGCGAGAGCCTGTGGCCATCTGAGGCACGCGAACGCCTGGCAAACCGATGGGGTGACACCGGGCTGGCATTGATCCTGTTCGTTGCCTTCCGGCTGATGCTGCTGGCGGTGTACGGCCCACAATCGGTCACGCGCTTCGGCGACTTCCAGCATTACTATAATCTGGCGCGGCTGTCCGACCAGGGGCTGTATCCGCTCCTGCACTACTGGTACGAGTTCCCGCCGTTGTTCCCCTATCTCTCCATCACGCTGTATAAGTTGCTCGGCTCGCCCCAGGTGTTTGATTCCTATGCCTACGCCCTGGCCGCCGTCATGCTGGCCTTTGAAGCCGGCAACCTGATGCTGCTGATGCGCCTGGCACGGCGATTGCATGGCGAGGTCATGGCCGAGCGATTGGGCTGGGTGTACGCGCTGTTGACCGTCCCGCTGGTCTTCTCCTGGTGGACGTTTGACGCCATGACGGCCTTCTGGATGCTCCTGGCATTGGTCTGGCTGGTGGAGGGGCTGGAGGGGCGCTCGGCAGTGGCCTTGGGGCTGGGCGTGGCGACGAAGTATATGCCGGCGCTGCTGCTGGCGGCGGCCTGGCGCGTCCTCGCGCCCCGACGGGCGCTGCGCTATACCGCGATCGTGCTGGCAGTGGTCGTGTGCATCATCGGCCCGTTCATCATTGCCAGCCCGCGCTTCGCCCTGGCCTCGCTCCAGGCCCAGATGAGCAAGTCGTCCTGGGAGACGGTTTGGGCGCTGTTGGACGGCAACCTGGGCACAGGTAACTTTGGTCCCATCGCCGATCACTTTGACCCGACGCGGGCGACCGTGCCGCTGGGCCACCCGCCGCGCATCCCGCCCTGGCTGACGCTGGCCGCGTTCGGCCTGCTCTACCTCTATCTCTTCTTTGACGGAGGATGGAAGATGAAGGACAGCTTAACCCCTCCCCTGATAAGGGAGGAGGGTAAGGGGAGAGGTCCGGCCTCCGTCATTGCCTTCACCGGCCTGACCTGGTGCATTTTCTTCCTGTGGTCGCGGGGCTGGAGCCCGCAGTGGCAGATGCTCGTCCTGCCGTTCATTCTGCTGGCGCTGCCCTTGGGGCGGGCGGTGCTCTTCAGCCTGGCGCTAGGGTTCGTCAACTTCCTGGAGTGGCCGGTGCTGCTTTCGCGGGGCTGGTTCTGGAGCCTGTGGCTGACCGTGCCGCTGCGCACGCTGTTGATCGGGTTATTAGCGGTGGCGTTCTATCAGGCGTGGCGTGGGCTATCAACGGATTCCTTCGCTATGCTCAGGACGAACGGATTGAACGGATAGGCGATGGCGGAAGCAATGTTATCCTCTCCACGCACTCTGCGTCTCGGCAGTAAGCGCATGACCGTCGCGCTGGGGCTGGCCCTGGTTGTGCTGTTCGCGCTGGACGTGTGGGGGACCTATACCTTCTTGACCGCGCGTGAGCCTGGCGCATACGATTTCACCGCACGCTGGGCCGGTGCCAGGGCCTACTTCCTGGACGGCCTCGACCCGTACTCGGATGAGGCCACGCGGCGGATTCAGCAAGTCTACTATGGGCGGCCGGCGCAGCCCGGCGAGGATCAGGTCCTGTTCGTTTATCCTTTCTACACCGTCTTCCTGGTCGCACCCCTTATCCTGCTCCCTTATGCCTGGGCAGCAGCCATCTGGCTGGTGCTGCTGGAGTTCAGCCTGGTAGCAGGGCTGCTCATCGTGCTTGACCTTTACCGCTGGCGGCCTCCGCCTGGCCTGCTGGCGCTGACGGCTCTGTGGACAGTTCTGTTCTATCCACATGGACGGGGCATCATTCTGGGACAGTTTGCCATTGTGGTCTTCCTGCTGCTGGCTCTGACGCTGTGGGCGCTTGGGCGCAGGCGCGACGGGCTGGCAGGCGTGGCGCTGGCGTTGACGACGATCAAGCCGCAGGTCGTCTTCCTGGTCGTTCTGCTGCTGCTGCTGTGGGCCATCAACCGGCGGTGCTGGCGCTTTGTGGGGGCCTTCGCTTCGACGATGGGGGCGCTATTGGGGGCGTCGTTCCTGGCGGTGCCCGCTTGGGTGAGTGGTTTCCTACGTCAGGTCGCCGCCTATCCTGCATACACTCCGGAGTCCGTGCCCTGGTTTCTGACGCATCTGTTCATTCCGGCGTTGGGGACACCGGGCGAGGTCACCATGACGCTGGCCCTGCTGGCCGGGTTGGCCTGGGCCTGGTGGCGCGAGATGCACTCCGGCTGGGCGTCGTTCCATTGGACGCTGGGCCTGACGCTGGTCGTGAGCAACCTGGTTGCGCCGCGCACCGCGACCACGAATTACATCGTCTTTCTTGTGCCGCTGGTGCTGCTGTTCCGCCACCTGTATCGGCGGGCCGGGGCGCTGGCGCTGGTCGGCCTCCAGGTGACTCTCCTGGTGAGCCTGTGGGCGCTGTTCCTGGCGACGGTGGATGGCCGCCAGGAGGCCCCGATTATGTTCCTGCCGCTGCCGCTCGTGATGCTGCTGGGGTTGGCCTGGGGCCGGCAGGCACTGGCACGGCCGCTTGGGGATGGGCGATGAATTCATTCACCGCAGGGACGCAAAAGGCGCTGAGAGGAGCTGTCAACGGATTCGGGGAACGGATTGAACGGATAGTTCGCATAGACATCCGTTCAATCCGCCCTCAGAAATTCATTGACAGCTTTTTCCTTCTGCGCTCTTTGCGCCTCTACGGCATATTGATAGCCTTATCCCTCGCCGTGACGATCCTGGCCGCGTTGCCGGTGCATGGGCCGACCTACATGGACGCGGACTACTATTTGCTCACGGCGCGGCGCCTGGTGCAGGGCTTCGGCTTCAGCGAGAACATCTTGTGGAACTACCTAGACGACCCCGCCGGCCTGCCTCACCCCAGCCATACCTACTGGATGCCATTACCCTCGCTCCTGGCTGCCATCGGGCTGTGGCTGTTCGGCGACTCGTTCCGCGCCGCGCAACTCCCCTTCATTTTGTTGACGGCGCTCCTGCCGCCGGTGAGCTACCGCCTGAGCCGGGTGCTGGGCGGCGGGCGGCGGCAGGCCTGGGCAACGGCTCTGTTTATCGCTTTCAATGGCTTCTACCTGCCGTTCTGGACCATGCCCGACGCCTTTGCCGCTTTCGCCCTGGCGGGCAGCCTCAGCCTGATCGCGCTGGGGCAGGGGCTGGCCGGGCGGGAACGGCGCTGGTTCTTCCTGGCCGGGCTGGGCGCCGGCTTCGGCCACCTGGCGCGGGCCGATGGGCTGCTCTTGTTGCTGGTAGGGCTGGGAATGATTGTCTGGGAACAGACGAGACAAAGGCGATTCGTTGTTGGCCTCTCGTCCGGCATTATCCTATTGCTGGGGTACCTGGCCGTGATGGGACCATGGTTCTACCGGAACTGGGTCGCGTTGGGGGCCATTCAGCCCACAGCCGGGTTGAAGACGTTGTTCCTGCGCGATTACGATGATCTGTTCAGCTACGGTCTGCCGCTGACGTTGGGGCAGTATCTCAACTGGGGTCTGGCCAATATCCTGCAATCGAAGCTGTGGGCGGCGAAGCTGAACCTGATGACCTTCATCGGGCCGAACAATCTGATCTTCCTGACGCCTTTCACCTTGATCGGCCTGGGGCGGCTGCGGCGCGAGCCGCTCATGCGGCCAGCCCTGGTCTACGCCGGGCTGCTGTATAGCGTGATGACACTGGTCTTTACCTTCCCCGGTGCGCGCGGTGGGCTGTTCCACTCCAGCGCGGCGCTCCTGCCCTTCTTCTCGGCTGCTGCGCCGTTTGGGCTCGAAGCTGCCATTCGCTGGATGGCACAGCGCCGCCGGGCATGGAATGTGCAGCAGGCCCGCCAGGTCTTCACTGTGGGCTTCATCGCCTTGAGCATTACGCTGGGTGGCGTGCTCACGGCACGGACGATGACCAGCGCACAGTGGGAAGCGGGTAGCGGTGAGGCCTATCGCAAAGTCGGGGCCTGGCTATCTGAGCACGGCCTGGCCGGGGCGACCGTGATGGTCAACAACCCACCGGGGTTTGCGCTTCGCACGGGCCAGCCCGCCATTGTTGTGCCCAACGGCGACGTAGAGACGCTGCTGGCGGTAGCCGATCGCTACGGTGCGACGGTGCTGGTGCTGGACACCAACCGACCCAGGGCGTTGGCCGGGTTATATGCCGGCGAGGAGGCACATCCACGCCTGGTGATGCAGGCGCAGCTTGGAGAGGTGCAGATCTACCAGATCATCCCAGGGGAGGGTGCGGGTGTGGGGCACTAAACGTTCCCTGTCGGTTGGGAACTGGACACCGCCGCTTCGCATAGTCATAGAACGCTACAACCTGGACAGGCGCTCATTGGCCGTGGTGGTGGTGGCTGGATTGGCGCTGCTGGCCTATCTAGGCGCAGCCAGGTGGGCCGGTGGGCCGGGCTTCCCGCTGGATGACGCCTGGATTCACCAGACCTATGCTCGCAATCTGGCGACGACAGGGCAGTGGGCTTACCGACCGGGCCAGATCTCAGCCGGGTCCACCTCACCCTTGTGGACAGTGCTTCTGAGCATAGGCTACTGGTTAGGGCTTAACTTCCGCTTGTGGACGTACCTCCTGGGCTTCCTGGCACTGCTGGCGACTGCCTGGGAGGTGTATCGCCTGGGCCAACGCCTGTTCTCAGATCGGCCCGCGATTGCGTTCCTGGCAGCATTATCGGTGGCTATTGAGTGGCATCTGGTCTGGGCGGCGGCCTCCGGGATGGAGACGCTCCTGTTCACGGCATTGTCTTTAACGCTGCTGGACGCTTTCCTGGCTGGAGCGGATCATTTGCGATCATGGTTTGGCATTGGGCTATTGGGAGGGCTGCTGACGCTGACTCGGCCCGAAGGGATGGTGCTGTTGGCATTGGTAGGATTGGCCAGGCTGATGGCCGATCGATGGCAGAAGACAGAGGGCAAAGGGCGAACACCGATGGCTGCCCCCTTCGCTTCGCTCAGGGCAGGCTCTTCGTTCTTCTTCCGGTGGGCCATCGTAGTGGGGCTGGGCTTTGCGCTGCTCATCGTCCCTTACCTTGCGTTCAATCGGGTGAGTGGGGCTGGCTGGTTGCCGAACACCTTCTATGCCAAACAACAGGAATACGCAGTGCTCCTGGCCGAGCCCTACCTGCTCAGGCTGGCGCGGCTGGTCGGGACGACCTGGGTGGGGCCACAAGTGCTGCTCGTGCCGGGGTTTGCGTGGATGGTGTGGAGGACCCTTTCCTCCTTTCCCTCTCCTACTAGGGGAGGGGGGCGAGGGGAGGGGTTTACCTGGCTGCCGCTGGCCTGGTGGGCAACGTTCCTGGCGCTGTATGCCTGGCGCTTGCCGGTGACTTACCAGCATGGCCGCTATCTCATCCCCAGTATTCCGATCCTGCTGCTCTATGGCGTCGCTGGGACAACGGCGCTGATTCGGCCGGCGTCGCCACGGCTGTGGACACGGCTGGTTGGGCGAACGGCCATCGGCGCACTGGTGGTTGTCGCGCTGGTTTTTCTTGGGCGTGGCGGCTGGGCTTATGCGGTGGATGTACAAATCGTCAATACTGAGATGGTCGCGGCGGGGTTGTGGTTGCGCGACCATGCGCCTGCGGCCGCGCTGGTGGCAGCGCATGACATCGGCGCTATCGGTTACTATGCCGACCAGCCTCTTGTCGATCTGGCCGGGTTGGTCACCCCCGAAGTCATCCCCTTTTTGCGCGACGAAAGCCATCTGCTGGCTTACATGCAATCTCGGAAGGCGGCTTACTTTGTCACCTTTCCGGGTTGGTATCCTCAACTTAGCGCTGACCCGTGCTTCACACCGGTCTATCAGGGCAATGCACCCTGGTCACTGCAAGCGGGCGGCGAGCATATGGTGATCTACCGGACCTGTTGGCGCTAAATCACACCTGTTCTTAACAGTCAAAGCACGGCGTTACCGATGGCGTCGGCGTGTTCGTCGGCGGTGGCGTGGCGCTGGGCGTATTGGTCGGCCCTTGCGTTGGCGTAGGTGACACAGGCGTCGGTGTGCGCGTGTCTGTCGGTGTGCTTGACGGCGGCGGTGTCGTTGTGATAGTCGGGGTATAGGTGCGCGTTGGCGTGTTCGTTGGCGTGTAGGTCGCCGTAGGTGTATTGGTGGGTGTGTTTGTGGGCGTTGGTGTGAGCGGGTTCCACGTCGCCGTGGGCGTGCGCGTGGGTGTCGGCGTCCTGGTCGCCGTGGGCGTATAGGTGCTTGACGGGGTCGGTGTGACACTTGGCGTGAAGGTCATCGAAGGGGTGGGCGTGATCGTGGGCGTGTTCGTCCGAGTTGGAGTGTTTGACGGCGTGGGCGTATTGGTACGGGTCGGCGTATTGGACGGCGTCGGCGTGATCGTGGGCGTAGCGGTGGGAGTAGGCGTGTTGGTAGGCGGCGGCGTCGGTGTAATCGTAGGCGTGTTTGTCGGCCGGGCGACCGTGGGCGGAAGGCCCATAACCCGACCAACGCGGAATTGTTCGACGATCATCTCGCGCTGCGCCCGCAGTGGGATCTGGTCGGCGATGCCCCGAATCAGGGGCGCGAGCACGGGGTGGTTGAAGTTGACGGCGATGATCACGCGGTCGCCGGGTCCGCCGGGGTCCTCACTGGGGCTGCAAGTGTCAGGTGGGATGAACACATAGCCGGCGCGGCTGCTGCACACCACGATGTGGAAGTAGCCACGCTCGGTCTGCCCGGCGGCGTCGTTGATCCATATCCCGGCCGCGCCAGCACGGCCCGCGTCCTTAATACTGAGCAGCCGCGCCTGATCCTGGTCGGCGGTGCTGCTGCAACCGCTCAGGCAATGGCTGGGGTCGTACTCACCTGTCACGGCGTAACGGGCGGCAGCCCGGGCAGAGTTCTCAACGGTCAGCCAGGCCTGAAAGACGCGCGCGCCCTCAATGATGGCGAAGATCATCAGCAGTAAAACAGGCATGATCAGCGCCATCTCGGTCAGGGACTGACCGCGGCCACGGGCAGATTCTGGGGTGGTAGAAGATGTTGAAAGACGTGCTATCATGCCAGTCTCTGTTTCAGGTACTCCGGTACTGCTTAGTATTGTAGAGGATAGCATGGGCACACTCAATAAAGGGCCGGGTAAGAGAAGGTTAGAAATTGATTAATCGCTGGCACACTGATTGCACCTGATCGCTCAGAGATGTAATATGCTACAGTTGGCTCCGGTACCTCGTGGTGCTGGTCCGGTACTATAGCACTAGAGAGCTATTGATGGGCAATATCTCCCATGTTATACTCAAATCGCGGCCTCATGGGGGAGGTCGAAGCCCGAGTCTTGGGTGATGAGGGAGGGTGTCATGACAGTTCGATTGTTGATTGTGGACGATCATCCGTTCTTCCGCGAGGGTGTGCGTAACGTCTTAAGCACGGAGCCTGACATTGAGATTGTTGGCGAGGTGGCCGACGGCGAGGAGGCACTGCGCCTGGCACAGCAGTTGGTGCCCGATGTGGTACTCCTCGACATCAATTTGCCGTCTATGAACGGCTTGCAGGTAGCGCGGCAGCTTAAGGCGATCCGCTCGCGTACGCGGGTGGTGACGCTCACCGGCTATGACGAGGTGGAGCAGATGCTTCACGCTGTCCGCGCTGGGGCCATGGCCTACTGCAACAAGGATATCCAGCCTGAGGAGTTAGTCACTATTATCCGCCAGGTCATGATGGGCAAGTACGTCATTGACGGGCGGGTGATGGATGAAAACCAGGTATTGAGGTGGCTGGACGACAAGCTGCGCCAGGTCGGCGGCACGTTCCTCGATGATATAGATGAACTGTTCGTTCCGCTCTCGCCGCGTGAGATGGAGATCCTCGACCTGGTCACACGGGGGATGAGCAACAAACAGATTGCCTACGTCCTGGGGATCAGTCATCAGACGGTCAAGAACCATATGACGTCGATCCTCAACAAACTGGATGTAGAGGACCGGACACAGGCGGCGGTGTATGCCTTGAGCCGGGGCTGGGTGCGCTTGCGCACGGCGCAGGTCCCAGCGGCGGTCAGGTGAATACAGCCGGCAGTGAGTAGCTTGACTGCACCGTAAAGGGTGCAGCCTGGCCGGGTACTGATTGGTGGGGTGAGACCATGGCCGATAATGTGGCCGAGGACGGCGGGTCCTTCCTGCTTCTGGTGGAGGACTGCCGCCAGGAATATGAGCAGACGCAGCGCACTCTACGCGAGATCGCCCTGCTAATCCAGCAGAGCACCAGCGAAGTAGAGAAGCTGGCGCAACGCCATGCTCAAAGCACCAGCCGGGTGCGCCAGATTCAAGCCAGTCTCGACACAGTCCCGCGCGAGGATATCCGCTCCGTCTACGAAGCAGCGCAGGATGCCCAGCAGCGGCTGTTCACCATGCGCGGCCAGCTTGAGAAATTGCAGAGCGACCGGCAGAACCTGGAGCGCTATGCCCGGTTATTGCAGCGCGTACTCACCGTTTCCGAGGCACCGGCCCCGACCCCCAAGGGGATGACCGCCCCACTGACGCCGGCTCAGAATGACGGGCTGCCGGTGATTGTACGCATCGTCGAGGCCCAGGAGGCCGAACGCCAGCGCCTGACCCGTGCTATGCACGACGGGCCGGCCCAGTCATTGACCAACTTCATTCTCCAGGCCGAGATCTGCCAGCGTCTGTTCGACACCGATCCGGCGCGGGCACGCACCGAGCTGCTCTCGCTGAAAAACGCGGCGATGACCACCTTTCAGAAGATCAAGAACTTCATGTTTGAACTGCGCCCGATGATGCTGGACGATCTGGGTCTGGCACCGACATTGCGTCGTTATGTCGAAGCCTTTGGCGAGAAGAGCGGCATTCGCGCCACGCTAACGATCATGGGGACCGAGCGGCGTCTTGCGCCCTACAGTGAGGTGACACTCTTTCGCGCCATCCAGGAACTGCTGACCAACGTGCGCCAACATGCCCAGGCCACCAATGTACGTGTCCAGCTCGATATGGATGAGCAAACGGTCCGCGCTGTGGTCGAGGATGACGGCACGGGCTTTGAAGTCGAGCCGACGCTGGCTGCCTCGGCGCAGCGTCGCACCATCGGGCTGTCCACTATGAGAGAGCGCATCGAAATGCTGGGCGGTCAGATGACAGTCGAGAGCGCTCCAGGGAATGGGACGCGGGTCACGGTCGAGCTCCCCGCGACCGAGCCCGAAGTCCTGCGTGCCCTCTAGGGCGACCCTTGTGGTCGCCCCTACCCTTCCTCTCCTTCCCCAATGGCTTCCGGCTGCCCGGCCGGGAGGAAGATGGAGATGATCAGCAGCAACAAGCCCAGGAGGATCATCGCGCCACCGGCTAGTCCGGCGATGCGGGTCATCTCGGCTGAGAAGTCTTCGGCCAGCCACTGCCCCAAGTGAATGATCGCCAGGAGGGGACGTTCGGTCATCGGCTTATCGGCTAATGCTGCCAGCGACTGATGGAGCCAGGCCGGCACAAGCAACACCGGCCCAAGCGCGAGCCCACCTGCTACGAAAAGCACTAGCCCCAGCCATTGTGACCAGCCCTGCCAACTCCGCACCGCCAGCAGGTGAATCAGCCCCAGAAACAGGAGGATGGTCGCCAATCCCAGAAGCGTGAGGGAGCGGACCGAGTTGGCCGAGGAGCGCCACATCCTGAGTTGTTGAAACAGCGCCTCGCCGCCCTCGCGAGCGCGGATTGCCGCCGTCAAGTCAACCTGGCCCTCCGCAGGGTCAGCACCAGGGTCTGTGATGCGCACGGCCTGGCCGAAAAAGGCATCGAGTTGGGGCAACAGGAGGGCCGTGGCCTGGCCGACCAGTTCTGGAGGGGGCGCGCAGACCGGCAGTGCCGAGCCTGACGCCACAGCTTGAAGCTGTTGAGGTGTGCAGGGTGGCTGTCCATTCAGCATCGCCTCAGCGAGTTGCTGGCCGCCCGCGCCGGTGCGCAGCCGGTCGCGTATGTCACCGACCGGGATGAGCAAAGTGGGATGGGGATCGCTGCTATGGAGCCAGGCGAAAAGGGCGTCAATCTCACCCTCCATGACGCTGCGCAGCCAGTCAGGAGGGGCCAGGCTGCCGATGATGGGACGCCAGTCATCTTCGGTCAGCTTGCTGAAGAGTGAACGCACCCTGCTCGTGCCCGTTTGCAGGAGTGTCCGTCTGACCACTTCGTCTACGAGTTCCGGCGCGATGCGCTCATAGGCGTCGTGCTGCACCAGCGAAGACTTGTAGAAGCCGGGGTCAAGCAGCGTGCGGTCGAGGACAGCTCCATAGAGGACGAGAGGAATAAGAACGACGAGCGCAAGTGACAAGAGGTTGGAGATGGCCCGGCTCAGCCCCTCGATCAGCCAATTCAGGCGACTACGCATAGTGCGCAACGATACAACGGGCGGCGCGATTTGTCAATGGGGCACCACAAACGTCACGCACCTGCCGCAGCCGCTAGGTGGGCTTGCGCCTCGGATCACCCAACCAGAGCGCGAAGGCAGCCATGAGCAGCCAGAGGGCCGACACATCCCAGGCGCGCTGGAAGGAGAGGAAGGCGGCCAGCCAAACGGTCACTACGGCAATGATGTCAGGGATCATGGCCGTAGTGTATGCAGTTTTGAGGGAGCGCGTCAATAGGAGACTAGTCTGCCTTGCCGTCGCCGGTGTCTGGTTGGTCACCTGCGACCGGGCCACCTTCACTGGTCGGCGCAGGCGAGCCGGAATCGCCACGGCGCCGGGGCGACAGGGATTCCTTCAACTCAGTGGTCCGCGTGCCCGCCGCCGTGCCCAGGCCAGGTGCTGGTTCCCGCATCATACTGAAGTCGCCGTTGAAGCGTGCTCCCTCCTCAATAACCAGGCTGGCCGCGGTCACCTTGCCGGAAGCGCTGCCGGTCGGCGCAATGCGGAAACGGCCCGAGCAAGTCACCTCACCGTCCAGTTCGCCTGCGACCTCGATTTCACGGGCGGTCACCGTGGCTTTGACCCGTGCCCCCTGCGCGATCACGAGCATGCCCTCGCAGGCGATCTCCCCCTCGACGGTGCCCTCAACGCGCAAGTCACGCGCTGAGCGGAAGGTGCCGTTGAAGAGCGAGTGGCGGTCAACAATGCTGCGGGTCTCAGCCCCCGCCGCATTCTTGTCGTCGGTGTAGGCCGGGCGGGCCGGGGTGTAGGTGGTTGTGCGGTCATAGATGGAAGCCATGACTCACTTTTCTCCCTTCCCAGGTGTCATGTTGAAGTGACAGTCCACTACCGCGCCCTCCTCCACCACGAGGGCGGCGGTCTTGATCTGGCCTTTGGCGCGGGCAGTGGGCGTCAGGTGCACGCGGGTGTCGCATTCCACCTGGCCATCGAAAGCGCCGGCGATGACCACCTCACTGGCCTTAAGCCGGGCATTCGTCCGGGCGCTCTCGGCGATGTAGATAGACTTGCTGGCTTCCAGTTCGCCGTCGAAGCTGCCCTCCACACGTACGCTGCCTTCCGACTTCAACTTGCCGTTGAAGCTGGAGTCGCGCGCGACGATGGTCGCAGCCGGTGTCGCGGTGGGCGGAGTCGTCTCGGCCGAAGGTGTGGGAGCGACGCGCCGCCAGGCCTGCTCGCTCGGAGGGGGGGCCTCCTCTTCGGCCTCATCACCGGCGCCGGTCGGGCCTCGCAGCGCTTCCTGCGCCCGGCGATAGTCATCAATCGAGTCTTTGGGTCGCCTAAACACGGTCATGGGGTTTGCCTCCTCGGAGCACCAGTACGGGCGAAGACGCCAGGCTAGTTTGCTTCGCCCTGACTATCTTACCCGATCTGGTCGAAATGCGCAAACGGTGGCCGAGCAGTCCAGCTCAGTCCTGCGATGCTGGTGTGGGCCGGTAACCGGCGATCCAGCGCGCCGGCGGACGAAAGGCGCTGCCATCGGAGAGTGCCACATCCAGAGCACCGGTCCGGGCATAGAAAGCGGCGATATCGTCCCGACCGTCGCCGTCAAAGTCGCCGACGAGCCGGTCAGTTGCGCCAACCCCCAAGCGGCTGGCCCATGGCGTGGGCGGAAGCAGGCGAGTGCCGGCGGAGAGCGCAACGTACCAGTCGCCCCGATCGCTGGAGAAAGTCGCTGCGTCGGCCCGGCCATCGCCGTTGAAATCACCGACGAACTGGGCTGAGGAGCCGAGGCCGAACCCGCTCAGCCAGCGTGAGCCCAGAGCGAATTGGGTGCCATCTGATAAGGCCACGTCCCAGTCGCCGGCTGCGGAGTAGGCCACCAGGTCTGCGCGGCCATCGCCGTTCATGTCGGCGGCGAACATGCGGGCGGCGTTCGGGCCGAAGCCGGCCGACCACTGGGTGGGCGGGTTGAAGCCAGCAGCCGGCTCAAGCCCGGTGTTGGGCTTGGAGGTGGCCACGAACCAGGCTCCGCCTGGCTGCTGGAAGGCCAGGTCGGTCTGCCCGTCCCCATTGAAGTCCCCGACCAGAGGGGGGCCGAGTAACTCACCCGGCAGGCTGCTCCCCGCCAGCCACAGGCTGTAGGGGTTAAAGCTCTGGCCGGATGAGAGTGCAACGTAGACATTGCCTCCATCGCCGTAGAACAAGGCGACATCAACTCGGCCATCCCCATTGAAGTCGCCGACCAGCCGTGCTGTCGCGCCGGTGCGGCCTCCAATCCAGCCGTGATAGGGAGCCAGCGTGCTATCTGGCTTGGGCAGTATCTGGCTTAACCCAGATGCCGGTGTAGCCTGCCCCGGGCTTTGAGCTGAGGCAGCGACGTACCATGTGCCGGTGTCCGCCATGAAGGCCGCCAGATCGGCGCGGCCATCGCCATTGAAATCGCCTGTGGCGGGCAGGCCATAGGGCGTGGGTTCGGAACCCAATGCCAGCACGTTGGTCGAAGTGTATGATTGCCACGACTGGACTGGGGTGGCGACCTCGGCGAAGCGTGGGACGATGCGCAGGCCGTTCTGCCGCACCTCAAAATGGAGGTGGGGGCCACAGCCGTCGCCGGTCAGGCTACAGGTGTAGCCGACTGCGCCGCTGGCCGCGATGATCGTTCCTTGTTCCACGAAGCTGCCCGGGTGCAGGTCAGGCGGCACACTGTCTTTGGCGATATGCAGGTAGTAGGACTGCTCGCCATCGCCGTGATCGATGATGATGTAGTTATTATAGGCAGCGAACAGAGGGTTGCAGCCGCACTTATCATTGGACTGCACAATCGCTTCAATCGTGCCGCTGCGGGCTGCCAGCACCGGTGTGCCGGTTGGCAGGGAGAAGTCAATGGCATTGTCGTGGTCGGTGTCGGCTCGGACCGCCAGCGAGGCGCTACCGGCGAGGAATGGCAGGTCATACTCACCCTGAGACGGGTTGGGTAGGATAGGCGGCCTGGCCAGGTTGGCTTTGGGCATCTTCGGCAGCAGGTCGGCTGGGATAGCCCCAAGCCAGTCCGTGTAGTGCGGTGCATCGGGCAGGGCAACGTACCAGACGCCGCTGGCGTGATAGGCCAGCGCCAACTGGTCAGCCCCGGTGATGTCTGACCCGTCCGGTGCCAGCAGGCGCAGCGAGATCAGGGCCCACTCGTCGCGTCCCCAGATGCGGGCAACGCACGGCATGGTCGGCTGGGGCGAGGCCTGGGAGTGGGCAGCCAGAGCGGAACCGATAGCCTCGGCCAGGGTGAACAGGTCGGGGGCCGCAAGTTTGGGCAGGCCGTCGTCGGGCGGGTCGAGCGGGCCGCAGAAGCTGGGAAGCGCCACCGGCTGGCTGGCCGGCGCTGGCCGGATAATGCCGAAGATCAGGGCGAGGCCGAGCATCAGCGCCAGTTGGGGCACCAGGAGACCGATCGATCTAATAGTCGTCGCAGACCTGGTCCATTGGCGGTGCAGCCATATCCCCATGAATGTCTCTCGCGGATGCCTGCTGTCAGTAAGCTGAGGGCCTGGTAGCCACCGGGGCGGGCAGGGGTAACGCAGGCCGCAAATTGGCGTTATTATAGCTCAGGAGCGCAAAGGCACAAGTGGCAATGGTTGTGACCGATCAGTTGCAGAATTGGAGCTGGGACGCATCGCGGATGACGATTTGGGGGCGGCCCTTGTACTCTTCGATCAGCCCCTGCAGGCGGACGCAGCGGCCCGTGAGGTTCTCCCAGCGAAGGTCGAATGAGACGCCGTAAAAGGTCATCCGGTCCAGACTGTAGTTGATGAAGAAGGCTTTATCGGAGGCATAGGTAGCAACCACCGTGCCGCTAACACAGTCCTGCTGGCCGATATGACGCCCGGCGAACTGGTAGCTCAAGCAGCCATCGGGATTGCGCTCCGG
>CADDZL010000044.1 GCA_902812335.1 Chloroflexota bacterium | reverse complement strand
CCCTCGGCCCGGATAACGATGCGATCATTGTCAATACCTGGCGCGATGCCCGCGCTGCCCTCGAACTCGCCCCCGCCGGTAGCCGTCTCACGCTCCTGCCACTGGCCGAACTCCGCCCGCCAACCCCCTTGACCCTGCTGCTGGGGCTGAAGCCTGACGCCCTGCCGCCCGGCGTCGTCGGCATTGCCGCGTATTATGTCGAGTTCGAGCGCGTCCTGCGGCCCGCCGTAGACTGGCTGCTGGGCCGCACGCTGATCGTCGAAGACCTGGAAACCGCCCGACGCTGGCTGCCACAACTCCCACCCGGCTCCCAGGCCGTGACACTGGCAGGCGAGGTGCTGCGCGCTGGCGGCGCACTCACCGCTGGCGCCGCAGTGCTAAATGGTAAGGCGGACACGGCGGCCCTGTATGAGCGCCAAGCCCAGGCACTGGCTGAGGCCAGTGCCCACGCCCGCCACTTGCGCGAGCAGGCCGAGGCCAACCAACACGAACAGACGTTCCGGCTTGAGACCCTGCGCCAGGAGCAGGCCGAGGCCGAACGCCAGGTCGCTGAAGCTGAGGAGACGCTGCGAGCCGCTCGCGCCCGCGCCCAGGAGCACAGTGAGACGCTGCGCCGGTTGGCTCGGGACGAGCACCACCAGCGTGAGCGCATAGGCGAACTCGAGGCCGAAATTGCGGCGCTGGATGAGCGTCTGGCAGCCTTGCGGCGCGAGATCGGGTCTCTCGAAGCAGAACAGATGGCGGCCGAGGACCTCTCCGCCCTCACCCCTGGCCCCTCTCCCCGGGCTTGGGGAGAGGAGAACAGGGAGGAGGGGGAGAGGTTGGTCGAACGGGTGCTGGAACTGGAACAGGCAGCAGCAACGGCGCGGCAGGCTTATCAGAATCAGACCCGCACCCTGGCTGCGTTGCGCCGGACCCTGGCTGATCTTGAGGCCCGCCACGCTGCCCAGATCAAACGCGCTGAGCGGATCGCTTCCGAGGAGCAGGCCAGTGCCCGCGCCCTGGCCGCAGCCGAAGAGCAGTGGGCAGTGGGCAATGAGCAACAGACAGTTCTGGAGGCCAGTATCCAGCCCACTCGAGCCAGGCTGGCTGAACTGGAAACCAGGCTGGCCGAAATTGAGGCCAGCGAAGCCGCTGCCCGGCGGGCGCTGGCCGCAGCCGAAGAGCGTTATGCCCAGGCCCACCTGACGGCTGCCGAGCGCCAGTCTGAACTGGCCGCCTTGCAACGCCAGGCGAGCGAAGAACTGACCGAGAACGGAGGCCGGACCACCGAGCACGAAGCGGACCCCTCCTCTGTTCTTCGCCTTCCGCTCATTCAGGTACTGCCGGAAGGGATCGAGGCGGCGCTAAACGAACGGCGGTCCCGGCTACGCCGCCTGGGACCGATCAACCCGGAAGCACTGGGCGAATACACCGAAATCCAGAGCCGCCACGCCTTCCTAAGCCGCGAACTGGCCGACCTGGAAGCCGCTTCCACACAACTCCAGCACGTCATCGCTGAACTGGACGCACTGACCCAGCGCGATTTCCGCCGCACCTTCGAAGCCGTCAACACTGAATTCAAGACACTCTTCACGCGCCTGTTCGGCGGTGGCGCAGCCCGCCTGGTTCTGACCGATCCCAACGACCCAGCCCACAGCGGCATTGAGGTCATGGCCCGCCCGCCGGGCCGGCGGCAGCAACCATTGGCGCTATTCTCCGGCGGCGAGCGCGCGCTGACGGCGGCAGCGCTCCTGTTCGCTATCCTGAAGGTCAGCCCCACGCCCTTTTGCGTCCTCGACGAAGTTGACGCGATGCTGGACGAGGCCAATGTCGGTCGCTTCCGCGAACTGCTTCAGGAACTGGCCGCCACGGTTCAGTGCATCGTGGTCACGCACAACCGCAGCACGGTCGAAGCCGCCAATACGGTCTATGGCATCAGCCTGACCGCGGAGGGCACCTCGCAGGTCATCTCGCTAAAGCTGGTAGAGACCTCTAACGCGAGATGATTACTCGCCGTTATGGTTGCGGACTTGCTTGTGGGCTCGGCGGCGGCGGCTGGGTCGGCACCGGGGTGGGGAGTTGCAGCGGCGGCGAGGCCGGGTTGCTCTGCCCCAGGCTGAGCAGGTCAGGCGGCACCGGCGGATCGGTAGGGATGCGGGCTTCCCAGTAGTCCATGAACTGGACGTTGGTGCTGCGCTGGTCGTCGAGCCACTTCTGGAAGGCATCGTTTTGGCGCTGGCGCAGTGCTTGCGGAGTCAGGTCGCGCTCCTCATGGCCGGTAACCTGGAAGATAAACCAGCGGTTGTTCGCCCCCTGCAGGACATCGGTATACTGGCCGACCGGTGTGCTGAAGACAGCTTTCTCGACATCCGTGCCGAAGCGCGTTCCCAGGTCGCCCAGCGGTGTCCAGGCCAGGTCGCTGGCGGTAGCGCTGACGATAGTGCCTGCCTTGATCTGCGCCATCAGCAGCTTGAAGTCCTCACCCGCCTTCAGCCGGTCCAGGACCCCCTTCGCGCCCGCTTCAGTTTCGAAGGCCATCCATGCCCCCTGGACATGATCCGCGCGTGTGGGCACCTCAGCAGCGAAGGCAGCCCGCAGGCGCTGATCGTAGAGGTCGGCCTCGATGAGCTTGCGGTAGTCCGCCTCGGTGAAATTGATGCTGCGCCACACATCCAGCTCTTGCGACAGCATCTGTTTGAAGGCATCTTCGGTGACCAGCGTCGCCGTCGGCTCGGGTGTGTTCGTCGGCCGAGGGGTCGCCGTCTGGGTGATCACCGCGGTGGGTCGGAGGGTAGCTGTAGGTGTGAACGTACCCGTTGGCGACGGCTGCGGGCTGGGCGTGGTGGTCGGCGTGTCGGTGAACAGCGGCGTAGCGGTGGCCGTAGGTGTGATAGTTGCGGTTGCGGTCGCAGTCGGTGTGGGCGTGCCGTTGCGGTAGAAACCGAAGTTCTCTTCCAGCCGCGCCTGCACATCCGCAACCGTGACGGTGATGCCCCGCTTGTTCGCCTCATGGCGGATGAGCACCTCGTCAATCATCTGGTTCAACACATCGCGCCCCAGTTGGGTAGGGTCATTCAACTGGCTAAGCAGGTTCTGGATATAGCTTTGGAACAGCCCCAATAGTTGTGGGTCTGTGGCCTGCTGCGCCACCTGCTGTAGTTGTGTAATCATGTTGAGCCGCTGGAAGCGCACCCGGGCTTGGAAATCGCTGGTGCTGATCTCTTCGCCGGCAACGATAGCCACCGGTTGGCGCGGCTTAATCACCTGTTCGTTGATAGCACCGGCGCCCAGGACCCCGACCACAAGTACCGCCACGGTGATTGTGGCAATGATAATCCAGCGGCGCTGTTGGGCTTCGCGCCGGCTGAGCCGGATCTGCTTCCTGGTTGGGCCAAGTGCTTCGCGCCGTGCTTCACGTCGCTTGGCCGCCTTACTCATCAGGTTTCTCCTAGCTACGGATATGCTCGGCAACGAAGGGGAGCATTGCCAGGTGGCGGGCGCGCTTGATCGCGACGGCCAAGCGCCGCTGATGCTTGGCGCACATGCCGGTCTGCCGGCGCGGTCGAATCTTGCCGCGGTCGGTCAGGTAGCGCCGCAACAGGTCGGGCTGTTTGTAGTCAATATTCCGGACGCCATCCACACAGAAGGCACATACCTTGGCACGGCGGGCCACGTGTCGTGCCGCCTTACCGCCTCGGCCGGCCCCGCTCTCTTCGCCTTCTTCGAGGAGGTCTTCGTCCTCAATCAGATTATCTACCACGCGTTATCTTCCTCGCTGCTTTCAGAATAGATCTCGCCTATCTCCGGGCCACGCCGGTCGCCCAGGATGATCATCTCGTTGGCGACCAGTTCCGTACGAAAGTGCTTCTTGCCGTCGGGGTCCTCCCAGCCACGCGTTTGCAGGCGGCCCTCTACATAGACCTGCTGGCCTTTGGTCAGGTGCTGCTTGCAAATCTCGGCCAGAGTGCCCCAGGCAACCACATTAAACCATTCGGTTTCCTCCCGGCGCTCGCCATCCGCTGAGGTCCAACTCCGGCTGGTGTACACGCTGAAGGAAGTCACCGGCCGGCCACTGGGCGTATAACGCATCTCCGGATCCCGACCCAGATGACCGATGATCATGACCTTGTTCAATCCTCTCACCATGGCATGGGCACTCCTACCCAGCAGCCAGTCATTAGTCGTCAGTAGCCGGACGCCCGGCTATTGACGACTGGCTACTGACGACTGTTCAGCGACCGTCGGCGCGGACGATCAGATAGCGCAAGATGTTCTCAGACAACTCCAGATTGCGTTCAATGGTCTTGACGCTGGCGGGTTCGAGCTGAACCTGCATGAAGACGTAGACACCTTCACGCTGCTTATCAATAGGATAGGCCAGGCGACGGCGACCCCACTGGTCCACCTTGATCACCTGGCCTTGACCGGCATCAATCCAGCCACGCACTCTATCCACAATGGCTTTCAAACTCTCGTCGTCTTCCTGGACGCGGGTGACGAAAGTCAGTTCATAGTCGCGCTTCAAAAGCTGAGCCTCCTCTCCTCGGGATTGCCCCCGCCTGGCGCGGGGGCGGAAAGCAGCACAGCACGACACGTATGACGGAAAAGGCCCCGCGTAGTGCTGCGCTGGCGCAACAGGGGCTAACTATACCATAAAGCGCCGCTTTCGGCAAACCGCAGCCAGCAGGCGGCAGGGCTGTTTCAAGTTGCCACCGCCCCAACGAGCCTCAAGCTGTACCCCAGCCGGTCGTCCTCGCTGGGCGGCAAAGACGACAAGCGGCACAAGAGAGCGATGGCAGATCACGGCTCGCGCTGATTGCGCTTGACGACCATCCGTGTGATAATTAATCCAAATTAGGTCGCCTTTGCGTAGTATAGTAGAGTCTCGATATAGGGGGTCGGATTCGGTGTACCAGACCAGGAGAAATAGTGCTATGTCTAATCGTCCCTTAGAATCAGAGGTGTCTGAGGTGGTGCCGCGGCCGGGCCAGATCGACGAGCATGGCAGTGTGGGCGTGCCGGCCATGGTGTATCCCTACTCAGCCGGTATTGTCGGGGGTCTGCTGGGTGGCCTGGCGATGGTTGCGGTCGCGCTGATCTACGGTTTCCTGAGCGGCGAAGGCCCCTGGTATCCGGTCAACCTGATCGGTGCGACGCTGCTGCGCAACCTGCAAAACGCACCGCCGGAGGTCTTCCGGCAGTTCAACCTGGCCGCCCTGATCAGCGGGTTGGGCATCCACCTGGTCATCTCGGTGACACTGGGCCTGCTGTTCGCGCTGGTGCTGCCCACACTGCCGGGCACGCCCTACTTATGGGCGATCATCGTCGGGCCGCTGCTGTGGCTCAGTGCCACACTCGTCGCACTGCCGCTGTTGAACCCGGTCATGCAGAATTACGTGGACTGGCCATCGTTCGCCATCGCCCACATCGCCTACAGCCTCGTCCTCGGCTGGTGGGTAGCCAGGACACCGAAGGTCCCGGCGCGGCACGGCGGCTCACCTTAATCAGCCCCTACACCGCAATTCCGCCTGGAGCATAGAGCGTGAAGCACATCACGTCTGCTCCACGCTCTGTGCTCCCCGCCCCACACATTCATCTATCCCCTATTACAGATTAGGAGATGACATCTATCACCTCTAAAGGTGCGCTTTGTCACTCCTGGCTCCAGACAAATTGGAGTAGATTAAACTAGAGCTTCTCGGCTGCATCTGGACACCGGGGATGTCCAGGAAGGCAGGGCGCGCTATGCCGTTACTCACGACGCTAACCCCGACGATTGATCTGAGCGAAGTCTGGCAGTATGAGAGCCGCGGGCAGGAACCGCGCCCATCTCTGCGCCACATCGCCGAGGCGCTCCTGCCGGAGGCACAAGCCCTGATCGCTCCAGCCGCGGTTTTTGACCTCCTGCCTGTACAAGAGGTGAGGCATGACCGGATTACGTTACAGGGCGGGCACCACCTGCGTGGTCGCGACGCGGCGCGGCTATTGGCCCCGGCCAGAGAGGTTGCCGTCGGCATCGTGACCATTGGCCCGGCGCTGGAGGAACGCGCTTCACACTACTTCGCCGCAGACAAACCGGCTCACGGCTACCTGCTCGATTGCCTGGGCACCGCAGCCGTGACCAATCTGGTACAACAGGTGTGCATGCACCTGGAAAGCCTGGCCACGGCGCGCGGCTGGCCACTCGGTTTTCCCCTCAGCCCCGGCGATGCCGGCTGGCCGCTCACCGATCAGCGCGTCCTCTTCGAACTGCTCCCGGCTCAGGCAATTGGCGTGCGCCTGACCGAATCGTGCATCATGATCCCCAAGAAGTCCGTCTCATTCGTGGTTGGACTCGGTCCGGGGATACTGACCGCGGCCGAGGGCTCGCAGTGTGACTACTGCTCGCTGCGCGACACCTGCCGCTACCGCCACAGGCCTGAGTCAGGAGGTGTGCCTATGCCCCATGCATAATCTGGTATCCTATGAGCCCCCATGAGTCCGTGTAAATCACGATGAGTCCCAAGGAGGTCATCATGGCACAAGCAACAGATAACAAACTGGCCACGGCGCTGGTGGAACTGGAAGAGGACAAGGTCTCGGCGCTGGTCTCCGAGCAACTCGCCGCCGGTATGCCCCCACTGGCTATCCTGGAGCAGATGCGCCAGGGGATGAACGAGATCGGCGAACGCTATGCCACCGGGGCCTATTTCCTCACTGAGCTGATCATGGCGGCAGAGATCTTCAGCAAGGTGATGAAGGAGATCGAGCCGCGCCTGACCGGAGAAGCCGGCGGTCAGGTAGGGGACGTGGTCTTCGCCACTGTGAAGGGCGACGTACATGATATCGGCAAGAACGTCGTCGTGGCCATGCTGCGCGGCGCTGACTTCCGCGTCCATGACCTGGGGGTGGATGTGCCGCCGGAACGCATTATCGAGACCCTCAAACAGACCAACGCCAGGTTACTTGGCCTATCGGCGCTGCTGACCACCTCGTTCGATTCGATGAAAACCACTGTGGAGGCCGTCAGGCGGGCCGGGCTGCGTGACCAGGTCAAGATCATGATCGGAGGCGGGCCGGTGGACGAACGCGTGCGCGCCTTCGTTGGCGCCGATGCCTATGGCCGCGATGCGCAGCAGGCGGTAAGCCTGGCGCGCCAGTTCGTAGCAGTGGAGGTGTGACATGGCTGTCAAAGAGAGCATGACCCCGAGCGAACGGATTGATGCCGCGATCGCACTCCAGCCGGTTGATCGCGTGCCGGTCATCCCCATGATGGACTTCTTCTGCGCGCGCTACAAAGGCGTGCCGCTGGCCACGTTCATCCAGGATGGCGATCTGGGGCGCGACCTGCTTGAGCAGGTCTTTGAAGAGTTCGGCGGCTGGGACGCGACTATGATGGGCACCACCCTGAACGAGTTCGCCTGGACACTCACCCTGCTGGCCCCGCTCAAGGTCCCCGGCCGCGAACTGGCCCCGGATGAGCAATGGCAATTCGACGAACGCGAGGTCATGACCCCGGAAGATTATGACTTCATCCTGGAAAACGGCTGGATGCCGTTCTGGGGCCAGATGTTCCCGCGCATCCGCCCACACATCCCGCCCCACGAGATCCCGGCCCGTTTCCAGGCATGGGACGAGCAGGCCGTGCGCGACACCCTCAAGTGGGAGAGCAAGGGCATCTTGACCTTCACCGGCGTGGCCATTTCCCCGCCACTGGAGATATTCTCACTGGCCCGCTCGATTAAGGAATTCAGCCTCGATCTCTACCGCCGCCCGGAGAAGGTCCAGGCCGCAATGGACCGTATCATGGACGATCTGATCGGCGCCGGCATCGGCGGGCTTACCGGGATCAAGCAGCGGACGAAGCGGGGTTATCGCACCGGCTTCTTCGCCGCCACGCGGGCGACATTCCTTTCGCCCAGGCAGTTTGAGCGCTTCGCCTGGCCCTATATCAAGAAAGGAGTATTAGCCTACATAGATGCCGGTATCACGCCGCTCTTGCATTTCGACTCCAATTGGACACCCTATCTGCACTACTTTCGCGAACTGCCGCGCGGCAAGGTCATCCTGGAGATTGATGGCCAGACCGATATCTTCAAGGCCAAGGAGGTGCTGGGCGATCACCTGTGCATCATGGGCGACGTGCCGGCCACACTGCTCAAACTCGGCACACCGGATGACGTGCGCGCTTACGTCCAGAAGTTAATTGACATCGTGGGCAAGGGCAGCGGCTTCATCCTCAGCACCGGCTGCGACACCCCTGTGGACGCCAAGCCCGAGAACGTCCGGGCGATGATCGAGGTGGGGAAGACATACTACCCACATGTGAACTGAGCGCGAGGTGCGTCAGACGTGAAACGCAATCCCACTTGACGCTTCACGTCTGACGCTCTTATACCGCTGCAATGTCATTCGTCATTGACTTCGAACCCATCGGCACACGGCTGATCTGCGAGGAGCCGGTCCTGCTGCGCGACGCTGCCACGCGGGCCGGGGTGCCGCTCAAATCGGTCTGCGGCGGCAAGACCACCTGCGGCAAGTGCCTGGTGCGCGTGACCGGCACGGCCCTCTCGTCCGTCACCGAGGCCGAACGGTTACTGCTCTCCGATGCCGAGATCGCCGCCGGCTATCGCCAGGCCTGCCGTACGCTGGTCAGCGGCGATGTCTCGGTCTATATCCCGCCCTCATCGCTGGTCGAGGAGCAGAAGCTTCAGCTCGAAGGAACCGAGACGCCGGTCGAGATCGATCCGCTCGTTCGCAAGTTCTGCGTCACCGTGCCCCCCGCAACCCTGGCCGACCAGCGCGGCGACTTTGACCGGACCGCTGCGGCGCTCCGCGAACAGCACGGCATCGCCCTGAGCCGGGCCGATGTCCCTGCCCTGGCGCAACTATCTGCCGCCCTACGGGGAGAGACCCTTCGCTTCGCTCAGGGTGACAGCCAACAGCCCCAGGGTGACAAACAACACCCCGTCATGCTGAGCGAAGCGAAGCATCTCGACGGCAAGTGGACGGTCACCGTTGCCGTGCGCGATGGCGAACTCATCGGCTCTGAACCCGGCGATACCACAGCTACCGCCGTTGGACTGGCGGTAGACCTGGGCACGACTAAGATCGCCTGCTACTTAGTGGACCTGCTCACCGGCCGGCTGCTGGCGGCGCGCGGCGTGATGAACCCGCAGATCGGCTACGGCGAGGACGTGATCGCGCGCATCGAGGCGGCGGGCAAGGATGAGACGGTGCGCCTGCACCTGCGCCAGATCGTCGTCGCTGCCATCAACGAGGCCGCTGCCGACCTGTGTCAGGGAGCCGGCATCGCGCCGGCCGAGATGCTCGAGATAACGGTGGTCGGCAACACGGCTATGCACCATCTTATCCTCGGCCTGCCGGTGCAGCAACTGGGCGTGCTCCCATTCGTGCCGGTGACGGCGCAGCCGCTCGACGTGAAGTGCGCCACACTCGGCCTTGTGGCCGCGCCCGGCGCAACCGTCCACTTCCCGCCGCCCATCGCCGGCTTCGTCGGCTCAGATCATGTGGCCGTTCTGCTAGCCTCGGCTTTCGGGCAGGATGATCGCACCCGGCTGGCGATTGACCTGGGCACCAACACCGAGATCGCACTCCAGGCGCGCGGCCGGATCCGTTCATGTTCCACCGCCTGCGGCCCCGCTTTCGAGGGGGCGCACATCAAGTTCGGTATGCGCGCCGCACCAGGGGCGATTGAGCGCGTGAAGATTGACGGCAAGAGCGGACAGGTGCGCATCGCAACCATCGGCGGCAAGCCCCCGGTCGGCATTTGCGGCTCAGGCATCCTCGACGCTGTGGCCGAACTGCTCAAAGCCGGCTGGCTGAATGAGCGCGGGCGCTTGAATGCTGTAGCTCCCCCGATCCGTCCCGGCGAGAACGGCCTGGGGAGAGAGGTCGTGCTGGCCGAGGGGAGCCCCGATGGCGGGCGCGAGGTTGTGCTGACGCAGCATGACCTGGGCGAGATCCAGCTCGCCAAAGGCGCGATCCGCGCGGGCATCAACATCCTGATGGAAGAGATGAACGTGCGTCCCCAGGATATTGACGAGGTCATCATCGCCGGCGCCTTCGGCACGTATCTCGATCCGTTCAACGCCGTGCGACTGGGGCTGTTCCCGCCCATGCCGCTATCGCGCTTCCGGCAGGTCGGCAACGCCGCCGGTGTGGGGGCCAGGCAGGCCCTGGTCTCGCGGCGGGCACGGGCTCAGGCGGCCCAGCTCGCACGCCAGGTGGATTATCTGGAGCTGACGTTGCACCCCCACTTTGCGCAGCGGTTCGCAGAGGGGATGCATTTTTCTATCTGACCCGGTTCACACCATCCCTCGCGCCATCAGTATGCGGTCAACCACCATGGCCGCGAACAACAGCGCCAGATAGAGCAGGGTCGCCTTGTACAGCCGTCGCGCCAGCGGCTTCTCGGGCCGCCGCAGCAGTTGCCAGGCCAGCGCCAGTAGCCACCCGCCTAAGACAACTGCCGCGATCAGATAGGGCAGGCTGACCAGTTGGATAGTGATCGGCAGAATGGTGATGACCACGAGCAAGATGGTGTACAACCAGATATTCCAGGCAGTCTCGGCGTCGCCCCGCACCACCGGCAGCATCGGGATGCGTGCCCGTGCGTAGTCGTTCGCGATCAACATGCTCAGCGCCCAGGTATGCGGCGGCGTCCAGAAGAAGATCACCGCAAACAGATACAGCGCATGCAGGTCCAGGCTGCCCCGCACCGCCGCCCAGCCCACCAACGGCGGGACTGCCCCGGCCACGCCGCCGATGACTACGTTCTGAGGCGTGATGCGCTTCAGCCACAGGGTGTATAAGAAGACATAAGCCAGGTAGCCCGCCGCCGCCAGGGTGGCGCTCAGCAGGTTGGCGGTGAGGGCCAGCAGGACAAAGGCCGCAACGCCCAGCGCCAGGCCGAAGACCAGCGCCCGTTCCGGCGCGATGCGTCGCCCCGGCACCGGCCGACGGCTGGTGCGGTGCATCACCTCATCAGTGTCGCGGTCGAGGTAATTGTTGAGCGCGTTCGCACCCCCGGCGGCCAGTGCACCGCCGACCATCACCACCGCAATGAGCGGTAACGGCGGCAGGCCGCCCTCAGCTACCAACATCGCTGCCAGCGTGGTGATCAGCAGCAGACTGATGATGCCGGGCTTGGTCAGAGCAATGTAATCAGCGATTGTGGCACGTACTCGCTGCATGGCAGCCAGCTAGTGGCGGAGGACGGCAGACGAAGGACGGAGGGCGTCCATCGTTCGCCTTTCACCTTCTGTCATAGCTGAGAGCCGAAAGCTGATAACGGATAGCACAACCAGCCCGGCCCATACGCCCGCGGCTGTCACCAGGTGCAGGACATCGAGGACCGGCGGGAATCGCAGGAGCACGTTGGCCCCTCCTATGCTCACCTGCACGACAAAGACAGCCGCGGTCAATCCGGCCCAAAGCTTGAGCGCAGCTACGCGGCTGCGCCAGGCCCGGCTGACGGTCACAGCGATGGCGACGCCGATAGCCGCCGCCAGATAGCGATGGGCCATGTGGATCAGGGAGAGAAGGTTCCCGCCCGGCACGACCTGGCCGTTGCACAGTGGCCAGCCACTGCACGCCCACGACGCACCCGTCCCCAACACCAGTGCCCCGCTAATGATCAAGACGTAAGTCCCGGCTGCGCTGCCCAGCGCCCAGGGGAGCAGAGCCCTCACCCCTGGCCCCTCTCCCAAAGCCCTTAGAGAGGGGGTTGGGGAGTGAGGGCTGAGGGTGAACGTCATCGTCGCGGCCACGGTGAGCACGCCTAGCAGGAGCATGGCGTTCGCCAGATGAACGGCGACGACCGTCGGCGGCAGTTCTGTGAGGACGGTGATGCCGCCTAAAATGATCTGGAGCAAGAGCAGCGGCACAGCCAGGAGCGCCGGCACGGCAATCCAACGCTGGTTACGGTAGCGCCGCCAGGCGACGACGGCACCGGCGACGACCAGCCCCGTCACAATCGCGGAGACGGTGCGGTGGGTGTATTCAATCAGCGTTGAGCCCTGCAAGGGCGGCATCAGCTTGCCATGGCACAGCGGCCAGTCAGGGCAGCCCAGGCCGGAACCGCTGGCGCGCACAGCACCGCCCAGACCGATCAAGATGTACGTGGCGATGGCCGTGGCGGCGGCCAACCAGCGGTAGCGCCGATCCGTCGTCACCGGCCGGTAGTCAGCAGCCAGACTAGCCATGCTCCGGCTCCTGCGGCGTGGCCGCACGTGGATGGTGCAGGTCCCACAGTGGCCGACGACCCGTCACTCTGGGGATCTCGGCGAAGTTGTAGGCCGGCGGCGGCGATGTTGTGGACCATTCCAGCGTATGCCCTTCCCAGGGGTCGGGGCCGGCGACTTCCCCGCGCTTGAGCACGATGCTGACAAGGAAGTTGTACAGGAAGACCAGGATCGAGAGCGCGATGATGAATGCGCCCACCGTCGCGAGCAGGTTCCAGAGGTCCCAGCCCCGGTCGCTGCTATAGGTGTAAATGCGGCGCGGCATGCCCAGCAGGCCCAGGATATGGAAGGGGAAGAATGTCAGGTTGAAGCCGATCAACATCAGCCAGAAGTGCAGGCGGCCGATGCGCTCGGAGAGCAATCGCCCGCTGATCTTGGGCAGCCAGTAATACAGGCCGGCGAAGATGCCGAAGACGCTACCGCCGAACAGGACGTAGTGCAAATGCCCGACGACAAAGTAGGTATCGGTCACCTGCCAGTCCCAGGGCACAATCGCCAGCATCACGCCGGTGATGCCGCCGATGATGAACATAGACAGGAAGCCAACAGCAAACAGAAGCGGCGTTTTCACATTGATTGACCCGCCCCACATAGTGGCGATCCAGTTGAAGATCTTGACACCAGTAGGCACGGCGATGATCATGCTCGCCAGCATGAAGAAGGTGTTGAAGCTCTCGCTGGCGCCCACCGCGAACATGTGGTGTGCCCAGACCGCGAAGCCCAGGAAACCGATGGCCACGCTTGACCAGGCCACAAAGCTATAGCCAAAGATGGGCTTGCGCGAGAACACCGGCAAGACTTCGGAAATGATCCCCATCGCCGGCAGGATCATGATATACACCGCCGGGTGCGAGTAGAACCAGAACAGGTGCTGCCAGAGCAAGGGGTCGCCACCGGCGGCCACCGCGAAGAACTTCGTGCCCAATTGCCGGTCAATGAGCAACTCGATCAACCCTACGGTCAGCATGGGCGTGGCAAACAGCACCATCGCCGAGGTGACAGTCATGCCCCAGACGAACAGGGGCACGCGATTCATGGTCATGCCCGGCGCACGCAGCCGCCAGATAGTGACCAGGAAGTTGATCCCACCCATGAGCGAGGACATGCCCAGTAGGAGCAATCCGGCAAGCCAGAGATCCATACCGTGCCCCCCGCTGTACGTCGCCTCAGAGAGGGGTACATAGCCGGTCCAGCCGGCCGAGGCGGCGTCGCCGGTGATGAAGCCGCTATTCGCCACCAGGCCACCGAACAGCAGCAGCCAGTAGCTCAGCGCATTCAGACGCGGGAAGGCCATATCGCGCGCGCCGATCATCAGCGGCACGAAGTAGTTGGCCAGGCCAACCAACACCGGGATGACGAACAGGAAGATCATCGTCGTCCCATGCATGGTGAAGAGTTGGTTGTAGAGTTGCGGTGAGACGACCTTCAGATTCGATTCGGCGAGCTGCAAGCGCAGGATCAGCGCCATGAGGCCGCCGATCAGGAAGAAAACGAATGTCGTGACCAGATAGAGAATGCCGATCCGCTTATGATCAACGGTAGTCAGCCAACTCATCACGCCGCTCTCGCTGGGGCGTGCCAGGGGCAAGGCCCCTGCCTGTGTTGCCATACGACCTCCTTCAACAACTGTTACTTCAAGCTCTCGAGATAAGCGACCAGGTCGTTAATCGTCTCCTGGCTCAGGCCCAGCCTGGGCATCAGCGTACCCGGCTTGAGGGCCGGCGGGTCATTCAGCCAGCGGGCCAGGTTCTCCGGCGTATTCTCCAGAGACGCACCGGCGAAGGTCCGGCGGCTGGCGAAGTGGGTCAGGTTCGGGCCGACCTGACCCTGAGCCGCTGTGCCCTGAATTGTATGGCAGCCGGCACAAGGACCGGTCACAAGAGCCTGCTGCCCCCTGGCCGCAGCCCCACTCGGCACGGCCGGGGGGGCTTGCTGGCCCTGGACCCACTGCTGGAATTGCTCAGAAGGGCTGGCGATGACCTCGAGGCGCATCAGGGCGTGCTCGGTGCCGCAGAACTCGGCGCACTGGCCCTTATAGACGCCCGCCTGGGTGGCCTGGATCCAGGCCTGGTTGGTGTGGCCGGGGATGGCGTCGGTCTTACCGCCTAACTCCGGCACCCAGAAGCTGTGAATGACATCCGCAGCTTCGACCTTTAGACTCACCGGTTCGCCCACCGGTATATGCAACTCATTGGCCGTGATAATGCCCAGGTCCGGGTAACGGAACTCCCACCACCACTGATGGCCGATGACTTCGACATTGATGGTTCCGCTGGGCGGCGTGTACAGGGTGCGCATGCTGCGCAACGTCAGTAAGAGGATCACCGCCACGATAATCGCCGGTGCGATTGTCCAGGCAACCTCAACCGGTGTGCTACCGTGTATCTGCACCGGCATACCCTCATCCGGATGGCGACGACGAAACCGGATGACCGAGTAGACCAACAGGCCTTCGACGATCACGAAGACACCCAGCGCCACCCAGAATACAACTGTAAACAGGTCCGCGATGGTCTTCGCCTCGGTCGAGGCCGGCGACAACGGCGAGGGGGGTTGGGCTGAGGCCGTCTCTGGGATCAGGACGGCGAGTGCAAGCAAAATGATGACGGGTAACCAGCGACACCTGGCAATCACATGGCGACAGTCAAACATGCTACTCCTGGGACTCTGGCTCCAGACAACCTTAAGCGGGCGACGAGGCAACCGTCGCCCGCCAGGCGGGCCGGGGCAGGCTATGGATTTGAGAAACTATGTGAAATATACCTCATTCGCAGGATAAAGTCAACTAAAACGGTCGAGAATGTCTACGGCTGGTAGCTCAACTCGCGCCCATCCGAGGGAATGAGCTGGAACCAGGAGTTGCCCGGCTTGAGCGCCAGCGGCTTGCCCTCCTGATCTACGAAGCTCAGCATATCCTCGCGCCGTTGACGCACCCACTTACCCTCGTATATCTGCCCGTCCCGGAAAAGGCGCACCGGCCCTTCGCCCCAGACCTGGATCTGGATCGAGTAATGGCCGCCGCCGAAGACATCCTCCAGAATATCCGTCTGGACATGGTTGGCCCAGACGACGATAACGTTGGCGGCGGAGATTTGTTCGCCGGTCAATGCGTCGGTGAGGGGAGCACCATCGTCCCAGCGCAGGTAACGGCCGCTGTCAGCCACATAGCGCCAGGTGACACTGTTGCCGGTATAGGCTACTTTGATCTGAGTTGCCGGGCGGCCCCCGGACGGCGGCGTCACCATAAAGGCCATCCCTGTCAGATCCTGTCGCGTGTTCAGGCCGCGCTTGTCGAGCTCGGCCCACAGCGCCTCGGTGCTGGTGAACAACGTGTGCTCATAGGCCTTGCCGTTAGGAATGCGCACGAACTGTGGCGGCCCGGCACCGAAGTCGGGCGAGATCGCCCGGTCGAAGAAGTCCGATTCGCGGATCTTGCGCTTCACGCCCGCGCTCGCGCCGGAAAAGGCCAGAGCCGACCGATACATCGCCGGGATCTCCAGGTCAATCAGCCGGGCACTGCGCACCGAACCCACCCGGCTGGCGTCACGGCTCAGAAAGACGGCGGTAAAGCGTGTCTCGCCGCCCTCGGCATAATGCTCGAAGACCAGGTCGGCAAGGCTCAGCCCGTGCTGGGGCCGGACGACGGGGGGTGAGTTCGACACCTTGATCGCCAGCGGCCGCCGCTCCAGCACCTTCGGATCGGTCACCTTTTCGCCGGTGAGCGGGTCCACGTCGGGCGGGAAATCGGTCATCAGCCCCTCTGGCGTCGGCTCGACCGTGGGCGTTGCAGTGGGCGCGGGCGTCGGCATTGGCTGTGGCCGGGGTGTGTTGGTACTGACGGTAGGCACCAGCGTGCTGACGGCTGTGGCGGTCGGCGTCGGCGCGGGTGCGCCACGGCAGCCTACCAGACCCAAGGCCAGTGAGAGAACGATCAGGGCAGCCAGATTCCGGATGGTAGATTTCATCACCCTCCTTCTCTCGCTGCGAGTTCGTCCAGGATGGCCTGGGCGACGGCACCCGGCGTGACGATCCACTCCTGGCTATGGAGTCGGCGGGCGACCTTGAGGATTTTGGGGAGCGGCGATTTGTCCGTGAAGACGGTCCGGCGGACTTCGCGCACGAATTCGCCCGCCTGCCAGCGCTTAGGCGGCACCTCAAGCTTCTGCGCCGAGGCCCAGGCCCAGTTCTCCTCCAACACCCGCTCGAGTTGTGCCAGGGTGCCCTGTGTCCGTGCCTGCTCTACCTGCTCCGTACGCTCATGCGCTGAGACCTCCGCTTCCGCCGGCAACCCGGTGTCGGCGGGCTGTGGCGGATCGGCATCCTCGCGATCGGGGGGTTGCTCCGCTTTGGTTGAGGTAGCCTTCTTCTTGGCCGGACGGCTGCCGGCGGGCTTTACGGGTGTCGCCCGTTTCCGCGCCGGGCTACGCGCAGGCGCCTTCGCCTGGCGCGTCATCTCCTGATTGACATACTCGGCCACGCGCTGGGGCGAGGCCACATCCTTGGCCTTCACCTTCAGCATCGCCGCCGCGATCAGATCCGGCGGCACAGGTGCGCCCAGAATCTCCTGGACCCGACGGGCAAATGCCGCCGCCTGATCCTCCGAACAGCGTAGGATCTGGGCGATTGTCTTCGGTGCTGATGCCATAGATTTACTCCTCTTCTGCCCTAAATATCGAAAGCCTGACCGGGGTCGGGCCGGACGACGTCGGTCACGCCCAGAGCCCGGATCCCCTCAGCCAGAGCTGCTCCCGGCCCCTCTTCACCGTGTACGATGAAGACACGACGCAGGCGGCCCCGCAGACCGCCGATGTAGTTCAGCAGATCGCCCCGGTCGGCGTGTGCACTATAACCCTGAATCTCCTGCACCTGCGCCCGAACCTGGTGCTCCTCACCGAAGATGCGCACCTGCTTCTGGCCCTCGACCAGCCGCCGGCCCAGCGTGTCTGGCGGCTGCCAGCTCACGAACAAGACGGTATTCCGCGCATCTTCAATACCGTGGCGCAGGTGATGCAGGATGCGCCCCGTGTCGGCATCACCGGAGGCGGCGATGACGATGTAGGATCCGGGCCGGTCGTTCAAGGCCTTCGACTCCTCGACGCTGTGCACGTAGGTCAGCAGATCGAAGCCGAAAGCGCCGCCGTGCGGGTCATTGACGATGAAGCGGCGCACGTCATCATCATAACACTCCGGGTGCATGCGAAACGCTTCGGTCACGTTCACGGCCAGCGGGCTGTCTACAAACACCGGCAGGCGCGGAATGCTGCCGCCATCCATCAGGCGGTGCAGATCGTAGACAATCGTCTGGACGCGGCCGACGGCGAAGGCCGGGATGAACAGCTTACCTTTGCGGTCACAGGTCTCGCGCACGGCCGCCTTGAGCTTCTCCAGCGCCTCATCCAGCGGCTCATGCAACCGGTCGCCATAGGTGCTTTCAGTGATCAACACGTCTACGTCCGGGACAAGCTGAGGGTCGCGCAAGATCGGCAGCCCCGGCCGGCCCAGGTCGCCGGTGTAGGCCAGGCGCAGCTTCCGGCCCTGCTCCTCGATATCGAGCACCACGATGGCCGAACCCAGGATATGGCCGGCGTCATAGAAGGTCACCTGCACGCCGGGGACGACCTGAAAGGGGAGCCCATAACTGTAGCTGCAGAAGCACTTTAGCGCGGCTGCGCCCTCATCGGCGGTGTAGAGGGGTTGAACCGGTGGTTCGCCTTGCGCCGCGTGCCTCTTATTCACAAACGCGGCATCTTGCTCTTGAATATGGCCGGAGTCGGGCAACATGGCCGCACACAGGTCGCGGGTAGCGTGGGTGGTATGGACCGAACCACGCAGGCCGGCTTTGATCGCCGTGGGGATATTGCCCGCATGGTCCATATGGGCATGTGAGAGGATCAGCGCGTCTACCTGGCGCGGGTCGAAGGGCAGGTGCGCGTTACGTTCGAAGCTCTCCTTGCGCCTCCCCTGGAACAACCCGCAGTCCAGTAGCACTTGATGCCCATTCACGCTGAGCATGTGCTGGGATCCGGTCACTGTTTTCACTGCGCCGTAGAAGGTTAGTCTCACTTCTCCTGCACCTGCCGCAATACCTGTAGAATCTCTTCGCCATAAGTCTCACGCCGCCAGGGGCCAAGTGGAAGGACGTTGGCCAGTTCGTCGAGCGTGGCCGGGGCCTGGCGTGCCAGCGCCCACATGGCATCGCGGGGGAGAATGACATCGGATTCAACTCCCCGTTCCTGGGCCCGCTGCTTGCGCCACTCGCGCAGAGCCTCGTAGCGGGCAAGGACAGCATCATCGGGCCGCTGGTTGCGCCGGGGAGGATGGGGGATGGGTGCCGCCAATCCACGAGCCACCGCCGCCAACAACCCGCGCCCATAGCGCTGCATCTGATAAGGCGATAGCCCCACCAACAAGCGCAAGTCTTCCAATCGCGTCGGCTGGGTCTTGGCCAAGCGCACCAGC
>CADDZL010000043.1 GCA_902812335.1 Chloroflexota bacterium | reverse complement strand
CATCGGCTCATACATCAAGAGATACTGGCGCACCTCAGGGTCATTGAACCAGCGCACGAAGGTCGGAATATCCTCGCGCTCGATGGCCCGCAAACGGACCCGGTCCCCAATCAACATCTGATCCCCCTTCCCTGATCTCTGATTACCACGTTCGACAGCTACTGGAATGCCACTTCGCGGTGGACTCCCTGGCTGAGACGGCTCCCATTATCCTGCACAAATGCAAGCAAGGCCAGTACGCACCAGCAAAGCGAGGGGCCTGTGCTGTGCCGTATGAGGTCCGACCAGGTTGTGACTTGCTGGCGTAGACCGGGTGTTTGCCCAAGCCAAAACAGTGGCCGCAAACAGGCCATTTGGCGGTTGTCGCAGATAGGGGATTCATCTAAGATTGTAGCCATTGTAAGTCTGGATTAATGGGCAAGAGTGCTCGAGGGGAGGTGGCATGAAACAAGTCGTGCTGGAAGCTCGTGGATTGCTGCGGGGTAGCTCGGCCCCGGCACTGGAAACGTTCCTGCGTCGCCAGCCGGGAATTCACCACGCCGAAGCCAACACCATGAGCGATACGGTCACCGTCGGCTATGATGAGATGGCCCTCTCGGAAGCTGAAATCCGGCGCTTGATCGAGGAGTGCGGCTACCACTGTCGGGGCGAGGTGCTACCCCGGCATCTCTGCGCACCCGAATCGGCCATGGCTGCCGAGCATGTCGGACACGGTATGACACCTGCTGCAACGGCGCATCCGCCCGAACATGCTGAGCTTATCATGCCGGCCGAAGGAACCCCCGTCTCCGGCGAGATGGCGCAGATGGCGCACGAGATGGGCCATGGCGCCGGGATGAGTATGGAAGCGATGGTGCGCGACATGCGCAATCGCTTCTTACTCACCTTCATCCTGGCGGTCCCGGTCTTCCTTTACTCACCCCTGGCGACCGAAGTGTTCCACCTCCGCCTGCCGACCCCCTTCGGGTTGCCCAACGACATCCTGTTGTTCATCCTGTCCACGCCCGCGGTGATCTGGGGCGGACAGGTCTTCTTCGTCGGCGCCTACCGTGCCCTGAAGAACCGTATCCTGGATATGTCGGTGCTGGTGGCGCTCTCGGTCGGCGCAGGCTACCTGTTCAGCGTGGCGGCGACTTTCCTGTTCAAGGGCGAAGTCTTCTATGAAGCCTCGGTTGTACTCCTGGCCTTCGTCCTGTTCGGCCACTGGATGGAGATGCGCGCCCGCGTCGGGGCATCGGACGCCATCCGCGCCCTGCTCGACCTGGCCCCACCCATGGCGACGGTCATCCGCGATGGTCAGCCGGTGGAGGTGCCTACGTCCGAGGTACTGGTAGAGGACATCGTCCTGATCCGGCCCGGCGACAAGATCCCGGTGGACGGCATCGTCACCGAGGGCGAATCCACTGTGGATGAGAGCATGATCACCGGCGAGAGCGTGCCCGTCAAGAAGCAGCCGGGGGATGCGGTCATTGGGGCCACGATTAACAAAACCGGGACCTTCCGCTTCCGCGCGACGAGGGTCGGTGCCGACACGGCGCTGGCGCAGATCGTCAGGCTGGTGCAGGTGGCCCAGAACTCGAAAGCGCCAGCGCAGCGTTTGGCCGACCGGGCGGCGCAGTGGCTGGTGGCCGCTGCCGTGGTCTTCGGCCTGGCCACGTTCGTCGGCTGGTACTGGGTTGTCGGCGCCAGCTTCGTCTTCGCCCTGACGCTGGCGATCACCGTCGTGATCATCGCCTGTCCGGACGCGCTGGGGCTGGCAACGCCGACGGCGGTCATGGTCGGCACCGGCCTGGGGGCGCTGAACGGCATCCTGTTCAAGAACGCGACGGCGCTGGAGCAGGCATCCAAAGTGCAGGCGATCATCTTCGACAAGACCGGCACCCTCACCGTCGGCCAGCCCCAGGTCGTCGAAGTGGCCGCAGCCAGCAACCCGGTCTCGGAAGCCGAACTGCTGCGGTTGGTCGCCAGCGCCGAACAGTCCAGCGAGCACCCGCTGGCACAGGCCGTGGTGCAGCATGCCAAGGAGCGTGGCCTGGCGCTGGCCGAGCCGACGAGCTTTGAGGCCATCCCGGGTCACGGGCTACGGGCGACGGTAGAGGGCCGGGCGCTGCTGGTCGGCAACCGCAAGTTGATGCGCGACCATCAGATCGCCCTGGACGGCTTGGGAGAACGGGCAGCCAGCCTGGAAGGCGCCGGGCGGACGGTGATCTACGCCGCAATGGACGGGAAAGCGGCTGGCCTCATCGCCATCGCCGACGCCATCCGGCCCACCTCGCGCCAGACCGTCGAGGAACTGCGCAAGCTGGGAGTCCAGGTGGCGATGCTGACGGGCGATAACCGCGCTACGGCCGAGCGCATTGCGAAGGAATTGGGCATTGAGACCGTCTTCGCCGAGGTCTTGCCGGGGCAGAAGGCCGACAAGGTGAAGGAGCTACAGGACCAGGGCAAACTGGTGGCCATGGTCGGCGACGGCATCAACGACGCGCCCGCGCTGGCCCAGGCGGACGTGGGCATCGCCATCGGCGCGGGCACCGACGTGGCGATGGAAGCAGCGGACGTGGTGCTGATGAAGAGCGATCCATTCGATGTGATCGGCGCGATTGCGCTGAGCCGGGCGACGGTCAACAAGATGCGCCAGAACCTGTGGTGGGCGGTGGGCTACAACACAGTCGCCTTCCCCATCGCAGCCGGCGTTTTCTACCCGGCGTTCGGGCTGTTGCTGCGGCCGGAGATCGCGGCGTTGTCTATGGCGGGTAGCTCGCTGCTGGTAGCACTGAATGCTCTGCTGCTCAAGCGCACCCGCCTGCCAGGGATACAGCGCACCCGGCCGGGCGAGCGCGGCGAAGCCCCACAGCCGGCGCACGCCACCCATGTGGGACACTTAGCCTGAAGCCGTAGCCAGTACACACATGTAGAAATCACACAAAACCCTTCACCAGTTCTTCATAGAATGGTGTTATAATAGCAATGTAATGAACACAAACAGAATCAGACGCAGTTATCCGATTCAAAGGAGGGCAGAATGCGTAACGTAGGAACAGCCATCGCAGTCATCCTCGGCATCGTGCTGCTCGTGGTGCTGCTCGGTGGCGTAGGAATGATGGGCTTTGGTGGGTTCGGTATGGGCGGGATGATGGGCCGGTACGGCGGCTACGGCATGCCCGGATTCGGCGGCTTTGCCTTCAACCCTATCGGCTGGATCATCTCGCTCGCCTTCTGGGGGCTGATTATCGCCGGCGCGGTGTTGCTGATCCTGTGGCTGGTGCGAAGTCTGGGCCAGCCAGTAACCGCTCCGCCGCGGGGCGAAGGCCCCCTCGACATCCTGAAGGCGCGCTACGCCAAAGGCGAGATCACCAAGGAGCAGTTCGAGCAGATGAAACGCGATCTGGGGGGATAACAGGATGAGTCGAGCGATGCCGCTTCTTGCACTAGCGCTGATCGTCATCGGCGCTGTCGGCCTCATCGTGGTGGGCATACTCAATCGCCCTCAGATCGGCTCCAATGGCGAACAAATCTATTTCACTGCCACCAGCCAGCGAGGCACCCCTATCTTCTCAGACATGGGAATGGGCATAATGGGCGGCGGCATGATCGCCTGCGCCACTTGCCATGGCCCGGACGGCCGTGGCGGGCGCGTGCAGATGATGATGAGGTCCTTTGTGGCACCGGACATCCGCTACAAGACCTTAACCTCAGAAATGATGGGGCAGGCAGAGGGCGAAGGCCATCCGCCCTACACGGATGAGACCATCAAGCGAGCCATCACGCAGGGGGTGGACCCGGCCGGCAAGCCGCTAGAGTGGCCCATGCCGCGCTGGACGATGTCTACGGAAGACCTGGACGATTTGGTGGCTTTCCTGAAAACGTTGAATTAAAGGAGCAAACAAAAATGATGGGTGGAGCAGGGTTCGGTATGTTCGGGCTGGGGGCCCTCATTATGATCGCTTTTTGGGTGCTGGTCATTGGTGGCGTAGTATGGCTTGTCGTGACGCTCGTGCGTGGCGGTCAGGGACAGGCCACGCCGCCCGTGCAGACAGTCGGGGCCGTCCAGGATCAGACCCCGCTTGATATTCTGAAGGCGCGCTACGCCAGGGGCGAGATCACCAAAGAGCAATTCGAGGAGATGAAGCGCGGCCTCGGCGTCTGAGGTCGCGAGAAGTAGGGGCACTCATGAACTTCAAAAAACCGATGCCGTAGCCGGGGCGATATGGAGGAGGAATACCACACCGTAAACGGTGTGGCTTGAGCGGCGCCCGCAAGCTACAGCGTTTATGCTGTAGTCCCCACTGACCAAGAGGTTAGCGACCTCGTAGATCGGCCAGGTCTCCTTGCTGACTCTCAATGCGCCGCTGAACCTGCCCGGCCCGTTGCTCTCGTTCTACGAGATATGCTTCTACGTCTTCGCGATGACGCAAATTAAGATACCCTGACCAGGATTTCGATGATGAGCACGAGCGCCGCGGCGACGATACCGAGGATAGCTGCCCACTTCGGTCTGTAGCCGGAAAGCAGAGAGGCCAGTCCCAGCGCAAACCCCAAAATCCCTAGGCTCAGCGCCCCATTCTCCATCAGTCCCACCCAATTGGGAAGCGGCTGCACGTCATAGCGCGCCGTAATGTATATGGCTACACCCAGCGCCGCCACAAACCCGATCGGCGCCAGACTACCCAGCACGCAGCCCGCCCACGGAAATACGCGCGCAGCCCGCACCGGCACACCCCTACTCGGCGCGGCCGCTGTCTGGTACGCCGCCTCTGTCTTTCGAAAGCCCCGATAGCGTCGGACCACCTGAAACGCGAGCAGGAACTGAATCAGCGCGAAGCCCACCCATGCCACTTGCCCGCTCGTCAGGTTGGCTACGCCTGCCCAGCTGAGCGTGACGGCGTACACGACGAGCATCGCTGCATCCCGGAAATAGAACGACGCCAATCCGACGATGATTAATAAAATGCCCCATGACCCACTCAGGAAGCCATTAGCCACCAGGTGAATTGCACCTACCACGATCAGCCCTAAGGCCCACGAGCGCACGTAGCGCAACAGCGCCTCGTGCATCGCCTGGGGACGGGCCGTATTCTCTAATGCTGCTTGAAGTGTCAAGGGATCGAGGGCGGATACGTCCTTTGGCGTGGAGGTCTCGGTCTCCATGGCATTAGCCTCCTTTGTTATGGGATCTCGCCATTCTGGCGCCACCGCCAATGTCTATCACGGGGCCCACGCCGATGCAGGCTGACTATATCGGGAAGCGCAGAAGGATGATAGTCTTCCCCGCCGGGATTGTCAAGAATGGCCCCTGCCGAAGCAGGCAGAAGCATCGGTTTTAGGCCATCGTCAGTGCAGCCGTCAAGAACCGGGTTGGAAGCCCGGACCTACGCTACTGAGGCAGTCACAGGCCTGCCATCCGGCTCTCCAATACCCGGCTTCAGCCGGGTTGCGGCTCACCCTTTCAGTAGCCGGCGCAGAATCTGCGCATCCGACACCGCATAGCCAAAGGCATCGTTGTTGAAGTAGACATAGACCGTCTCGGCGACGGTCGCCAGATCGCGGATGCGTTCGGCCCAGAGGCGCAACCGCTCGGCCCCATATTCACCGCCATACACGCCCTCCGCGCTGTGGAAGCGCAGATAGGCGAAGGGCGCAGTGACTTGCAAGGGCGAGGTGTAACCCGGCATGTCGTAGATGCATAGCCCGGCGCCGTAGCGCCGCAGTAGCTCGAAGGTCTCCTCAACCAGCCAACTGCGGTCACGGAACTCGAACACGTGCTGGATGTCGCGTGGCAGCAGGCGCAGAAACGCCTCCAGCCGGGTCAGGTCACGCTGCCAATGCGGGGGAAGCTGGTACAGCACCGGCCCCAGGCAATCACCCAACAAGCGAGCGCGGCCCAGAATGTTTCCCAGGGCCTCCGCGGGGTCTTTGAGCTTCTTCATATGGGTCAGGTAGCGGCTGCATTTGACCGCGAAAGTGAAGCCCGGTGGAGCTTGCTCGCGCCAGGCTCGAAAGGTCGGTTCGCCCGGCAGGCGATAGAAGCTATTGTTGATCTCGACCGTATCGAATTCGGCAGCGTAGTGGCGCAACCAATCCGCCGTCGTCAGCTCACGAGGATAGAACACGCCCCGCCAATGGGCGTAATGCCAGCCAGAGGTGCCGATTCTGTAAGGGCAGTCCTTCGCTTGGCTCAGGCTTCGCCCCTTCCCCTTCGCTACAGTCGGGGTCAGGGCAAGCTCTTGAAGGCCTGTCTCTTCACCGCATTCAGGGCAGGCCCCTCAGGCTCGCCGTCAACCCCGCTCTTCAATGGGGAGAAAGTGATTCTCCTTCGGCCCAATGAAGACAGACTGCGGGCGCATCAACCGGTTGTCGGCGTACTGCTCCAATACATGCGCACTCCAGCCCGCGATGCGGCTACAGGCAAACATCGGCGTGAACAGATCAAGCGGGATGCCCAGGTAGTACAGGACCGCCGCTGAGAAAAAGTCCACATTCGGATACAACTCGCGGTGCGACTGTACCGCCTTCTCCACCTGCAGTGACATCTCATACCAGCGGGTATCCCCGGCCTGCTCGCCCAGTTCACGCGCCAGACGCTGTAGATGGACGACGCGCGGGTCGCCATGGCGGTAGATGCGGTGGCCGAAGCCCATGATCTTACGCTTCTGAGCGAAGGCGTCAGCGATCCAGCCGTCCACGTTCGCCACCTCGCCGATCTCCAGGAACATGCGCATGGTCGCCTCATTCGCGCCGCCGTGCAGCGGCCCCTTCAGTGAGGCCAGGGCAGCCGTGATCGCTGAGTGCAGGTCGGCAAGGGTCGAAACGACGGCACGAGCGACGAAGGTGGAGGCATTCAGCCCGTGATCGGCCAGCAGGACGAAATAGGTGTCCAATGCCTGGGCATGCAGCGGGTCCGGCCGTGTCCCTGTGAGCATATAGAGCGTGTTGGCCGCGTGGTCCAGTTGGGGGTGGGGCGCGATGGGTTCCTTGCCGTTGCGCAGCCGGTCGAAAGCCGCGACGATAGTGGGGAATTGGGCGGTCAGCCGGATGGCCTTGCGCCGGGTTGCCTCAGGCGAGATGGCCTGCGCTTCCGGGTCGTACATCGCCAGTGCTGACACCACCGTGCGCAACACCTCTATGGCCAGAGCAGTGCGGGGGAAGGTCCGTATCATGGCGATGATGTCATCAGGCAGGGCACGATGAGCCGCCAACGTCCCCTTCAACTCGTTCAACTGGGCCCGGCTGGGGAGGCGGCCATACCAGAGCAAATGGACGATCTCCTCATACGTGGCCCGCCCGGCCAGTTCATGGATATTGATGCCACGATACGTCAGGACGCTGTTCTGCCCATCCACCGAGCTCAGTTCAGTCTCGGCCACGATGATGTTGTCCAGTCCTTTTGACAGGATAAGGTCACTCTTGTTCGCCTCAGTCATCTTTGCTTCCTCTTTACTGATAGATAACAAGCTTTTCACTTTCGGCCAGCGCGGCCAGGTTCTCCTCCAGATACGCACCCTTGCTGCTGGCGCGGATGGCTTCCTCGAAGGCCGCCATAGGGTAAAGATCGAGCTGGCGCATCGCCGCCGCAATCGCGATGAGCGCTGTGTTCTTCCTGGCGGTGCGCACGCCAGCAGCAGCGAAATCCAGCACGACCTTGCGGGCCTGCGTCGGCACAGCGGCGAATTCCGGGGACACAAATAGCCAGTCCTCCGGCGTCAGCCGTGGCAGATGGTGGACGACCTTTTTGTAGCCGTCCTGCGTCAGCAGGATAAGTGCGTCGGGCTTGAGGATACCCGTATAGGTGATCTCGGTCGGGCTCAGAATGATCTCTGAGACCGAATGACCGGACATGATCGTGGTCGGATAGTCGTCGCGCTGCGTGGCCCATAGGCCCGCATACACGCCCCCCGTGCCGATGAAGCGGGCCGCCGAGCGCACCTTGCCCCCGGCCGAGCCGGCGACGACAATATGAAACTTGCGGTCGAGTCGGGCCGCGTACTTTGGCGCGATCGGCTTAATCGGCAAGGCGGACTTGCCGCGCTCCTCAGCATACCTCGCGCGATACCCGGCGGCATACTCCTGGCGCTCTTCGCGGTGAATCACACCGGTGGGCAGCTCCATACCCGCCAGTGTCATCATCAGCGCCGTCTTGGAGAAATCGTTGCTGGGAACATAGTAGGCGGTGCACAGCTCCCAGATATCGAGCAGGCTAAAGCCCTCGAGGGAGATCGCCTCGGCGATGCGGTCGGGCAGGTCCTTGTCGAAGGACGTGCCGCGGTAGACATAGCTCGCGCCGTTGACCGCAACCGTAGCGCAGATATCCAGTGGCCGCTCCAAATTGCCAATGCCGGTGGTGGCGGTGATGGCACCGTGAGGGGTAGTAACCGAGTGCTCACCGCCGGTCATGCCGAAGTTGAAGTTGTTGAACACGAGCACGGTGACGCCGATATTGCGCCGGGCGGCATTGATCAGATGGTGGCCACCGATGCCGCAACCGCCATCCCCCATTAGCACGATGACTTTCAGCTCAGGCCGGGCCAGCTTGATGCCGCTGGCATAAGCCACTGCCCGCCCATGCAGACCATGGAAGGCATTCGTCTCGAAATACTGATCCGAGAGGCCGACACAGCCGATGTCGGTGACAATCACAACCTGGTGGGGATCAAGTTGTAACTTTACCAACGCTTTGTTCAGGTGGTCGAGGATGAATCCGTGGCCACAGCCGGGGCAAAAGGGATAGGGCGATGCGTTGCGATAGGTTGCCAGTGGTGTGATAGTGAACCCGGTCATCGCCATAATATCATCTGCTTCTCCTCTGGATTGCATCTCAAGTATACCCGATTTTGGGCCCTGTTGACAGAGCCGTTTCACGCTTTACGTTCCTCACGGCAGCAGATAGTCTTTCAAGTTATGCTCGATAGCGTAGGCGGCGGCCTCAGCGCGGTTAGCCACGTTCAGCTTGGACAGAATGCTGCTCACGTAGTTGCGCACGGTGCCCTCACCCAGGAACAGCGCCTGGGCGATCTCGCGATTGGTTCTGCCCTCGGCGATGAGCGCCAGCACCTGACGTTCCTGCGGTGTGAGGTCGGCGAAGGCGGCGGCCTCCTCGCGTGCTGCGGCCCGCCGCATCTCGGCCAGCACCCGCTTGGTCAGGCCGGGGGCCAGCAACGCTTCACCCCGCCCGACAGCCTCGATTGCCCGCACCAGATCGTCGCCACCGATCTGCTTGAGGACATAACCGGCGGCACCGGCACGAATGGCGGCAAAGAGCATCTCGTCCTCAGCATAGCTGGTCAGCATGATGACCTTGGTGTCGGGCAACTTGTCAGTGATCTGGCGACAGGCCTCAATCCCGGTCTCTCCCGGCAGGCGGATATCCATGACGACCACATCGGGTTGGAAGGCCAGTGCTTTGGCGACAGCCTCAGCGGCCGAACCCGCCTCCGCGACCACTTCAAAGTCGGGATGGCGCTCGATCAGGGCCTTAAGGCCCAAACGCACCACCTCGTGATCATCTACCAATAAGATGCGTTGGCGCTTCACTCGTTTCTCCCTCCCCTACAAGTTTACCCGAAGGCTGCGATGCCGACAAGTCCCTATCTTCGGTAGACCCCACCTCTGTCCTGCTGAACGCAGTGAAGCATCTCGGCATCTTCAGCAGATCACCTTTCCGTCATGCTGAGCGTAGCGAAGCATCTCCGGCGCGGCTATAGAAGACTCTTCGCTGCTCAGAGTGACTGTTCTGTGATCTATTGATCCTGGACAAATCAGATGACATCTGTCACGGGAAAAGCATCACAACCGACACTATGCGGAACACGTTACGTCGTGATACACTGGGCCTGACCGTGGAAGGAGATGCATGTATGATCTGATCATCATTGGTGGCGGCCCGGCCGGGCTGACCGCGGCGGCCTACGCATTGCGCACGCGCCTGAACTTCCTGCTCATCGGCGAGGACCTGGGTGGTTATGTCAACTCCGGTTTCTCGCTGCGCGGTGCCCCCGGCCCGGAGTTCCTCAGCGGCCGGGAAATCGTGGATAACCTTAAAGCGCAGATCGAATACATTGACTTCACGCGACGACTCGACCGCGCGGAGCGCGTCGAACCCATCGCTGGCGGCTTCGAAGTCCATACCCTGGATGACCGGCATTTCCAGGGCCGAACCTTGATCATCGCTACAGGCGCCAGCCCGCAGCCGCTGAATGTCCCCGGCGAGCACCGCCTGAGAGGCCGCGGTTTGAGCTACTCCACCGTGAGCCACGCCCCATTTTTGTGGAACCGACCGGCCGCGCTGGTGGGGCACAGTGAACGCGTGGTGCGGGCCGCGGCCGAATTGGCTCACTACGCGCACACGGTGTACCTGATCCTCACCGCGCCCACACCTCTTGATTCGCCGCTAGGGCGCAACCTGCTCGCAGCCGACCATGTCCACTTACTCGAAGGCTACAGAGTGCGTGAGATCGCCGGCCATGACTTCGTCGAGGGCCTGCTCGTCCGCTCGCCGGCCGGCATGGACTACGAACTGGCGGTAGACGGGGTGTTCATTGAGGAAGGGTTGACCCCGCGCTCGGAACTCGTCGCCGGTCTGGTCGAACGGGACACCCAGGGCGCGATCATCGTCAACAGCAGTTGCGCTACCAGCACCCCCGGCATCTTCGCCGCAGGCGATGTGACCAACGTCTTCGGTGAGCAAGTTCTGATCGCCATCGGCGAAGGGGCGAAGGCTGGGTTGGCCGCGCGGGAGTACTTGCTGGAACAGGAATGGCCGACCCGCCATCAGTAGCCAGGGGTCAGCCTGGCTACTAACTACTGATTACTGACTACTGAGAGGAGGAAGATATGGCATCGAGCCAGGCGCGGCGGGCTAAGCTGCGCGAACGACGGGAAGCGCGCGCTCGCCGCCAACTGCTGGCCATCATCATCGGCGTGGCGGTGTTGGGCGTGCTGGTTCTGGTCATCTTGAACTTGCAACAGACCGGGACTCTGACGCCCACGGAACGGCCCTATGCCCAAGGCAAGACCCTGGGCCCGGCTACTGCGCCCGTAGTCATCGAGGAATACTCCGACTTCCAGTGACCCGGTTGCAGGCAGTTTGCCACTGGCGCGTTGCGCCAGATTGAGGAGACATACCTGAAGCCCGGCACCGGCAAAGTGCGCTTCATCTACCATCATATGGCCTTCCTGGGACCGGAGTCACAATATGCCGCCGAGGCCTCAGAGTGCGCCAATGAGCAGGGCAAGTTCTGGGAGTATGCTGACACGCTCTTCGCCAACCAGCGCGGCGAGAACCAGGGGGGCTTCAATTTCAGCCGCCTGAAGAGCCTGGCCCAGGGGATCCCCGGCCTGGATACAGCAACATTCAACTCCTGCGTGGATTCGCGGCGCTACCGCCAAACGGTGGAACAAGAGACTCAGCAGGGCCAGACGCGGGGTGTCCAGCACACACCGACGATCTTCATCAACAATCAGGAGGTCCAGGCCGACTTCGGCACGATCAACCAGCGGATCAACCAGATCCTGGCACAGCCATAACCGTCATGGCGTCGTGAGAAGCTCCCGATAGACCTCCCAGGTCTCGCGGGCGATCTGTGCCTGCGTGTAATGGGCCAGAACGCGGGCGCGGCCACGCTGCGCCAGGTCGGCGCGCAGTGCGTGGTCGCGCATCAGGCGGCTGAGAACGGCGCGCAGGGCGGAGGCATCTTCCTCCGGAAACACCAGGCCAGCATCGCCGATCACGTTAGGGATTTCACCGCAAGTTGATCCGACCACGGGCACGCCACAAGCCATGGCTTCGATCAGGACGCGCCCAAACTGCTCCTTCCAGTTGGGCCGGGTACGTGAGGGCAGCACCAGCGCATCGAGCTGGTGATAGTAGGCCGGCATGCGCGTCGAGGGGATAAGCGCATCGAAGCTAACCCGTTCGGCAATGCCGAGCTTGCGTGCCAACATCATCAACGCCGGTCGTGCCGGGCCCTCCCCCAGAATGTAAACCCGCCAGCTCCCCTGCAATCCGGCCATGGCTCGCAGGAGTATATCTACCCCTTTCTCTTCGACGAGCCGGCCGACGTAGCCCGCGATGAAACCGCGCCCCGGCGAGCGAGCATCCGGCTCAGGCCGAAACGCCTCCGGATCCACCCCGAACTGGGGGATTACGCGCATCGGTCCAGTGTAGCCTTTGGCCCGCCAGACGGTGACCACGTCGCAGTTGCCGGCGATGGCATAATCGGACCAGCGCAGGACGGTGCGTTCGAACCAGCGGAAAGGAAGGGGATAACGGCGATTCAGACTCTGCCAGGAGAAGAATAAGGTCCGCGCCCCGGCCCACCGTGCCAGCCACATCGCCTGGACCGTTGCCAGGTTGTAGGGCTCCTCATCCACATGGACGATATCCGGACGCACCTGGCGCAAGCGGCGGGCCAGGCCGGGGTAGAAGTGCAAATGAAACTGGCCGTTGAAGGCGATGGGCTCAACGACCAGGTCATAGCCCTGGGTATAGGCCCGCTCTAGCGGCTGGACACCGCGCTCGTCCCGCCAACTCGGCGGGACGACGACGGTCAGGGCCACATCAGGCAGCCTGGCAAGCTCCTCTAGCTTGCGCTGATAGGCTCCGACCAGGCAGGCCTTAGAAAGCATGAGGATGCGCACCGCCGCTATTTTACCACAAAGGCGTCCAGCGGATGACTGAACGTTCTATGCCAGCGCCCGCCTCAGATCATCCAGTAAATCATCCCCGTCCTCAATCCCCACCGATAGCCGGATCAGCCCGGCATCCACCCGAAGCGGCGAGTCGGCCACCGAAGCGTGGGTCATACTGGCCGGATGCTCAATCAGCGATTCCACCCCACCCAGGGATTCGGCCAGCGCAAATAGCTGGGTCCGGCTTACAACCCGCCTGGCTGCCTCCGGTCCGCCCTTGAGGATGAATGACACCATCCCGCCGAAACCGCGCATCTGCCGCCGCGCGACCTGATGCAGCGGATGGCCTGGCAGCCCAGGATAGAGCACACGCGCGACCGCCGGGTGTTCGGCGAGCATGGCCGCGACGCGCCCGGCGTTGGCACAGTGCCGCTCCATGCGCAACCCCAATGTCTTGATCCCGCGCAGCACCAACCAGCAATCCAGGGGCCCTGGCACTGCGCCGACGGCATTCTGGAGGAACTTCAGCCGCTCATACACCTCGGCGTTGGTTGTCACCACGGCCCCACCGACTACATCGGAATGACCGCTCAGGTACTTGGTGGTGCTGTGCACGACGATGTCCGCACCCAGCACCAACGGCTGTTGGAGGTAGGGTGTGGCGAAGGTATTGTCCACCACGACATAGGGGCGATCCTTGTGGTTGCCCTTTCGCCCCTGTTGCCGCGCCAGCGCCGCCACGCCAGCGATGTCGGCCAGCTTGAGCAATGGGTTGGTGGGCGTCTCCAGCCAGATCAAGCGCGTGTCCGGCCTCAATGCAGCCGCTACCGCCGCCAGATCGCCCATATCCACGTAGTCAAAGGCGATGCCATAGCCCGCCAGGACACGCTGGAACAGGCGGTATGTGCCACCATACACGTCGTCGCCGACCAGGACATGCTCGCCGGGTCCAACCAGGCGCAAGACCGTATCCGTTGCTGCCATACCGGAAGCAAAGGCCAATCCATATGTCTCCCGCCCGGTCCCGGCACCCTCCAGCGCCGCCAGGCATGTCTCAAGCGCCGTACGGGTGGGGTTGCCGGTACGTGAGTATTCGTAGCCTTTATGCCGACCAGGTTCTGCCTGCACGTAGGTCGAGGTCTGGTAGATGGGCACCATGATCGCGCCGGTGGCGGGATCGGGCGGCTGACCGGCGTGGATGGCGAGCGTGTCGAAGCGCCAGGATTCAGGCTCAGACATGGGTTCATCCTTCCTTATTGATGTGCATTCTAATACCTGACAGGACGACCGTCAATCCTCTCGTCATCAGAGAATTGGTTTTAACAGTCTGTCACCCTGAGCGAAGCGAAGCATCTCTGGCGCGTGAACAAGAGACCCTTCGCTTCGCTCAGGGTGACGGGCTTGGGTCCGCTTGCCATGCTTAAAACCGATCCTTCTGCTCTCACCATAGGGTGTATTCCACATTCGGGGCAAAAGGTGACAAACCTGCCCCGAATATGGAATATACCCCCTATCATACCCGGCGTTGACGCTCCTGCCATCGGCGAGTATAATCCGGCTTGATGAGCAACTTGAGCTTCTTTGAGAACCCTGACGAGGTGCCCGTCCCGCGCGACCAGGTCGCCATTGAGCAGGTGATGTTTGAACCCTACCCCGACGGCCGCCGCGTCCGCGTCCACATTACCCTCACGCCCTTCCTGGATCGCCCCAACCTGGACATCGGCCTGCTTGCGCCCGATGGCCACGCCGTGACCAGTCTATCCATCGTCGAGGCGCTGGAGCGGCATATGGATTTCACACTCCACCTGCGCGACCGCGAGCTGCTACCTCAGTACGTCGCTCGCGTCGAGCTATATTACGAGGAAGGGAAAATCCAGGATGTTTACGAAGCGCCGCTGACCATCCACCCAAGCGACAGGCAGGATGCGGAGCCATGACCTGGATCAACGATCAGGCGACTATCCAGCGCCTGTTGATGAGCGCCCGGACCATCGCGATTGTCGGCCATTCGGATAGTCCGGCGCGCGACAGCTACCGGGTCGGCCTTTACCTGCGGGCGCAAGGTTACCGCGTCTTTGCCGTCAACCCGACCATCTCCCAGGTCATGGGCGAGCCGAGCTACCCGGACCTGGCTTCCGTACCGGAGCCGATTGATATTGTGGACGTCTTCCGGCGACCACAGGTTGTCCCGGCCATCGTAGATCAGGCCATCGCCGTCGGTGCGAAGGCGCTCTGGCTCCAATTCGGAGTAGTGCATGAGGCTGCGGCGCGTCGGGCACAGGCCGCCGGCCTCGATGTCGTCATGGACCGCTGCATCAGGATCGAGCATGAACGATTGGTGGGCTGATGTATCTCCGTCTGAATGAGACTGTCATTGTGGAATCGGAGGAAGTTCAACCCGGGGTCATTCTGGACTTCGACAAGGATGGCCGTGTTGCCGGCTTTGAGATTCTCGCCTTGAGCACGCGTACCCAACCGGATCAATTGCGCATTCTTCAGTTCGAGATGGCATAATGTCGGCAGTAGTTGAGGGCGCTACAGCGCCCACCACAAACCCGGTGCACCTGATCACCTGGTTAAAGCGCGAGATCAGCGGGTTGCGCCTGACCCAACTGGGCGCAGGACTGATGTGTCTGCTGGCCCTGGCGCTGCGCCTGCACCGGCTGGCCGAGCCGGCTCTGCGCTGGGACGAGGGCTGGAGCCTGGCCCACGCCAGCCTGGCTTGGGCCGACCTCATTCACATCGCCGCGCTTGACTGGCATCCGCCGTTGTACACGGCGCTGCTCAAATTGTGGTTAGGATGGGCAGGTGAGAGCGTCTTCGCGCTGCGCTACCTGTCGGTCCTGCTCAGCGTCGTCGCAGTGCCGTTGGCCTACGCCGTGGCACGAGTCTGGTCGAGGCGGCCCTGGCTGGCGCTCTTCGCCGCCCTATATGCGGCTATAGCGCCGCTTCTGGTCTACTATGGCCAGGTGGCGCGGATGTATCCGCTGGCGACCCTGGCCGTCCTGGCAGCGGCCTACCTCGCGCTGCGAGAGCCGGCGCCATCGAGCAACTGGGCGCGAGCCGTCGCCCTGGCGCTGGCGGTAGCTGTCGCGCTCTATTCTTTGTACTACACCATCTGGCCGCTGGCGGCGATCCTCCTGTATGCGGCGCTGACGCAGCGGCGTCAGCTCGGCTGGCTCGTCGCCGTGGGAGCGGGCGCGGCCCTGCTCTACCTGCCCTGGTTGATCATGGCCGGCAGCACAATCATGGCCCGCACCGCTTCTGGCGCCAGGGGCACAGGGCTGCTGGCCGGGCTGAACGAGTATCTGAGCCCGACGATCCAGGGACTGTTCTTCACTTACGACACACCCACCTGGACTGCCGGTCTGGTCGTCGCGGTGCTCGCCGCGGGGCTGGTGGTGCGGCCGCCCCAGCGGGCCGAAGCCCTACGCCTGCTCCTGCCCACCCTCGTGATCGTGCTGGGGGTCGTCGGTCTGGTCTATGGAGCCAGCGCGACCCAGTGGTTCGCCCCGCGCCACCTGGCACCGGTCAGCCCCTTCTTCGGCCTGGTGCTCGCCTGGTCGCTCTACGCACTGGGCCGGGCCTGGCGGCCGCTGCCGTTGCTGGCGCTGGGGTTGCTGGCTGTCGCCTACTGGTCCACTGGTACACAATATGTCTATGCGAAGACCCTCGAAGTCGTGGACCCCTTTGACCCGGCCGCCGACCATCGCTTCCTGGCCGCCCACGCTCGCCCTGGCGACATGGCTTTCTTCAACGTCCTCTCCACTGCCGGCTGGTATGAGAACCTGCGCCAGCCACAGGACCCGCCCTGGTCATATGCGCTGCGCTGGGAACCCGTCATCCAGCCGGTGGAGGAAGCCGCCCGCGAACGCATCCTGCCCGCAGCCGCCGCTCATCGCCGGCTGTGGTTCGTCCTGTATCAGGGCACCCAAGAGGGCAACGCGGCGCTCAAGGAATGGCTGGACACCCATCTTTATCCGGCTGGGGGCGAGTGGGGTGGCGATACACTCTACCTGCTCTATGCCGCGCCGGACACCCCCCTGGTCACCACGCCCGTCCAGAGCCAGTTCGGCGATCAAATGCAACTGGTCGCCGCCGAGCACACACCTGAGGCATCATCAGGTGGCGTTGCCGCCGTGACCCTGCGCTGGCGTGCCCCGAAGCCCGTGTCGGTGGCCTACAAGGTGTTTGTCCACCTGGCCGACGACGCCGGCCAGATCGTGGCACAGCACGATGCGCAGCCGGTCAACGACCTGCGTCCGACGACAACCTGGGGGCCGGACGAGATCATCGTTGACCGGCACGGCCTGTCACTGCCTGAAACAGCGCAAGGGACCTATCACCTGGAGGTCGGCTTGTATAACCCCGAGACCGGTGAACGCCTGCACACGGCCGATGGGCGCGACGCGCTGGAGATCGGCACCGTCGCCGTTGCGTCGCCCGTTGATGCCACTCCTTGAGGTCAGCCATGCCCGATTCCATCGCCGAAGTCATCGCCCCATCTCAGGCCCAAGCGGCGGCTGAGCGCCAGGGGATACTGCGGCCCTGGCCGGACAGCGCTGAGGCGCGGGCGCTCCTCGCGCTCTACCGAAGTGCTGGCCTGGGCCACCGCCTCGAACTGAATCTACGGCTGCGCATCTGCCCCTTTGAGACGGTCGCCGAACGCGTCCCACCCGAAGGCCATATCCTCGATCTGGGCTGCGGCTATGGCTTGCTGAGCCATCTACTGGCCCTGCGCTCACCGGCGCGCCAGGTGCTGGGGTTGGATATCTCGGCGGAGAGAGTGGCGACCAGCCAGGCCGCCGGTCGCGGCCGGGCGAACGTCGCCTTCGCCCAGGGCGATGTCACGCTGGTCGCGTTTGGCCGGCCCGACTGCATCGTCATGAATGACCTGCTACACCACATTCCGCATACGCACCAGGTGGCGCTCCTGGCCAAATGTTACCAGGCGCTGCCGGAGGACGGCATCCTCATCATCAAAGACGTGGACAAGCGCGTGCTCTGGAAGTACATCTGGAACTATGCCCATGACTTCCTCAAGAACCGCAACCTGCCCTTCTACTGTCTGGACTCGCCTATCCTGACCGCGTTGCTGGGGTTAGTGGGCTTCCAGGTCGAGGTCACCCATCTCGACACCGGCTATCCCTATCCGCACGTCCTGTACCACTGCTCTAAGGCGGCGCGTGGCTGAACTCCGGCCCTGGCGCGTCTTGCGCGAGCGCCTCCTCTTGGACCGCTCCCCCTGGCTACGGATCACGGAGCAGGACATCCTCCTGCCCGACGATAGCATACTCAGCGGCTACCTCCTGGAACAGTCACGTGACTACGCGATGGTCTTTGCCCTGATATCCGACGGCCGCGTGCCTCTCATCCGCCAGTACCGGCACGGCCTCCGCACCGTCGCTTATGGCCTGCCCTCCGGTTACCTTGATCCCGGCGAAGAGCCGCTGGCCTGTGCCCAACGTGAACTGCTGGAGGAGACCGGCTTGGCGGCTGCGGCCTGGGAGCCGCTGGCCCACCCGCCCACCAACACCAACCGTGGCACAACCCGCGCCCACCTGTTCCTGGCCCGTGAGGCCTACCCGGCCGCCCAGCCTCGACTTGAAGCCAGCGAGGCCGGCCTGACGGTCGAGTTCTTCGATCTGGCCGACCTGATCCACCTGTGGCAAAACAACGAGACGCTTAGCCTGGCGAGCGTGGCCGCCATCGGCCTGGCGCTGGCGCGACTGGGCCGGATCGAAAGCGGACGCAGATGAACGCGGATTTGCCGTGTGGAATTGCTTGCGCTGAGGGCGCTTGCCCCACCCCTGACCCAATGCTATAATAGCCTCACCTTCGTGAAGATAGGTGCAATGCGAGCCCTCAGCCCTAATCGGTTTGCATCCATACGCCTGAACAGCCTATGCGTGATCCTGCTGCTCATGGCGCTCACCGGCTGCCGCTCGGCCTCGCCGGTCCAGGCAGGGGAGCCCCAGGGGGGCAAACTCACCATCGAGAACAAGGGCTCGGATACAATCGTGAACCTGGCGCTGGCCTGGGCCGAGCGCTATATGGCCGAGCATCCGGACGTGCGCATCTCGGTCACCGGCGGCGGCAGCGGCACCGGCATCGCCTCCATGATCAACGGCACAGTGGACATCGCCAATGCCTCACGGGCCATTAAGCCGGAGGAAATGGCTGAGGCGCAAGCCAATGGCATCAACCCCGTCCAGCACGTCGTCGCCCGCGACGCCATCGCCGTCATCGTCCACCCCAGCAACCCGGTGAGCCAACTCACCATCCCGCAGATCTCCGACATCTACAGCGGCAAGATCACCAACTGGAAGGAAGTAGGCGGTGAGGAC
>CADDZL010000042.1 GCA_902812335.1 Chloroflexota bacterium | reverse complement strand
CTTCATTGCCATTGACCATGAAGGCGATGGCTTCCCCTACACCCGCATCCGCAATGGCGTGACGGACATCCCCAATAACATGGCCATTGGCGCGACCTGGACGATCACCCACGCCGAGACGGTCGGGCGTATCGTCGGCCAGGAGCTGTCGGCGCTGGGCATCAATATGCTGCTGGGCCCATCGCTCGACGTGCTCGATAATCCCCACCCGGAGGGGAAAGGCGACCTGGGCACACGCACCTTTGGCGGTGACCCCTATTGGGTCAGCGTCATGGGCCAGGCCTACATCCGAGGCGTCCACGAGGGCGGGGATGGGCGCATCGCCGTCGTTGCCAAGCATTTCCCCGGCCACGGTGGGAGCGACCGCCGCACCGATGAGGAGGTGGCGACGGTCACCAAGTCGCTGGAACAGCTCAAACAGATCGAGTTGGCACCCTTCTTCGCCGTGACCGGCGGCGCGGACGATCCGGCCGAAGTCACCGATGCCCTGCTCAGTTCACACATCCGCTATCGCGGCTTCCAGGGCAACATTTACGCCTCCACTCTCCCGATCAGTTTCGATCAGACGGCCTTCAGTCTGCTGATGGCCTTGCCTCAGTTTGCCTCGTGGCGCCAGGCCGGCGGCGTCGTGGTCAGCGATTCGCTGGGCGTGGGCGCTGTCAAGCGCTTCTATGACCCCTCGGGCAAGGACTTTCCTAACAAGCAGGTCGCCCGCGACGCGTTTCTGGCAGGGAATGACCTGCTGATCCTGTCCGAGTTCTTCAAACCGGGGCAGGCCAGCAGAGAACGGCAGACCATGGAGGAGACGATTGACTTCTTTCGCCAGCGCTATGAGGAGGATACGGCCTTCCGTGCGCGGGTGGACCAGTCCCTCGCCCGCATCCTCGGTCTGAAAAAAAAGCTCTACGGTGACTTTGCCTTTGAGAAGACACAGGTTGGCGACCCAAGCGACAAGGTCAATAAGTCACGCGCCGAGGTCTTTCAGATCGCCCAGGACGCGGTGACGCTGATCGCACCGCCGCTGGAAGACCTGGCGAACCGGGTGCCACGTCCGCCCTCGAAGGACGATTACATTGTGATCTTCACGGACGTGCGCGAGGCAGGCCAATGTCCGGCACCGCGCTGCCAGCCCCATCCGCTGATCGCAGAGGATGCGCTCGAGAAGTCCATCCTGGCCCTGCGCGGGCCAAGCAAAGAGGTGGACCCCAGTCATATTCATAGCTTTTCGTTCACCGACCTGAGCGAGTTCCTGGGCGGGCCGACCGCACCGCCGCCACTGCCGCCTCCCACGGAGTTGATCACACCTACGCCGTCGGTTTCGCCGACCCCGACGCCAACGGTTGTGCCCCAGGTCGCCGAATGGCTCGACCGGGCCGACTGGATTGTCTTCGCCATGCTCGACATTGTGCCGGAGGTGCCCGATTCAGGTGTGGTGAAGACCTTCCTGGCAGAGCGGCCTGATCTGGCGGCCACAAAGAAGGTCGTCGTCCTGGCCTTTAATGCCCCCTATTACCTGGATGCTACCGAGATCAGCAAGGTGGCGGCTTACTATGCCCTCTATAGTAAGGTCGCCCCGTTTGTGGATGTGGCAGTGCGGGCCTTGTTCCGTGAGATCACGCCCAAAGGGGCTTCGCCGGTGAGCATCCGCAGCCTGGGCTATGATCTGCTCACCCAAACCCAGCCTGACCCGCGCCAGGTGATCGCGCTCAGTTACGGCACGGTCGAATCGGAAGGAAAGGCCACGCCAGCACCGGACAAGCTGAAATTGGGCACGACGCTGCGCCTGCGTGCCGGGCCGATCCTCGACCGCAATGGTCACATCGTGCCCGATGGCACGGTGGTGGAGTTCCACCGCGCCTATCCGGCTGAGGGTCTGGAATTGCCGGCGCTGAGCGCAACTACTCACCACGGGACAGCCGAGGTGGACCTGCCCCTGGACCATCAGGGACAACTGGAGATCACCGTCAGTGCCGACCCGGCCACCCGGTCGATCAAGCTCCAGATCACCATCCCGGAGAGTGGCACGCCTCAGGTGGCGACGATTGCACCGCCGGCAACCCCCACCTTTACGCCGGTGCCGCCTACGGCGACGCCGACCGCGACACCGGTCCCGCCCACACCGACTGAGTCGCCGACGCCGGTGGGTGCGCCGGCGGGAACAACCCCGCCCTCAGGCCGGGTGAACGCTGCCAACCTGATGCTGATGCTGCTGGGACTGGGGGGCGTCAGCATGGCCGGCTTCTGGTGGGGGCGCAACGGCGGCACGTCACTTATCGGGGCGGTGCGCTTGCTGCTCTTGTCCTGGGTGGGCGGCCTGATCGGCTATAACTACTTCGCGTTAGACCTGCCCGGCGCTGAGGCTCTAAGTAGCCTCCTGGGGACTTGGGGGTCGGTAGTGTTGGCCTGGACCTGTGGCTTGCTGGTGTTGATCATGGCTGTGCTCAGCCAGCGTTCAGCCCTCAGCCATCAGCTATCAACCGGTGGCCAGAAGCCCTCAACCAGCGGCGGTAAGCTGAAAAGCTGAGAACCGGCTGCTTAAGAACGAGAGAAGGCTGTGGCCAGGACGGCCATGGCCAGGAGGATCAGGACCAGGAATAGAAGAACCTGGTTGGCGGCCAGCGCCGCAGACCAGGCGGAGACGGGCCGTTCCGGCGGGAACCAGATTTCGTTGCCGGTGGTGCCCAAGAGAGCCAGGCGAAAGGCAGCGACATTGGGCGGCCGGTTGTCCGGGTGCATCTCCATCGCCCAGAGGATGGCACGTTCGGTGCGCGGGCTGAGGTCCGGGTTAATCGCCCGCGGTGGGTGCAGGCTTTCCGGGTGCAGAAAGCGCTGCTTGGCCTCCACCGGCGGCTCGTTGGTCAGCAGATGATACAGCGTCGCACCTAATGAATACAGATCGGAACGAGCATCGGTGTGGCCGGTGTCGCCGCCGTACTGTTCCAGGGGCGTGTATAGCGCCGTGCCCCGGCCTTGCAGAATGGTCACGGTGCGTGTGTCGTCCGGCATCATGAGCTTAACCAGGCCGAAGTCCACCAGCTTGATCAGCCCACTGGGCGTGAGCTTGATGTTGGCCGGCTTGATATCGCGGTGCAGCACCGGCGGATCCTGGCTGTGCAGATATTCGAGGGCATCGCAGAGTTGCGCTGCCCAGGCCAGGACCTTGCGCTCCTCCAGGATGCGTCCCTCGCGCCGGGCTTCATCCATGAGCTGTTTCAGGTCCTGGCCGGGGACAAAGTCCATCACCAGGTAGTCGCGACCGTCCTCGGTAAAGAAGTCGGAGACTTTGGGCAGGTTGGGATGGTCCAGGCGGGCCAGGGTGCTGGCCTCACGATGGAATTGCTGCTGAGCCTGGGTCTGGGCTTGCGGATCGAGACCGGGGTCGGGCCGGACCTCTTTGATAGCGCATAGGCGGCCCGACAAGCGCAGGTCCTCGGCCTGGTAGATTGAGCCCATGCCGCCCTGGCCGACAGCCTTGAGTATCTTATAGCGGTTGCGCAGGGTCACACCCGGCGCGAGTGGTGGCAACATATTGGTCGTCAGTAGCCGGTAGTCAGATACTTGACTATTGGAGACCAGCTATTGTATAGATTAGATGAGAATGCAGCCTGTGTCAAGCCAATCAGGAATGACAATAACTGAGAGACAGTAGGCAATCTGTACTGGTCGGGCCTGATGCCTGACCTGTGGCTACCGATGATGGGAGGTGAAGACATGCCTCAAGCCGAAGGTCCCGTGCTGATCGTGCGTGAAGGTCAGTTGGCTGGTCAGCGCTGGGGCATCGCCGCCGACGCGGTGACCATTGGCCGGGATGCCACTTGCGACATTGTCTTGCCGGAACGCCAGGTCTCTCGGCACCATGTGCGCATCTTCCGCGAAGATAGCGGCTTCTTTGTCGAGGACCTGGGGAGCAAGAACGGTACTTACCTGAATGGCCAGCCGCTGACCGGGGTCCAGCGCCTCCAGGATGGCGACGAACTGCAGATCGCGCTATGCGTTAAGCTGGCCTTTATCGGCAGTGAGGCGACGCTGCCGCTGGGCCAGGCTCCCACCTTCCGGACGGCAACCCGCCTCACGCTCGACTCCGCATCCCGCAGTGTGCGCATCGTCGGGCGCGAGATCGAGCCGCTCTCTGCCCCTCAGTTTCGGCTGCTGGAATTGCTCTATCAGCATGAAGGGCGCATTGTCACGCGCGACGAGGTCGTCGCCGCGGTCTGGCCGGAGGCACAAAGCACCGGCGTCTCCGAGCAGGCCATTGATGCGCTGGTGCGCCGCCTGCGCGACCGCCTGCTGCAGGCCGATCCCGATCATAACTACGTGGTCACGGTGCGGGGGCATGGGTTCCGGCTGGATAACCCTCGGCTGTGAGCAGCGATTGCAGTTGTTGTAGCCGGTTGGCTGTTTCAATACGCCCGCTCCGGCGCAGGCTCTCCGCCAACTGGCCGATGAAGGCCACGAACTGAGGTGTGATCTCCCGGCGGTGCTCGTCCAGGATACGCCGGGTGGTGGCTTCGTCGGGGGCGGCGAGGAGCGCATTGGTCAGTTGGATTTCGGGCGGCGCGATGGCCTGAAGCTCCTGCATCACCAGGTCACCGATCTCCTCTAGGCGGCGCATCGCCTCGGTCTGGCCGGCGCTCTCTGCTGCTCTCAGGTTCGCTTCGAGAACCGCCATGAAGGCGTCGTCCAGTTCGCCCAGATGGGCGCGCACTGCCTGACGCGGGTCCGGGCTGTTCAGGATCTCGCGCAGCGTGCCAGCGGCGTCTTCCAGGACGGCGCGGCTTTGCTGGTCCAATGCCTCGACCAGGGTCAGGATACGCTCGCGTCGAGCCTTGAGCCGGGCGGCCTCCGCCGCTTGCCCGGCGGCCTCGGCCTGATCTACACGGTCGGCCAGCGCCAGGAAGAAGCTGTAGTCCAACGCCGGCCGGCTGGCGGCAACCAGGGCTTGAAGGATGGTGTCGTCCTGAGCGGCGAGAAGTTGGTCGAGCAGGAGGTCGGCTGTCAGCCCACCGGCCTCTTGGATGGCCTGCTCCAGCTTTTCAATCGCCGCTTGTTGCTGCTGCACCTGCTTGCCGAAGGTGGTGAGCGGTAGCAGGCGCTCGCGCAGGGCGCGCAGTTGGGCGGCAGCGTTCGGCCGGCCCTCGGCCTCGGCTGCCTCGGCCGAAGCGGTCAGCAGCTCGAAAAAGGTGTAGTTGAACTTATCATCGTTCTCACGCACCATGGCAGCGAAGCTTGCCTCGTCGGAGGCGGCGCTTTGGAGCAGCCGGGTGACCAGTTGTAGCTGTGCCTTTTGCTCGGCCAGCATTTCCGGCGTCACCCCCTCGGCCTGGAGCACGGACTCGATCAATCCCTGCAGGCTCAGCGACTGCCTGGGTTGGAGCAGATAGCTCTTGCGCTGCTCCGGCGGCAGCGCTGTCAAGATGCGATTGGTCAGATCGCCGATCAGCCGCTGGCGCTCGGCCTCGCGCAGGTTCAACTCCATCGGTATATAGACCAGCAGCAACTCCTTGGTCGGATCGTGGTAGACGATAGGTACCGCCATTGTCCCGCGAAAGCCGCAGTGAGGACAGGTGACCAGGTTGAAGCGGCCGCTGAGCAGCCGGGCCTTGGCCTGGGGGTCCTGACCAACGTCGAAGATTTGCTCCAACTGGGCGGTGAACGGCCGGCGACAGGAGGGGCAGGTTACTGGGGTTAATGCAGTCTGTGGCATGAGATTTCCTCTGATGATGTTTTACAATGGCTGATGATGTTTTACAATGGCAGACTGAAGCTGAAGGTCGCCCCGCGGCCTGGGGCACTCTCGACCCAGATGCGGCCGCCGTGAGCCTCGATGATGGCTTTGGACAGATACAGGCCCAGGCCGGTGCCTTGCGTGCGGCGTGTGAGCGCGCTGTCTGCCCGATAAAAACGCTCAAAGATGCGCTCCTGGTCGGCTGGCCCGATGCCGATGCCCTCGTCGGAGACCGAGACGATGACCTGGTCGCGCTCAACCCGCCCACTGACACGGACCTGGCCGCCATTGGGCGAGTATTTGATGGCGTTGTTGATCAGGTTGTTCAACACTTGGGACAGGCGTTCAGGGTCGCCAGTGACTACGGGAAAATCGGGCGGGAAGTCGGCCGTCAGAGTATGGCGATTGGTCTGGGTGCGAAACTTAGCGATGGCCGACCTGGCCAGTTGATCGAGCCGCACCTCACCCATCTCCAGCTTGAGCGCGCCGGTCTGGAGACGCGAGGCGTCAAGCAGGTTGTTGATCAGCTCATTGAGCCGGTCGCTCTCCTCTTCGATCACCGCCAGGCTCTCGCGCAGGGTCTCTGTATCCCAGCGGGCATCTCCGCGCCGCAGCGTACTGGCATAGCCCTTGATCAGCGACACAGGCGTCTTGAGTTCGTGCGAGATGATCGAGATGAAAGTGGATTTCAGTTCCTCGGCCTCGCGGATACGGCTCATGTCGCGCACGTTGGCGATGACGTTGACCAGATGGCCTTCGCGGTCGAAGAGCGGAGCGTAGGTGATGGCGACATAAGCCTTACCGCCGTCTTTGCGGCGCAGGTCGCCTTCGACATACAGAGTATGCTCACCACGGAAGGGCCAGCCGTTGACCTCAGCTTCAGTCAGTGTCATGCCCTTGGGGTGGGCTGCCCAGATGATGACCTCGTCGTGGGGCCGGCCGATGACCTCGGCGGCACTCCAGCCGATCAGGCGCGACAGCGCGCGGTTGAAGACGGTGATGCGGCCGGCGGAGTCGAGGATGAGGGCGCCGTCGCCACTGTATTCCAGAATCGCGTCAAGGCGGCGTTTCTCGTAAGCGACCTGTTGGTAGAGCTGCGCGTTGTGGACAGCGATCGTGGCCTGGTCGGCGAAGCTGGCCAGTATCTGCCGGTCATTAGCCGAGAAGGCCAGGCCGCTGTAAGGGCGAAAGATGAAGATCACGCCGATCAGCCGGTTCTGTAGCGCCATCGGCAGCGCGACAACCTGGCCCAGATCGAGGTTAGGCAGAAGCATGACACGGGCAAGCAACCGTTCGAGCTGATCGGTGGGGAAGTTACCGGGATCGGTTTGCGCGGGGATGCCTTTCAGCAGCGGAGCGAAGCGGTCCAGCAGCGCCGGCGGGATGCCGTAGCTGGCGAGGAAAGCAAATGAGCCATCGTCCTGGCGTAGCGCGATCAGGCCGGCATGGCCGTTCAGCATTTCGGCGGCTGATTCCAGGATGAGGCGCAACACCGCACCCAGATCGAGCTGGGAGGTGAGAGCGCGGCTGATGCGCAACAGATAATCGCGCTGGCGAACACGATAATCATCGAACATGAAGACATTCTAACATCAATCGGTCGTTATGGCGATTATCGGCCGTGCTTCGCGATGGACGATGGGGTCGAACACAGAGGACCAAACGGCGGCATTAAGCAGCTTCTTGTCCATAGGCAGCTTCTTTAGAATCATATCACGGTCTGTTCACACGCCCAATAGCGCCTCCAGGCCACGCCACACGTCGTCGCGCCAGGCGGTGTAGTTGTGCCCGCCATTATATTCACGGTAGGAGACGGCGTAGCCTTTAGCCGCCAATAGCGCCTGCATCTGTCGGTTGGCCGAAAGCAGGTCCTCAAACCGGCCCACGTCCATCCAGACCTTGAGTGGCTTGACGCTGCTGTCGCGGATCAGGTCGGAGAGGATGAAATCATGCCCTGCAAAGGCGAACGCGCCGGATTGGCTCAGCACGTGTCCGAAGACCGCCGGAGCGCGCAGCGCGGTGTATAGCGCCATCAACCCGCCCAGGGAGGCCCCCAGCAGCCCATAGGCGCCTGGAAGTGTCCGGACATCAACCAGGTTCAGTTGCGCCCGCGCCAGCGGCAGTACGCGATACAGGATGAAGCCAACTGTGCCTTCATTGCAGGCATACTCGACCAGCCGCGCCCGGCCGCCGTGATTCACCATGGCCAGTGCCACCGGACGGATGCGGCCCTGGGCGATTAGGTTATCCACGATGTTCGTCAAGCGGGCGCGACGGAGGTAATCTTGTCCGTCGAAGACTACAATCAATGGACTGGGCTCGGTTGTGGGGGGCTGGTACAAGTAGACCGTGCGTTTGCTGCCGACGGCCAGCCCCTCGGTCTCGACCGTGTGGCGTGTGACCAGGCCGTGCGGCACATTCCGCCTGCGCTGCGCCAGGGCTGTCGGCGCAGCGTCGGGCATATAGAAGAAATGGTTGGTCGCGCCGACTCCATTGGGCAGCATGCGGGGGTTAAGCGGGTCGGGCACGCGCTCGACGCCCTGTATATAGGCATACTCGATATAAGCATCGCGCGGCAGCCGGAGTGTATAGGCCCATAGCCCCGGCACTATTCGCGCCAGCGTAAGTGGGCTTCCCCCTTCCCAATCGGTAAAGTCGCCGATCAACTGCGGAGCCTGCCGGCCTTGCCATACGAACGTGGCTGCCTCGCCGTCAATGACGGGCGTGCCTTCGCCGAGCGCGCGCTCAAGGATGGTTCCCATCGCCACGCTATTCCTGCGCCAACAACTCGACCTCGCCGACGGCAGTTTCGAAGCTATGGCCGGAGGCGTAGATGCGCAGCGAGAGAATCCGCGCTGGCCTGGGTATCCCGCCTTGCGTCAGCACCTGCATGAGATTATCGGAATCGTAGGGGACCGCGACCGCCTGGGGCACCTGGCGGTGTCCGGTCTGCACGCCGCTGCACTGCACACAGTAAGCCGGGTCGCTGCCGCTGCTGGCCAGATAGTAGAAGCCCTGAAACCAACTCCGATCCGTCCCCTGCTCATCCTTGTACTTCAGTTCCACCATGATGGGGCATTCGCTGCCCAGCGAGCCGCACACGGGCACGTCTTGAAAGAACAGCTCGATCGACAGGTGCAGGCGCAGCGTCGCGAAGCCGCGCACATCCCCATTGTCAATCGTCTGGATCACCCCTGTTTCGGCATGGTTGCTGCCCTGACGGCTAAAACGGACCACGCTGCGGCCGCCTAGATTGACGACCTCAGCCCGGCCGGCGTCCTCCTGGGGGTCAAGTACCTGGGTGTACGATATCCAGGTCGAGCCTGACAGCGGCTCGGTGAAGTCGCCGTTACGGATGAGGTTGCGTTCGGCTGGCTGGACCTCCACCACGCCGTTGCTGTCAACTAAGGTGCGCTTCTCCTTCTGGAGCGCCAGGCTGTACTCTGGTGTCCACACCACCTTGGCCTTGCCTTCGAGGAAGCTGATCTGGGTGATATCCCCCTGGGTCCCAGAGTTCATCACCTCCAGTGAATAGCGGCCCGGTTCCAGGAGCACCACCTGTGTTTGGGGCGTGGACACGCGGGCATCAATGCTGCGGGCCGAGGGAAAGATAGTGATGCGGGCCCGGCCACGGTCGAGCCGGAATTGCAGGCGGTGGGCATTGGGGCTCAAGCTGTAACGCGGCGTGCGTAGTGTGATCAGGCTAAGTTGGGAATCGGGGTAGAGAACGATCTGACTTAAGGTCGTGGTTGGAACCAGGGGATTGAGGATTTCCAGCACTGCTTCACCGTTCTCGCGGGTGGTTGTCAGGATGGTCCCCTCGCGCACTTCGTTGGGGCGGCCTGGCGCCGACACGGACTGAAGTTGACCGAGAGGAGGCTGGACCAGCAGCGTACCCTGGGTCACCTCGGTGACGACCGGCAGCGGCCGGGTGAGGTTGAAGACCAACCAACGCACGCCTAAGGGTACACCGACAGCCAGGCCAACGCATACGGCGAAAGCAGCCAGGAGGACGATCCAGGCCAGTCGCTCAGGATTCTGTCTCATGAGTAGCGGATGCGAAAGTCGGTGAACTCGCCCGTAGCTGCCTGCCACTCGGCCGAAACGTGCTCGACATCGGCGGAGGGCGGGCCGGTGTATAACCAGCGCAGCAGCGCATCCAGGGCCGGCTTAGGCCCTTCAGCCACTACCTCGACCGTGCCGTCGGGCCGGTTGCGTACCCAGCCGGCCAAGCCGAGTTCGGCAGCGCGGCGCGAGGTGTAATAGCGGAAATTGACGCCCTGAACGATCCCCTGAACGATTGCATGCAGGCGAGCCAACTCGGATGGTGCCATAGTGCTCTCCTCAGCAGGGTGGCCTGCTATAGCGGCAGTACAGACCCTGCCCTACTGTTTTAGTAACGCCAGCACCGCTGTCACGCTAATTGGGCTGAGCAGCGTCGCGACGAAGACGGTGCTGGTGATGAAGCCGGGCTCGACGCCATATTCCAACGCCAGAATAGTCGTGATCACGGCCGGCGGCATGCTGGCCTCGACGACGGCTGCCTGGCGGGCCAGGCCGGTCAGGCCCAGGGCCGCCGCCAGCGTCAGCCCGATCAGCGGCCCGCTGGCGAGCCGCAAGATGCTGGCGGCGGCAACTGTGCCGGGCCGTTCGATGCGCGACGTGCGGGCCAATTGTAATCCCAGCACCAGCAACATCAGCGGCACCGCGGCCTGAGCCAACAAGCGCACCGCCATGTCGAGCGGTTGCGGCAGGCGCCAGCCAAGCAGGTTGGCGGTCACGGCCAGGAGCACAGCATACAGCGCCGGGACCTTGAGCGCGTTCACGAATGCCTGGCGCGGGTCGGCGTGGCCCCTGGTTGCCAGGTATACACCCACTGTGTAGACCAGTACCGTGCTGCACACATAATAGATGCTGGCCCTGGCGACGGCTGCTTCGCCAAAGGCCAGTTGATTCACCGACAGGCCGTAGTTGCCACCGTTGACAAACAGGTTCACGAGAAGGAAGGCACTGGTCAGCGCCTGGCTGAGGGCGAGCGCACGCGCCAGTGCCCAGGCAAGCAGGCCGCTCACCAGGATAGCGGTCAGGCTGAAGATCACCAGACGCCCCAACTCGTCCGCGCTGAGGGTAGTGGAGAGCAGTGTGTGGAACACCAGAGCCGGACTGAGGACATAGAAGGTCAGCCGTGAAATGCTGGACACATCTGGGCGGGAGGTGCGACCGAGGATGAAGCCCGCCCCGGCGACGAGAAAGATGGGCGCGATGTTGTGGACGAGGATATCGAGCAGGCCGCTCACTCAGCGGCATCCTCGTCGTCGAACTCTTCCAGCTCGTCGGGCTCATCGAGCATGAATAGAGGGAACTCTGGCGAGCCGTGCATCAACATGAGCGTGTCGAGAGCCTCCTCGGCTGCCTCACGCAGGAATTCATCGCCCTCTTCGATGACCGCCTCCAGGGCCTGCTGTGCCTGGCTGCCGCCGATCTCGCCGAGCGCCCAGATAGCTGCCTCTTGTACCTCGCGGTCCGGATCGTCAATCAAGTCCACCAGGATGGGCACGGCCTCCCGTGCTTCCAGTTCGCCGGCGGCTCGCGCTGCCTCGTAGCGCATCTCCGGGTTGATGCTTTTCAGTTCTTCGAGGATGGTGGGCAGCCAGCGTGAGTCGGCGCTGCGGCCCATGGCGAAAACGGCGCTGGCTCGCATCTTTTCATCGTCATCATAGTAAGCCGCTTCGATGATTTCGGGCACGCGTTCATGGCTGGAATAGCCGAGGGATTCAGTTGCGCGGCGGCGTACCTCTGGGTCTTGGTCAGGCCTGTCCACTACCTCCAGCAGAGCTGCCTCAGCCTGGCCACCGAGGTGCGGTGGTAGCTTGCCCAGTTCATGCAGCAAGAGAAACTGGCCCAGGCCGGCAGCGGCTGCGGCGCGGACCATCTCACTGGGGTCGTCGGTCAGTAAGCGCAGGAGGGGCGGGACGAGGGCCGCATCTTCGCTCTCCCACAGCCCTTCAATCGCTGCGACGCGCACCTCGGCATCGTCATCATTCAGCGCCATACGCGCCACCGGCTCGAAGTCCACCTCGAAATTCCCTTCGCTGATCTCGACCAGCATGTGCATCATCTGGCGACGGCGCTGGACCGGAATGGTCGGCCAGGTCGAGCGCAAAGTGGCGAAATCCTCGCGGCTCAGATCGGACAGTCTATACAAGGCAGACACCGACAGCGAACGGCTGGTATCGGCCAGCCGGGCCAGCAGATCGGGGAAGGGCACTTCCATCTTGGTCATTCTGCTACTTCCTCTTGCAATAAGCTCAGCGCGGTATGACCACCGGATTAACCAGGTCTTGCCAGGTGATCAACAGCATCAGTGCCAGGAGCAAGGCCATGCCGATGAAATGGATCGCCGTTTCGCGCTCCGGGTCTACGCGTCGCCCACGCACAGCCTCGATCAGGACGAACAGGATGCGCCCGCCATCGAGGGCCGGCAGAGGCAACAGGTTGGTGATCGCCAGGGCGATGCTGATGCTCGCGGTCAGATAGAGGAGCGGATACCACTGGTTGTTGGCCAGGCTTAGGCGTAGACTTTCACCGGCGAGCTGGCTGATGCCGACCGGCCCGACGGGCCGGGCGAGGGGGGCTGGGATCAGGCCCCGGATGACGCGCACCGGCACCGAGGCAACGAACCCGATCTGCCTGCCCGTCTCGCTCAGGCCCCGCACAATCGCCTGTGGCAGGGGATAGCGCACGGTCGTAATCTCTACCGGCCTCTCATCAATACGGATGCCGGTTGGCCCCTGATTCTCAGGCGGATTGGAGCGCGGGATCAAGCGGAATTCGAGGGTTTGCTCTCCCCGCTGGACGGTCAGGACGATAGGCTGATCGGTATGGCTGCGGACGTAGCCCGTCAGGTCCTCCGCGCGCTGGATGCTCTGTCCGCCGGCCTTCACGACAACATCGTTCACCTGTAGCCCGGCCTGCGCCGCCGGTGAGTCTGGGCTGACCTCGACGATGGTGACGCTGGCGCGAGCGACTTCCGGCGAGCCGGTGGCGAAGATCAGCGACAGGATGACGACGGCGGTCAGCAGGTTCATCGTCGCGCCTGCCGCCAGGATGGCAAAACGCACCCGTTTCGGCGCGCTGGCCAACCCGCCTGCAATCTGAGGATCGTTCTCGCCCCGTGGCCGGACGAAGCCGCCGAGAGGAATTAAGTTGAGCGTGTACTCGGTGCCGCGATCCAGGCGTGTCACCTGACCGCGCAAGTGCATTTCATCCGAGGCCACCTGGGAAGCTGCCCCTGGGGCGGTTTCCGCCTCCTGCTTGGGTTCCAGGAGGACCATACGGCGCAGCACATTCTGGCCGCGCTCGTCGTGGCTCACGATCGCATCAACACTGCGACCCACTTGGAGTTGGGGTGGCAGCTTGAAGTTGTGTGGGATCACCACCTGCGCGTTGCCGATATCCAGGCGGCCCGGGCTCTGCCAGAACTTGAGGAGACGCGGTGGGTAGCCAAAGCCGAATTCCTCAATGTGAACGCCGGTCAGCTTGGCGACGAGAAAGTGTCCCAGTTCATGCAAGAACACCAACGGCCCCAGCACGATGATGAAGGCGACGACCATTAAGCCGATATCCATGTTCTGATCCTTTAGCCCATCCATTATACCCTTGCCAGGGAGCCTTGACAAGAGCCATCCGACGTAAAACGTAGCACGCTTTACGTTTTACGCTTGAGGCTGAAAGCAGGCAGGGGACCGGTCTCGGCTGCCAGCTTGAGCACGGTTGCGCCGCCTTCCGTCGCCGCCAATGCCCGCAGGCGGTTGGGGCGGTATAAGGCCCAGGCCACGAGGCCCAGCACTGCCAACACGCCGCCGCCGAGCAGCGCCAGGCGGCCCGGCAGGTAGCTCAGGTCCACGATCACATAAGGCGCGACGCTGACCTCGTAGCGGGTTTCATCTATGGTCAGATCACCGTGGTCGGTGATATCGTCCTCGGCCACAGGCTGCGCGGCCGTGCCGCGCAGGGCGCGCAGGTGCACGCTGGAGTTACCTCGCGCCTCGGCCTGAAGGGCCAGCGCCTGAGCTGGCGCGAAGGCCAGCGGCTCCGGCTGTTCGGCTGTCATCAGGAGCGTGAGTGTGTGCGTCGGTGTCGCGCCTGGTGCCGCTAACAGCATCACCGCTGCACCGTTCGCGTCGGTGCCGGAGAGCCGAACGCTTAGCCCTTGCCCGGTCGTGTGCACGCCCAACCCGCCCGACCACCAGGTTGCTCCTGGGGCGATTGTGCGGCGTGCCACCGGCGTGCCCTGGGCCAGGATAGCGATCTGGGCGTCGCCCTGTGGCGATGTATTTTCCAGGCGCAACGTGTAGGGCGGGCTGTGCGAACCGGCGCTCACCGCCTGACCGGGCGGCAGGGTGACATTGGGCTGCTCCCAACCGGCCAGCGCATTCCAACCGGCTCCGAGCAGGATCACCAGCGCTCCCAGGTGGAGTAGAACTGGCCCCAGCGGGGCCAGTGGGCGGTCAGCAACCAGGTAATGGGCGGCTGCGCCGGCTTCGGTGCGCACCCGGTAGCCGCGCCGCGCCAGGGCCGCAGCCAGCGTATCTACCACAGCTTCCGGTGCTGCCGTGACCTGCTCAATTCGATGGGGTTGGGGTTCGGCGAAGAACGAGTCAGGCACGTGCGCTTCCGGCAGGGCGCGTCCCTGCAACAACGCCTCGGCCTGAGTATACAGGCGGACCAGCAGGCTGAAGGCAGCGCCGGCCAGGAGCAGGTGAAACCAGGGGGCACGACTTACATTCAGCAGGCCCAGGTTCAACAGAGCCTCAGCCGCCGGGCCGAGCTGTGGTCGGACGGTTGCCAGCCAGCGGGCCAGCTCTCCGGGATCGTTCAGTGCGGCAGCGGGCACCTGCGGCAGAAGGGCCGACAGCAGCAGGCTAAGGCTGATCAGCCCGATCCACAGAAGCGCCAGACGGTCGCTGGCGGCGACGTGCCACAACCGCACCCAGGCATCGCCCCGGCGTGCGGTTGCGGCCGGGGTGAGAATCTCAGGTGGGAGCAAGTGCCAGTGCAACCAGCGCCAGCAGCAGCACCCCTTTACTGCCGACAACGCTCACTTCCAGGTCGGCCGGGGTGCGGCTGTGCCAGCCGCGCAGGAAAAGATAGGCCATCAGCGCGGTTCCGATCAGCATCAGGATGAGATAGGTGCGGGAGAAGGTTCCTATCAGGCCGGGGATCAATCCCAGGGTGAGGGCGACGCCGAAGCAGAGCCCGGCCAGGGCCAGCGCCGGCCGTTGTCCCAGGTGCACCGCCACTGTCCGCGCGCCGCCGTGCGCGTCGCCTTCACGGTCGCGGGCATCCATCAGGATCTCGCGGCCCAGGCTGAAAAACAGCGCCGTGAGCACCGGGACGGTCAGAGCTCCCCACAATCCTATGCTCAGCCCGCCCACGACCAGGGGGATGACCACCAGGGCCGCAATAGCCGCGTTACCGGCCAGGATGATGCCCTTGAGCTTCCAGGAATACAGGATATTCAGGGCGGTTGCGGCGGCACCCACCAGGCCCACCAGCGGCGAAACCAGCAATCCCAGGCCGATGCCGGCAATGTCGAGCGCCAGCGCCAGGGCCAGCGCCTGCCGCACCGTCACCCGGCCTGAGGGGATAGGGCGATAGGGCCGGTTGACCGCATCAATGGCTACATCGAAGGTGTCGTTGATGGCATCGGCACTGAGGACAAGCAGGCTGATGCCGGCTCCGGCCAAGAGGATGCGCCCATCCGGCGTGGCTGCGCCCGCCAGACGGGCACCGATCAGCGTCCCACCGAAAGCCAGGAGGCCGTTCTCAGGCCGGGTCAGGAGGAACAGGCCGAGCAACGTTGAGACGGAGTTGGAGCGCATAGCAGGTAGATTATACCCCCTACAGGCTCCTCAGACAATTCTGATCCCAACTCCGTCGCCTGTCGTCCGGCCCGGAGGTGGCCGCTGCGCAGGCTTACGTGCCCTTCAGCCTTGCTGGAGCAGCCACCGAGGTGGCAGGACACATTGGGCTTTGACCCATGCTTGGAGGTGCTGCTCCCGCCCGGTTATCCTTGAAGCGTGCCGCCCTACCGCTGCCTCAACAATGTGAGCACCAACGCAGGCTGGGCCGCCATCAGGCGATAGACGTGGCTTTGTGGGATCAGGACCAGGTCGCCATCCTCCAGGGCCAGGCCACCGCCCTCCAGTTCGAGCCCGACCGCGCCGCGTTGCACCAGCAAGGGCAGGGTATGACCCTGCACCGTCTCCCGCGGGCCGATCCCCTGGCAGCGCATCAGATGAACGGCGAAGTCCTCAATCGTCGCCACCGGCGTCGGTGTGTAGGGAGTAGCCGCCTGCGTGTTCTGGCTGAACTGGCTCAGGCTGACTTTCTCAAGCTGGGCTTCATGGCTGGCAATGAACATGCGGCGGTGGCCATTTCTGCGGTTGGACAGGAGTTGTAGCCGGATGAGGAGGACAAGGGAGCGCAGTGTAGAGCCGGTGCGATGGCCGACGCCTTTGGGCACGACGGCCAGTTCCTCCGGATGTAACATCACCGTGCCCAGCTCGCTCTCCAGCGCGACCACGCCTTCGTAAACCAGGAACAGCTCATCCTCGTCTACATGCCTGTGCCAGCCGATCGTGCCCTGGCAGACGAACAGGCTCAGCATCAGTTCGCCCACGTAGCCCAGTTCGACCGGGATAAAAGGCCGCTCGATGCGGGCTGCCACCTCAGATAGCCTGACCTTTTCGATCTTGCCCATAGGAGCACTCAGCTTTCAGCCCGGACGAATGACGGATGATGGAAGTGAAGTCTGCCCTGAGCCGCAGCGACGGGGGTCCTCGGCCCTTCGTCCTTCGTCGCTATCGGCCCCCTGCCTGCTGCTGGGGGCTCGGTGAAGGCGGGCTGGCGCCGGGGCCGAGCTTGTAGACTGCCTGCCACGGCTCGTAGCGCGTGAAGACCACGTCCTTGTAGAGCTCCTGACCATCCCGCGTCACCACGCGCGTGACGGTCACGTCAGCGCCGTCCACCGCCCAGTCCACCTGTTTCACCGTCCCTGGCGGGAGCGTCGGGTCGTCCTCATAGATGGCCGGCCCGTGCGGGACGATGTTCTCGATGACCGGCGCATCAACCTTGACCTTGCGTCCGTCAGAGGTGCTGTAGAATCTATAGGTCAGAGCCCCAGTCGACTCGTTGACGCTGGTCGTGATCAGCAGGTAATAAGGCCTATCGTTCTTAAACTTGAAATCCACCAAGGGCGCGAAGACCGTCGCGTCCAGGCCTGGGCCAAAGCCCTTCTCGTACCAACCCACCCGGTAAGCGTGGGGGTAACGCTCGACAATGGGATAACCGCCAAAGAAGGCGGCGCGAAAGGCGGTGGTTGAAACCTGGCATACACCGCCGCCGACGCCCTGGATCGTCCGGCCATTGTAGATGATCAGCGCCTCAGCGAAGCCGGCGTCCAGGCTGACGTCGCCCAGGTAATCGTTAAAGGAGAAAGTTGCCCCTGGCGGCACGACGACGCCGTTGAAGCGGGCCGCTGCGACGCGGATATTGGTTACCCGTTCCTTGGGTGAGCCCTTGAAGTAAGTCACGCCCTCGCTGACGAGTTCGGTAATGCCCAGTTCCTGGGCACTGGCCTGGTCGCTCACGGTTGCGGGCAGGTCCTTGAAGACGAGTGGAATACGCCGGTTGTCATCGGCGGCATGTTCGAGAACGCGGGCGACAGTTGCGTCCACGTCGAGCGAGCGGCCGTCCCGGCTGGGTTGTGTCACGATCAGCTTATGGGTTTTCTCATCGAAGTCGAAGCGGGCGTCCTGAGGCGCGATCGCGACCGTGGCCGTGATCGGCTCGATGAAGGCGCGCAGTTTAGCTTCATTCAGGCCGACCTCGAGCTGGGGTCCATTGGCGCTGTCCACACGGCGCACGACGGCCATTTGGGCCAAGTCCTTAGGGTAAAGCACCCAGGGGCCAGGCTCTTCCTCACCCTCCTGGCCGGTGTAGAGTTCAAGCGGGCGGCGGAGGATGCGTTGACCGTGTTCGGCTGCGGCAGTGGCGTCGGGGATCAGCGGCGGTGTCTCGTGAATTACCAGTTCGATCTGGCTATCCCTCAGGTCGGCCAGCCGGCCGGTCAGGCGTTCGAGCGTAGCCGGCACGTTCAGTTGGCGTCCGACCTGGCTCGGGGTGGCCTGGACTGCCCCGTCAGGCGAGATAATGATGCCGGCATCGTGCATCGGCTGGTCTACTTCGGCCTGGATGCGGGTCAGAAAAGCCTGGGCGCGGTCCCGGTCGTAAATGGCGATGGGTGAGAGTTGCATACCCACCCACCATGCTTGAACCTTCGCTGGCAGGTCGCCCCAGGGCTGGCCGTTGCGGCCTACGGCATAGGCGGCGGCAGCCGTGGCAGGCGCGTCCAGCTTCAGGCCAAGCTCGGCCAGGGTCGCCGTCCATGTCCGGTTGCCGTCGCGGAAGGTCACATGGACGCTCTGGGGGGAGGTGAGGCTTGAGGCGATGGCCTCGGCGGCCTGGGCCTGGGTCAGTCCGCTCAGGTTCACGCCCCACACGTGCACGCCGGGGTAGATGCGCTCGGCATAGCTGCGCTCAAACAGGCCGGTGGCCAGAACCACGCTGAGAACGCCGATCAGCACCAGAACCAGACTGGCCAGCGCCACCTGGGTCAGCAGGTCGAGCCAGGAGAGGCCGGTATGGGGCCTGGATGGCGCGGCCGTCCATTCACGTGTTGTCATGGTCAATTCATCCAATTCTGTTAGAGAAGTGCCTCCGGCGTCTCCCTGGACCAGAATAATCTCATGATAGCACAGAATCCGTCAGCGCCACAAGCTCGACTTCCATCGCACATTTTGGGCAGAGCAACGAGCCCCCCGGTCATCTCGCCTGATGAGTGCTCTTCATTGCTACGGAACGCAGGCAGGTCGAACCCATACCTCATCCAGTAGATCATCCAGTTCCACCGTGGACAGGATGGCTATCTGGCGTGAGGCCTGGGCCAGTTGTGCGAGTCGGGCCACCCGGCGTTGAGCTTGTTCCAGCAAGTCGGACATATCTTTCACCGCAAAGGGCGCAAAGAACGCCAAGGCTCAGAGATTATAATCCCTTTGCGCCCTTTGCGGTTAAGACCAGATGTCAGATGAACAGTTATGGCGGTGGCTATTGGACGTAATCGAAGGGGTTGAGCGGCTCGCCGTTATAGCGAATCTCGAAGTGCAGGTGCGGGCCGGTGGAACGGCCGGTTGAGCCAACGTAGCCGATGAGCTGGCCCTGGCTCACTACGCTGCCGTTGTCCACCACATATTGGCTCTGATGAGCGTACCAGGTGGTGAAGCCGTTGCCGTGATCGATCACCACGAGGTTACCATAGCCGACCGGGCTCCAGCCGGCGAAGATCACGGTCCCGCCGTCGGCAGCGTAGATCGGTGTGCCTTTGGGG
>CADDZL010000041.1 GCA_902812335.1 Chloroflexota bacterium | reverse complement strand
TGACGCGTGTGCCCGTCACCTGCTGACCTCCTACGGCCTGCGTTCTCTGGCCCCTGACGATCCGGCCTACCACAGCCGCTACCTGGGCGACAGGCGCCAGCGCGATGCCGCTTATCACCAGGGCACGGTCTGGGCCTGGCTGATCGGTCCGTTTGTCACCGCTCACCTCAAGGTCTACGGCGACCCGGACTGGGCGCGCAGCTACCTCATGCCCTTCATTCACCACCTGAGTGACGCGGGTCTGGGCACCATCAGCGAGATCTTCGACGGTGACCCGCCCTTCCTACCCCGTGGCTGCTTCGCCCAGGCCTGGAGCGTCGCCGAGGTCCTGCGGGCGTGGAGGGAGACCGGGGGCACGAGGAGCAGCGCCCCCTGAGGCTAGAAGCCCCGGGCTGAGAGAGCCAGGCCCGGCAGGCCAATCTCTCCCCCTGCCCCTCCCCTGTCGAAAGGGGAGAGGTCTTCCTCGCTCTTGCTGCGTAGACGTTATGGGAACACCTGCACGAACTCGCTATCTTTCACCTGAAAGATGAATATCTTGGGATCGCGCACGTCACCATTGGCGTCGTAGCGGATCGGCCCGATCAGGCTGCTGTAATTGAGTGCCCGCAGGGCATCGGCCACTTTGAGCGCGTCCAGCACGCCGGCCTGCTTCACTGCCTCGGCCAGCACCGACATCGCCAGGTAGCCATTGATGCTGTAGGTATCGGGGTTGCGCGCCTCGATGCTCTGATAGTCTTTGATCCACTGCGCGTCGGCTACAGCCTTGGGGCTGGGGGCGAAAGAACTGATGTACATCCCTTCCGCCGCACCGTTGGCATTGTCAATCGTCGCCGCCAGGAAGCAGCCATCGCTGGCCAGGAACGGCAGGTTAACCTGCGCCTGTTGCAGTTCGTAGCGCAGGTAAGGGCACTCGATCTCGTAGCCGGCGTAGAAGATGGCATCGGCCCCGGCCGCCTGAATGCGCTTGACCTCGTCCGCATAGCGTGCCTGCCCCTCTTTGACTTCGATGTCGCTGACGACCTGTGCGCCGAGTGCCTGGAGCGCCTGTTTGATCTGGTCACGCAGCCCCCGGCCATAGTCGGTGTCGTTGTGAGCGACGATCACGCGCCGCGCGCCCAGCTTGTTCACCAGATAGTCGGCATCCACCTGAGCCTGCACCGCATCGTTGGCATTGACCCGGAAGAAGTTGTGGTAGCCGCGCTGCGTGATCGAGACCTCACTCGAGGTCGGTGTGATGACCACGATGGGCAGGTCCTTGTACAGTTCCATCGCAGCCAGCGTCTGGCCGCTATTATAATGGCCGATCACCGCGATCACCCGCTTGCCGCTCTCGATGTCCGCTTTGATCTTCTTGGCGACCTCGACAGCCACATCGGAATCGCTTTCGTCATCCACACCCTCGACGACGACGCGATAGCCCAGCAGCCCCCCCTGGCGGTTGATTCGCTCGGCCGCCAGCCGGACCCCGCCCACGACCGTCTGCCCGCCGTTGGCCTGGAAGCCGGACAGCGGCGCGGCAACATAGACGGTCACGTCACCCTTCGTCGGCCCTGAAGAACCGCATCCCGTCAGACCGATCAGCACCACGACCATGATTGGCACGAGAAGCCGCACCAGTATCGTGCTCTTGCTCATTGACGCACCTTCTCCATCAGTAATCCGTCTTCGCCCCCCGGATAATAGCGCGGTTCGCGCTTGATTTCCTGGTACCCGGCTCTGTGATAGAGCGCGATTGCCACAGTATTGCTCACGCGCACCATCAGCCTCAGGCAGGGCTCCTTCAGGCGCGACTCGCACGCCGCCAGCAACTGAGTCCCTACTCCCTGCCGGCGCTGCTCCGGCAGCACGCCCAACGTCACGATCCAGGCCAGACCCCGATGGGGCTGCGGGTCGCCGGCGACAAAGCCCACGACCCGTCCGCTGCCATCCACGGCCTTCAGCCGCACTGTGTCGCTGAAAGCCAGCAGGAAGAACAGATCAATCCAACCGAACTCATCCTCCGGGAAGCACCTGGCTTGCAGCGCCCGGATCGCTCCCAGGTCGCCCAGCCCGGCCTCTTCGATACGAAAACCCTCCATGCCCATGATGAAAGGCGGATGAACACGGGTAAGGAAAGGTCATCCTGAGCGAAGCGAAGGATATAGCCTTAATCCGCGTTTATCCGCGTCCGCTCCCATCTCCTGCCGACTGCCTGGCACCATTGCCTGTGAACGGCTGAATCAGGCTGGTGAACTCCAGCGGGAAGATGAACTTTGTCGCCGGGCTTGCGCCCAGTGCCTTGAGTGCCTCCAGGTATTGCAGCGTCATGGTGTTCGTGTCTACACCGCGCGCCGTCTCAAAGATCTTCTCCAGGGCCAGGGCGAAGCCCTCGGCCCGTAAGATCTGCGACTGGCGCTCGCCTTCGGCCTGGAGGATGCGTGATTGCTTGTCACCCTCGGCCTTGAGGATGGCAGCCTGCTTTTCGCCCTCGGCCACCTTGATGGACGCCTCGCGCTTGCCCTCCGATTCGGTCACCACTGCGCGGCGCGTGCGTTCGGCCGACATCTGGCGGTTCATAGCCTCCTGCACCTCGCGCGGCGGGACAATCTCGCGGATTTCGACGGCGGTCACTTTGACGCCCCAGCGTTCGGTGACCTCGTCTAGCTTGACGCGCAGCACCTGATTGATGTGCTCGCGTTGGGCCAGCACGTCATCGAGCATAATGTCGCCGATGACGGCGCGCAGCGTCGTCGTGGCGATGCCCATCGAGGCCGCCGCAAAGTTGCCCACCTGGAGCACGCTCAGCATCGGATCGATCACCTTCCAATAGATCAGGAAGTCAATACTGATGGGCGCGTTGTCCTTGGTGATCGAGGTCTGATGAGGTACCTCGAGGAACTGTTCGCGCAGGTCCACCATCTGTGCCTGGTCCACGAAGGGGATCAGCAGAACCACCCCCGGCCCCTTCTGACCAATGGCGCGGCCCAGTCGGAACACGACCAGCCGCTGGTACTCGCGCACAATGCGGATCGCGCTGAACAGGATGATCAGCACGAACAGCCCAATGAATGCAAACAGGATTAATAGGAAGAGGAAGCTACCTGCGGTCACGACACACCTCCATTTTCTGGCGTCGAGCGTTGAGCATGAAGCGCGGGGCCAACGCCGTTATGCCCTGCGTTCGAGGCCTTACGCTTCACGTGTAATGTGAGCCCATCCAGGCGATCTACGACGACCGGCTCGCCTGCACCGATGGGCTCGTCGGCCACGGCGCTCCATAGCTCGCCCGGCAATTGCACCGTGCCGGCCGGGTCGAGCGGGTCGCGCACGACGCCCTCTGCTCCCACGACCGTGTCTGCGCCGGTTCGCGGCGGCATTCGGCGTATGCGCACAGCGGCCGAAAGGGCCAGGGCGACGAATGCTACCGAGCTAAGCGTGACCGCGCCGATGAGCCAGAGCGAAAGTCGGGCGCCTCCGCCCTCCGGCTGGAACAGGAAGAGTGAGCCCAGAAACAGCGCCAGCGCCCCGCTGGCGGTGAGGATGCCATGGCTTTGAAAGTGGGTCTCGGCCAGGAACAGGCCAAAGCCGACGGCGATGAGCAGCAGGCCGGCGACATTCACCGGCAGGCGGCTCAGCCCCAGAAACGCCAGCGCCAGGGTCACCACTGCTGCCCCCTCCGGCACACCCGTCCCCGGCGTGTAAATGGCCATAAGCAAGGCCCACAGGCCGAGGATCAGGAAGAGATAGGCCACATTCGGATCGATCAGGAACGACCAGATGGCCTGTGCGATGTCCATGGTTCTTAGCCCTTCCTGGGCTGATAGGCCTCATCCATCGAACTCACCAGGTCTTGCAGGCCGGCCACGCGGTCGGCGATCTCCTGGCGCAGTTGCTGCGCCCGGCCGCTGTCAATGTCTTTAGCCCCAATGTACTGGATCTGCGCGTAGACCGTTCCCAGGGCCGAGAGTGTGCCTTCGAGCTGCGAATCGGCCCGCTCCATGATGTTCTCCAGGTTACGCAGCGAGTCCAACTGGGCCTGCTTGTCGCGGATGGTCTCCTGGAGCTGGGCGCGCACCGCTGCGTCGTCCTCGCTCTTCAGCCGCGCCTGGAGGGTTTGGAGCGACTGGGGCACGGCCTTCATGTCCTGGGCAATGATGGCATCGCTCTGGTAGGCGTCCAGCCGTTCGGCCAAGGCATAAATCTGGGTAATCCAGGCGTCAATACCTTGCGCCGTCTGTTGCAGGTGTTCGCGCAGTATCCCCTCGCGGTGGGAGCGGATCGCCGCCTCGATCTGGGCTCGGTACTGGAAGGCCTTCTCCACGCGGCTCTGGTTGGCCGGGTTGCGCAGCCGCTGCGGATTGAAGGTCTCGCGCAGCATATCGGCTACGACCCGCGCGCCCACATCTGGGTCCACGAAGCTGGAATACACCAGGGCCAGCTCAGCGACCACCCCACCGACGACCCAATACCATGCCTGCCACCAGGGGAAAGGCTGCGGCAGGAAGAAGGCCAGCAGAATGACCAGCGCGATCACCACTGCGCTCTCCCAGCGGAAGAAGGCATAGGATAGCATCGCCCACAGGGCGCGGCGACGCAGTTCATCAGCAGCTCGAACTTGTTCGCTCATCTTCTTCGCAGTCTCGATAGGTCCCGTATCTGTCATGCTGAACGAAGTGAAGCATCTCTATGCCGCTTACCAGAGGCTCTTCGCTTCGCTCAGAGGGACAGTTCTGTGATCTGCTGAGTCTCAACGAGCGTAAAGCGTGAAACGTAATGTGCGCTTCACGTTTTACGATCTCAGAAATACGTCGAGAGAATCTTATACAAATTCCGGATCGTCTCCAGCGTTCCCTCGCGCATCTGGCCGCCGGTGGCGTCGGCCAGAGCCTGCAATACGTCCTTGTCGGCGTCATCTCCGTAAGCGATGGCGAAGACGACGATGGGCAGGCCCTGCTGGTTCCCGTTGCGCATCTTGGCCGTCAGCCGGCCCAGGCTGATCGTCGAAGCGTTTTCCTTGCCATCGGTCATGACAACGATGGCGTTGATGCGCTCGCGGTCACCGGCCTGCTGTAGCAGCGTGTAGGCCCGATCCACCGCATCCAGAAGCGCGGTATTGCCACCCGCGTTCAGTCCATCCACCGTGGCCAGCAGCCGGGCGCGGTTGTTCTTCAACTGGTCAAGGGGCACATCCTGGTACACCTGGCTGTTGAAGCTGATCAGCCCGACGCTGTCATCGTCGCTCTTGATCTGGCCGATGAAGGTCTGGAGCGCCTGGCGCACATTGGCGATCTTGTCCCCTCCCATGCTGCCGGAGGTGTCCACGACCAGGTAGACGTTGGTGCGGCGCTTGGTGTACCACCACACGTTCTGGACGACTTCGACGACGGGCGCGGGCGGGATCTGAAGCGCCGTCTGCGGTTGGTTCGGGTCCACCCCGTTCTCCGGCTTGAGCGGCGACCCTGCGCTATCGAGCGGGATGCTCAGGTCGGCCGGGCGGTAGCCATTGGCCAGGACCTTGGCCTGGGCTTCTTGCGACAGTAGATAGGCGCTGAAACGCTGGAAGGCCGTCCGCTGCCCATCCGTCAACCCAGGTGTCTCCAGCAACGCCAGCGGGTGGTCCTCCCACAGCGAGCCCTCGGTCGGGTAAACGGCGACGACGTCGGCCCCTTGCTGGCGCAGCCAGACGACGATCTGTTCCTGGCCGACGAAGGCATCGAGGTAGCTGCGCCCTTGCTGCTTCACCTGTTGGGCGATGGCCCATTCGCCTTCGCCATAGTAACGCACGGTCTTCTCCAAGGCACTGACATAGGCCAGCGTCCTGGCATCCTGAACGTCTTCGGGGGTCAGCCCGCGCGTCTTGCCGGCGCCAGCGTAGAAAGTCGCCAGCGTCGCCAGGATGCCGCTGGCCGAGGCCGTGGAGGGATGGCTCCATTTGAAATTGGGGTCCGATTGCGCTCGCGTCAGCAAATCACCCCAGCCGATCGGCTTCTGGGGATAACCCATCTTCTCGGCGGCATCGCGCCACATGATGATGACGACTGGTGAGACGGCGTAGCGCGTCGTCGTGCCGACCAGGGTCGCCTCAGGGCCATTGCGCTCGGCGTAGCGCCGGTCGAGCTGGTCGAGCCAGAGCGATGAATCGGGCGTCATTGCCTGGAACTCGCCCGCCAGGGCCCCATCCAGCATGGCGTCAGGCTCCAACTGGATGGCTTCGATGCGCAGCGGCAGGCCGTCGGCCGACTTCTCACCACGGCGGTTGAAGCTGTCCACCAAGTCGTGGAAGAGCACAGCTTTCTCGGGCGAATAAGCCACCCGCAGCACAACCTCTTTCGGCCCTTGCGAACTGGTGAGAGTCTCCTGGGCTCCCTGGTAAGCTGCCCACAGCAGGCCGCAGATAAGCAGAACGCCGAGGACACCCAGGCTCAGGACGATGATATAGGGAGCGTAGCGCGGGGTGTTCATGCCAGACTTCCTGCTGGTGGGCCGTTTCTGCGTGCTCATATTCGCCTCACCGCTGCGCCACGTTCAGATCGAACCATCTGAGCAGCGTCTGCAACACCTCACGGTCCGGGTCACGCATCCGTGTGGTCACGGGCAAGATGGTGGCGACGCCGCGGTCCTTCCACTGGTTGAAGGGGCTACCCGGCCGGTCTACACTGACCTCGTTGCTGACGGGCCGCAGGCCATAGCTCACGGCCTGCTCCTGCCAGGGCTTGGAGAGCAGATATTTCTCAAATTCGAGCGCCGCGTTCTTCTCAAGCGCCGTGGTCTCGGTTCCCATCCACACAGTGAAGGGGAAGTCGAACCAGGTCACGTATTTCGGGTACAGGATGCGCAGTGGCTCCCAGCGATTGAGCGAGCCGGCCATATTGATCAGCAGATCGCTCTCCAGCAATTGCCCGCCATCGCCGGCCGAATAGCCGAACAGCGCCAGGTTCTCGCCGGGGTACGAGCCCAGGCTGGAGAAGTCGGTGACGGCACTCATCAATTCCTTCAGCCACTTCTGGAAATTGGGGTCGGTGACGTCGGCCACGGTGATGTCAGGCCGGTCGTAATATTCGCCCGCCGCAGCCACCATCGCCGCCAGGCCACCGATGTTCTTGCGCGGGTGGGGGACGATCAACTTGAAGTAGCCCCATTCCGGCTGGCCGCCGATCTCACGCCAGCCGCCGGGCGCGATGGCCGCGTCATGCAGCGTCTTCCAGCTCACCTGGCCGTATTTCTTTTCGAGGGCCTCAGCGCGGCTGCCGTAAATGCCCCAGGCAAACAGGGACACGGCAATGGGCCGGGCGCGGTACTCGCCGTCGGTCAGGAACACGTCACGATTGATCTTGTCCTTGTACACGGAGTTGACGAGTTCGACCAGATAGCGGCTGTCCGGGATCCAGGCAGTAGGCAGCGGTTGTTGCCCGGCTTCCGTGCCGAACTCGCCGCGTTCGTAGCGGCCCATGGCGGCCAGGCCATCCATCGGCACGATGGTGACGTGGATGACCTGATTCTCCAGCGTGTGCCGTTCGTCATTGAACTGCTTGGCCGCGGCGCTGACCCAGGGCTCGACCGGCAAGGCGACGACCACACGGACCTCCAGCGGTTGGTTGGCCGCCGGAGACGTGGCTTGCCCACCGGCGGACCGGTAGATCAAAGCGCCGACAACAATCAGCCCAGCCAGGCCGACGATCACGAGAAAGATCAGACGGGTGCGGTTCATAAGAAGCTCTCAGCTTTCAGCTTTCAGCCAGCCATCAGCTTTCAGCGCTCAGCTTTCAGCCATGACGAAGACCGGTCGAGGTCATCTCATAAACCAGGAACGATCATCTTGTTATTCTGAGCGAAGCGAAGAACCTCAGTGTCATCACCCCAAGACCCTTCGCTTCGCTCAGGGTGGACAGGTATTGATGAGATGGCGGCTCGTCATTAGCCTTTCGTCACAAGCTGACCACTATGCCAGGCCCAGGCGCTTCTTGCGCTCGGCAAGTTGGTTCTCGATCTTGTCCTTCTCCAGGATCTCGTCCATCTGCTGGTCGAGACGGGTAGTTGCCATCTCCATCCGTGCCGAGGCCTGGTCCAGCCGCGCCCGGATCTGATCGCCGATACGGGCCACATCCGAGTCACCGATGCCAGCCAGGTCGTCGAGGGACTTAATGGCCCGCAGCGAGACCTCCTTGGACTTGGCCAGCTCAAGCAGCGCCAGCAGATGCTCGCGTTCCTGCTTGATGGTAGTCAGCTTGGCTTCCAGCTTGAGTCGGGCATCCACCAGCTTCTGATACTCGCCGGACTGCTGCTCATACTGGGCCTTGTAATCGGCCGCCAGGCGCTGCTTGGCATTGAGGTCGGACTGGGCGGCCACGGCCAGGGTCTCCTGCCCCTTTTGCAGCAGCGTGTCAATGTCGTGATCGAGCTGCTGGGCAGCGGCGTCATATTCCTCGTACTTGCGCTTGAGGGTGCGCACATTGCCGCCGACCGTGGCGATAGCGTCTTCGAGCGCGGTCAGGTTGTTCTCGGCCTGGCGAATGTACTCATCCAGCACCGCGACCGAGTTCTGTTGCAAAGCCCGATCCACCAGGCTATGCAGGTTCGCCATGATGAGGGTATTGACTTTATCGAGTAAGCTTGCCATTGGGCTCTCCTCCCTGTTCCAGTTTATCGTTTATCATGATACATCCATCGGGCAGACTTGCATGACGTGAGGCTGACAATTAGCACTCAGCTATTTACCCCAGGCAACACAATCGTAAACGTGCTGCCAACACCCGGCTGGCTCTCGACCTCAATATGGCCACCGTGCAGCTCAACAATGCCTTTGGTGATCGCCAGGCCCGAACCGGAGCCCTGCTGCTCGGTCTTGGCTCGATCCCCCTGATAGAACGGGCTGAAAATGTGCGGCAGGTCGCCCGCGGTGATGCCGATACCCTGGTCGCTGACCGCGATGCAGACAGTTCGCCTCCCAGGCTCTTCATGATCACGGGCGCGCACCTCGATGGTGCCGCGCCAACTGAACTTGCAGGCGTTGTCCAGCAAGCGCCCCAGAGCGTTGCGCAAATACTCGGTGTCGGCCAGAATGGGCGGCAGGTGCTCCGGTATATCCGTAACAAGATTGAGGTTGCGCGCCGCGGCCGCCTCCGCGTAGTCCGCGACCACCCCCGCGATCAACTTGCGCAGGTCGGCGACTATCCTCCGACGCGCCTCATAGGTTTTACGGGCCTCACCGGTTTCCAGTTCGACGAGGAAAATGAAATCTTCCACCAGCCGCTGCAAGCGGTCGCTGCCTTTACGGATGCCTTGCAGGAACTCCCGGAATTGGGATGCCTCGCTATAGTCCGCGTTCACGCTATCCTCGGACAGCATCTCAGCATAGGCCATGATGTACGTGAGTGGAGTGCGGAACTCGTGGTTGAGCATGGTGAGAATTGAGCGTTTAAGGGAAACAATCTCTTGCTCTTGCACTGCGCGCAATTCGGCAGTGCGGCGCAGTTTGGCGGCGATGGCGACAAGCAGGTCTTCCGCCTCAAAAGGCTTGACGATGTAATCATCCACCCCGAGTTGTTTGCCCAGGCGCACATCGGCTTTCTCACCTCTGGCCGTGAGGAAGATGAAGGGGATGGCAACCCATTCGGGGTGAGCGCGGACGGCCTCATAGAAGCTGTAGCCGTTCATTCGCGGCATCATGATATCGGAGAGGATGAGATCGGGCCGCTCCTGCCCCTCAAGGACCTGGAGAGCCTCAAGACCGTTGTTGGCAGCCAGCACGTGATAGCCGGCCAGATCCAAAATATCGTGCACCCCTTCGAGCAGGATGGGATCGTCCTCAATCACAAGGATGGTCTGCTTCATATCGGTAGCCATACCGTAAATGTGCTGCCCACGCCGACCTCGCTGGTGACCTCAACCCGGCCATGATGCAGGTCAACAATCTCTTTGACAATGGCCAGGCCCAGGCCGGTGCCGGGCACACCGGCCGCCTCGGCCCGCGGGCTGCGATAGAAGCGGTCAAAAATACAGTTGATCTCCTCCGGCGCGATACCGATACCGGTGTCACGGACGGTGACGACCGCATGTAGCTGCTCCCGGTAGGGATGCAAGTTTGTGGCCACTTCAATCTGGCCGCCCTCTGGCGTATATAGAATGGCATTGCTGATCAGGTTGGTAAACACCTGGATTAACTGATTGCGGTCGGCATTCACCGGCGGGACCTGTGGGTCAGGGATATAGCGGATGGTCAGCCGTCTGGCCTCGGCGCTGACGCGCTGAGCTTCGAGGACGCCCGCAATGACCTGGTCAAGGGAAACCGGTTCGCGCTGGAGGGCGAACGCCGCCTCGCTGCGCACGTCCAGGCGCGACAGGTCGAGCACACCCTGGATCAACCGTTCGAGGCGGACGACCTCGTGTTCGAGGATGCCGAGATAGCCCTCACGCTTCTCAGGGCGGCCCTTGGAGAGAAGGGAGAGATACAGTTTGATGTTAGATAACGGGGTACGTAACTCATGTGACACATTCGAGACGAACTGTGACTTCAGCCGGTCAAGTTCACGCAGGCGGGTGATGTCGCGTAGGGTGATGACCGTGCCGAGGGCCTGGCCGTCCTCCATGACTCTGGCCGCGTGAGCCTGAAGCACCACCCCGCCCTGTTCCACCGTCTCAACCTGGCTGAGATCGGGGTCGGCGGCAAGTTTGCACACCAGTTCAGTCAAGGCAGCCGAAGGCCCCTGTTCCGTAATCAGCAGATTGTTGGCAGTCGGGTTGGTTAGAACGATCCGGCCCTGTAGATCGGTGACAATGATGGCGTCAGCGACGCTGCGGAGGATGGCCTCGGTGCGCTGCTGTTGAGCGCGGATCTCTGCGGTCCGTTCGGCTACGTGCCGCTCAAGCTCGGTGGCGTGAGCACGCACCGCCTCGAACAGGCGCGCGTTGGTGATGGCGATGGAGAGCTGGCCGGCGAGGGCCTGCATGGTCTCCAGATCGGTCTGGTCAAAGGCCCCGACGCGGTCGCTCTCGGCGTTGAGGACGCCGAGCACCTGCCCGCCCAGCAGGAGCGGCACGGCCAACTCCGAACGGGTAAGCGGCAGTTCCGGGATGGCCAGATAGCGTGAATCAGCTTCCACATCGGCCACGAGGAGCGGCCTGCCGGTGGCAGCAACCCAACCGATGATACCTTCCTGGCCGATACGAAGAGGCCGGTCCCACGTCATCGGCTCGATGGCCGGAGAGCGCACAACGCCGGCGTTCAAGCGAACCGTGTCCCCCTCGACCAGATGAACCGAGACGGCGTAGTAGTTGAAGGTCTCACAAACGCGCCGTGCCACCTCAGTCGAGAGCTGCACCGGGTTGAGGATCGAGGTGAACTGCTGGCCGATCTGGTTGACCAGGCGCAGTTGCTCGGCGCGACGTTGGGCGGTGGTGTAGAGATGTAAATTGCCGATGGCGATAGCAGCCTGTGATGCCAGGCGCGAAGCCAGTTCGATCTCCTCCTGGCTGAAGCTGCGGCCCTCACTATCATCCGCGATGAAGAGGACACCGACGTTGGCGTCCTGCCAGCGCAGGGGGATGGCGAGGACGGCGGTAAAGGCGGCGTGATGGAAAACGAGGGGGCGGCCCTCCCAGGCAGCGTAGTTGTCGGTCGCCACCGGCCGGCCACTCACCAGGGCCTGGCCCGACAGACCCTCACCGGGCTTGAGGATGACACCCGTGTAGTCGCGACCGAGGTTATAGCTGATGCTCAGCCTGAGCTGATCGGCGGTGGGGTCGTACAGGTACAGGCCGCCGCCACGGGCATGGAGCAGGGCCGCCGCGCGCTGGACGACAACTTTAAGGAGGACCTCAGGCTCGAGCTTGGAGGTCACATCCAGCGAGGTCTCGTAGAGGGCGGTCAACTCGCGCACCTGGCGCAGGTTCTGGGCGTGCAGGCGGGCGTTGTCAATGGCGGCGGCCAGGTAATTGGCGAGGACGGCAACGGTATCGCGGTCATCGGGCGCATAGGCATGAGGGCGACGGCTGTCCACCATGAGAGCACCGATGACCATGTCGCGGACGATGAGCGGCGCACCGATCCAGCAGCGGATGGGCGTGCCACCCAGAACGTCCGGCCGCCACAAGGGGCTGTCGGCGGTATCAGGGATCAGCAGCGCCTGCTTGGTCGCCACCAGATGGCTGAGCGTCTTAAGCTGGTCCACCGGCATGGCCTCGGTGAGCCGGCTGACATCGGCAAAGCCGCGTGAAGCACGGATACGGGCCAGGCCCCCCTCCAACAGGGCGATGCTGGCATAATCGTAAGTAATAAGCTTTTCCAGTTGAGTCAGGGCCAACTCCAGGCCCCGGTCAAGATCAAGCGTTGTAGCCAGCGTGACCGAAATCTCAGCCAGGGCTTCGGCGCGCCGGCGGCGGCGCTGCTCGGCCTCATACAGGTGGGTACGTTCCGTTGCCGCCGCAATCTGGCTGGCAAGCACGGAGAGGAGCTTCACACCTATCCCCGTATTAACTTGTAGCCTCGCCCCCGCAGCGTCAGCAGGTAATGGGGGTTGGCCGGGTCGGGCTCAAGTTTGGAACGCAGCCGACTCACCAGCTTTTCAATCCGAGCGTCATCTACTTCGTCAATATACTCCTGTCCCCAAACTGCCTCGACGATCTGGTATTTATCACACAGCTTGTCAAGACGGCCATAGAGCAGGAGCAGCAGACGATACTCCAGATCGGTCAGGTTCTGCACCGGCCGGTCGTCCACCCATACGTTACCGGCCTCGACATCAATGTGCACCCCCCTGGCGGGGCCATGAGCTGTCGCCCGCCGCCGGGCGTAGGCCTCGAACAACCGGCTGAAGACACGCGGCGGGTCACCGATCAGAATGGACTTCTCACGCAGGCTGGCCGGGGCTGCCTGGGACATCTCCCGGGCCTCTCCACCCCCATCCGTCGAAGGACGGAAGGAAAGATAAGCCAGCAAGCTCTCCTGCTCGCCTGGCGTGAGCTGACGCCATAGCTTGGTGCATTCGTTGCGGACAATCTCATCCTCGTCTAGCCGGGGCGCCAACCAGGCAAAGTAGGAATAACCACCTTCCTGGCTTTGAGCAGGCAGAGCATCCACCTCCGTATCGGCGGGTTGGCCTGCGCCTGCCTGTAGCACTGCCGACGTAACTGCCTGCAATAGCCCTGGATGACCACCTGCCTGGTCCGCGATGAAGGCGACCTCTTCGGGGTTCAGTTTCACACCGGCCCGTTGGGCATGCTCAGCAATGATAGAGCGGGCGTCCTCCGGCGTGAGCACACCTAGCCAGCGTGTGCGGCCCGCGAACAGTTCACAGAACTCGCCACGATCTTCGCTGGGGCGGACCTGCTCCAGGGGCTGGGAGGTGGCTGTGATATAGCACAATCGCCCGTTGAACTGGTCATACAGCGCCCGCAGATTGAGAAACACGCGCCCATCCAGGGCTGCCAGCGCTTCATCAAATTCATCGAGCAACAGGGCCAGCCGTCCATCTGTCCCCTCGGTTGCAGCCGCCAGGGCCTCGTTGAAGCTGAGCGGCACACGTAACGGGCTGGAAGGTTCGAGGACTTGTTGATAACAGGCGCGCACGCGCTCAACCAGGCCAGGCTCTCCCCCGCTCCCTCCCCTTACCTCTGCCCCTCTCTCCCCAAGCTTGGGGAGAGAGGCGGGGGGCAAGGAGGGAGAAAGGGATGCCAGTAGAGCACGCAGGACGACCTCGTAGAAGCCCTGGGCGCTCAGTTCCAGCATCAGATTGCAGTCCACGTATACGTAGAGTGTAGAGCGCGGAACGTCGGGCGGAGATTTGACATCCACCGACTCTGTGCTCAACGCCCGACGTTCAACGCTCAACGCCAGGCGTTCGGCGAGACCAGGCTCACACAGGGTTCGCAGCAGGGTTGACTTGCCCATATTGCTCAGCCCCAACAGGGCGGTGCACACACCTTCGGCGACACCGCTCGCCAGATAGGAGAGATCGGTCAGGCGGAGGATATGAGACACGTGCATGAAGCCAAGTGTATCACACCCACGCCAAACCGCCAAAGGGGTTAAATCGGCTGTAGGTTCACGTATGGGATGAAGACAACACCCGCCTTCTGGCTCCCCAGATCAACATCCGCCCCTGGCGACCGGCCCCCTGTCGGCAAGGGACGGGGGCGCTCATACAACGTCTTGATCGTGCCGATAGCGCCGGCATAGGGCGCACGCAGTACCCGCACGCGCGTGCCCACGGCCAGTTGGCGGTCAACAGGTGGATCGCTGTCCACCGGCAACTGCTCACCGCCTGCTATAGTCAGGGGCACGATTAGCTCCGGCTGGGCGGCGTCCCAGCGCCCGGGGCATCTTGCGTTCAGCACCGCCTCATGCGCGTTGTTGGCCTTAAGTACCTCGAAGACCGGCGACGGCATGGGGCGCTGCCCGCCATATCCGTCTATGACCAGGACCGGAAAAGGCAGGTCCATCGTGGCCTCACGCAAATCGGCCGGCAGATTGCCCACCACCAGCCCGCGCACCTGCATCTGCTGTGCCTGGCGCAGTGTCGCTTCAGACAGCGTCGAGCCGCCCACGACGATGCAGCCGTGGCAGCTCACATCAATGGCTTCGGGCCCCAGAGGCTCATCCGGGCCCGCGACCATCACCTTAAGCAGCCCATAAGATTCCTGACCTGATCCCCAGGCTCCCTGAACCAGCGCGCCTTTCGTCTCAATCAATACCCCCTGGCCCTGCCTGGGTGAGGACATAGCGCCTGTGTGCCTCGTCTCGCCTATGAGGCTCACCACCACCCCGGGCAGTCCGGCGCGCAACTCGACAAGCTGCGGCGCGATCTCCAGAATCATGCGCCCCTCGCTGAGGGCCGTGATAACGCCGTCGGCCGGGGCGCGCACAACGCGCGGCCAGGGCAGGCTCCGCCCTCGCGCCAGCACATCGCCCGCCTTGACGCTATCACCGGTCCGATGAGTGCATACTCCGGCCAGGCGCTCCTCCGGCACGCCGAGCAGGCGCGCAATGGGGATCACCCGATACCCCCCTGGCAGCGCCGCCCGCCCGATCACGTCGGGGGGCTCCACACGCTGCCCAACGCGAATAGTTATCTCGCCTGGCGTCGGCAATACCCGTGCCCGGCGAATGGTGGCTTGTGAAATGACCATAGGACTCAATGCTCCTCAGCCGCCTATCGTTGACAGCCACTGCTGTAGCCGCGCCATGCGCGCCTCCGGGTCGCCGGGCAAGCGCAGCGGCCGCCCTCGGGCATCTATGATCAGGCCAACTGCGCCACCCGCGATGGTGAGCGTGCCATTACCGCCCTCATCCCCTTCGCCCCTTCTCCCCAAGCTTGGGGAGAGGGCACCGTCTAGAAACGAGACCTGCACTTTCTCGCCAGCAGGTAGAGGCACAACCTCCAGCGAGCCATAGGCCACATCCACCTCCAGGTCACCGCCGGCCGGATGAGTTAACTTGAGGTGCAGGGCGCTCTGACCTGGCACCCCTGTAGCTGCCGGCGCGATGACCGTCCCCAGGGAGAGCAAGCCGTCATTCTCCAGGACCTGAACCATGGCGACAGGCTGAACCGGCGCAACCGCCCCCAGCGCCGGCACGAGCCCGTTTACATCGGCCAGCAATGTGCTCACCCCAACCGGCTGGAGCGCATCCAGCAGCATCAGGGCAGTCTGACCGGGCCGTGGCGCGCGCGCCAATGTGCTGCCACCGGCGACAATCACATCAGCAAGCAGTGCGCTGCCCGCTGCCCACTGCCCACTGCTCGCTGCCGTCAGTCGCAGTGCCTCACGGGCCAGAGCCTGCTCCAGCCAGACCTCCTTGGGCTCTTGGGGGATGGTCGCCGGGTGCAGGGCTTTGTTCCAGACGAAATCGCGTACATCGGCGGGGTCCAGCGGAAATGGCAACCAGCGAATGACCTCGGCGGGCGAGGTGGCCTCCAATAAGCGCGCCACATTGTGGCCGACCCCCAGATCGGCCCGCACCGTCAGGCTCAGCCGGCCGCTGAGGCCGGCCGCTACGGTCGTCGCGCTGCTGCCTACATCCACTCCCAGGGCACTCCCCCGGGCGGAGAGGAACTGGATAGTACGCCCAAACGCCCGCGCGGTCGGCAGGGCCGGACTCTCGCTCCAGGGGTATAACTCATCAAACCCCGGCAGCCGTGCCAACTGCCGCGACTCGTATAATGCCTCCAGTTCCGCCTGCACCGGCTCCAGGCATTCGGCATCCAGGCGCGGACGCACATTGTCTGCGGCTGAGACCGGCAGGCGGCCGCCGACAATCCCCGGCAGCTTGTCGCGCAGGGCGCTGTTGCCGGCGTAGACCAGGCTAAATCGGTCGGGTTCGCTGACCAGCGACCCGGCCAGCACAGCCTCTTCGAGCAACCGCCGCACTGAACTGATCGCGCCCCCATCCGTCCCGCCGACGATCACCACCGCATCGGGCCGACGATTCGCCAGTAACTCGATGTGATCCTCTTCGCCACGGCCATCGTTCAGGCTGATCACGTCCTCAATGGAGGTATAGGTCGCCGCCACTGCCCGGCGCGCGCTCGCCAGGTCGAACTCCTCCATCAGCCCGGCCAGGATCAGGCGCAGCGGCTCGGCCACGCTGGCTGTCGCTACAAACATATCCACACCGACAGCCGGGTTGCGGCTGCCGACGATCAGCCGGCCGTTCTCGGCCAGCAGCGGGCGGCCGATCACGCCCTGAATCTGGGCAATGACGCGACGCACGCCCTCAGAGACATCTGAATAAGGCGGTTCGGCTGTGGTCAGCGTGGTGGCGCGCGCCACCATGCGATAGGAGCCGCTGACGACATCCAGCATAACGGCGTGGGTATTGATGCTACCACAATCCACAGCTATGATAGAGGAGGGCAAGAATGACTCAGGCATGGGTTAACTCACCACCCCCAGGGCGCGCAACACAAAGGCTACCCGGTCCACCAGAACAGCGATGGTGGCGATGAGCGCACCGGCATACAGCGAGCCGAAAGCCACCATCAGGAATATCCGGCCAACGCGCCCTGCGATCCCGAACAGGCGGGCAGGGCCCGTGCTGGCGCCGCCTTCCTGCCAGGGTGAGCGCGTACTGAAGGTGAACGTGAGCAGCGTCGTGATCGTGCCGATGAGCGTCCATAGTGCGATCCAGGCCGCGCTGCCGCGTTCGGCCAGAGGCATGGGGTTCAGCGATGCCGCTGTAGCGGCGGTTTGCGGCAGAAGCGTGCCCAGAACTGCCCCGCCGACGGCAATGGCCGCCCCCACACCGATGAGGAAGGCGACCGCGACATTGCCCAGACCTCCCAGGCGCGGGCTGGCTTTGGTCAGAAGCAGCATGCCCAGAACCAGAGGCACCAGTGCCACCAGCCGCTGCTGCAGGCTACCGGCCAGCAGCGGCACGATCAACTTGGGGACCAACACCGTGGTCCAGCCGACGACGAGGGCATACCCCAGACTGACGCCGATGAGAATATGCAGCCCCAGGCGATAGAGTGGATTATCGCCGAGGAGCAAGCTGAAGATCAGCAATGTCAACGCGAACGCGACCCAGGTTCCAACCGTTTCGATCATCGCACTTTGTCCCTGAAGTCATCGCAGAGAGCGCAGTCGAACGTCATGATTCCCCTTTTTGCTCTTGGTGAGCCCGACGCTGCATAAACTTGGCTGCCACGATAACCATTGCTCCTGACAGCAGGATGAGCACTGCGCCGGTTTGGGCCAGGCCCTGGGCATCACGGCGGGTGGTGGCCTCACCCGCCCGGCCGCTCAGGTGCTCATAACTGTCAGCCCCCGGCAGACCAGCGACGAGGCCTTTGACCTGATGGCCCTCGTAATAAGGGCGAGCCAGCGGCTCACTCGCTGCGCTTGTCCCGGCGATGATGGGCAGATTGGGGAAGGCCACGCCTACCTGCTCGATCCAGTCGCGCAAGCTCGCCGGATCGGCCGAGAGCACCACCAGCAGCTGCACCTGCGCCAGCGATACCAGCCCACTGGCCGCCGGCTTGGCCCAGGGGTTCGTTCCGTCACGGTAATCACGGGCCATGATGGCCGGGTTCAGGGCTAAGGCATTCAGGCCCACCGGCCCGCCGGGCAGGTAGCCCAGGTTGACCGCCCACTCGCCATAGCGGAGTTCATTAGCGCCCTGACCGCCCTCGGCTGCCACCGTGTCCAGGGCCTGCTGAGCCAGCGCCGGCCCAAGCGGGCGCGTGCTCAGCGCCAAGACGCGGACATTGCGGCCAGCCAGGTGGTGGAGCAATGTCGAGGCCAGTGGATCCAACTCACCGGCCGAAGCCGGGTCATAATCGAAGGCAACCAGCGCGATTCCCCCAGGGCGTAGCCCTTCGATCACCTGGAAGGCCGCCTGGGCAGGCAAGGTCGGTGCCGGTGCGGGTAACAATCGTGGTTGCAATAGCAGCGGCACGACAATGGCGACCAGCAGCACCAGTGCGATGGCCCAGCGCTCGATCTGTGCCGTTCGGCTGGGGCGACCCGCCACCTGGGTTAAGCCAGGTGCCGGCTCCGGCCATGGTTCCGGCTTGGCAGCCAGGATCGATTCGAGCCATGCCACCTGGGCAGCCTGCTCGTCGGTGACGATCAGGCCGGGCACGGCTGTGGCCAGATGGGGCGCGGCGATGATCGGCTCGGCAGGTAACACGCCCCGCACCCCAGCCAGTGGCCCGACGCTCTCTTCAGGCATCAAGCCGCCGCTCTGTATCGTCTTGAGCCACTCGGGGATCTCGGTCCGTACGGGCGCAGCGGACTGGGTCTCTTCTCCCGGCTCAGCCGCCCGCTCGCCATCCTGCCCGGCCTCCTCGGCCCACTGTGCGCCAGCGTCTTTGAGCCAATCGGGGATCTCGGTCGAAGCCGCCGCTTCCGCTTGTCCACGGCTGGCCTCTTCCCCCTCCAGGCCCATGCCCGGCGCGCTCTCACCGGCATCTGGATCGGCGCTCGCCGTCTGGAACAAGTCGGGCTCCGATGGGCCCGGTTGTGGGCTGAGTGCCTCGAGCCAGGCTGGTATCTCGTCCGACGTAGCCTCGCTCTCACTTCCCTTTGCGCCGGGCGTTTCGGCCTCTGGCTGGCCCTCTTCTGAGGGCATCTTGTCATCGCCAGGCCCAGCATAGTAAGCCGTTTCCGTGGCGATCTCGGCCAGCCAGGCCGGCACAGCCGGCTCACGGCCATCGGGAATGCCTTCGCCTGCCTCCTGGCTTAGATCAGCCGCCGCCTCGTCTTGCACCTCTGCCTCTGGCGCAGCCGCAGTGGATTGCGGCTCTTGGGGGGCAGCCTGCGACTCGCGTCGGTAGCCGTTGTCCTTGTCCTGGCCACTATCCTCTACATACGCCAGCGGCTCGTACAGGTCACCACACTCCTGGCAGGTGGCGTTCAGCAGCGGATTTAC
>CADDZL010000040.1 GCA_902812335.1 Chloroflexota bacterium | reverse complement strand
ACCCTCACCTGTCTTCACGCCCACGCCTCTACCGCGACCGTTCGCTCTGGTGGGCACACCCGTGTCGGCGCCGCCGGCTGCTATCTCACCGGCCAATGCCGCTCAGGTGGCTCAACTGGCCCGCTGGGGTAAGGGCAGCGTGAATCAAGTCGTCTGGTCGCCTGATGCCAAACAACTGGTTGTCGCCTCGTCGCTCGGCATTTACTTCTATGATGCCGAGACCTTGCGAGAGACACAGTTCATCGAGACAACTGCTGCCGTCGCGGGCGTGGCCTTCTCGCCCGATGGCGTGATGCTGGCTTCGGCCTTGGGTGATAGCACCGTGCAACTGTGGCGGGCAAGTGATGGCGTGCTTTTGCGCACACTGGTGGGCCACACCGACGCAGTGATCAGCCTGGCCTTCTCACCCGATGGGGTTGCTCTGGCCTCCGGCTCGGCCGATGGCACGGTGTGGCTGTGGCGGGTCAGCGATGGGTCACCCCTGGCGACGCTCCGAGGACATACAGGCTACGTCTATAGCGTGGCTTTCTCCCCTGACGGGGAAGTGCTGGCCTCAGGATCGGGCGATAATACTGTGCGCTTGTGGCAGGTGAGTGATGGTGCGCTCTTGCGCATACTGCCAGGGCATACGAACTCGGTGAAGGGTGTGGCTTTTTCGCCCAACGGGTTAACGTTGGCTTCGGCAGCAGGTGACAGGACCGTGCGGCTGTGGCGGGTCAGCGATGGCACACTTGTGCGTATGCTGCGTGGCCATAGGGCTGGGGTGACCGGTGTAGCTTTTTCACCCACCGAAGGGTTGCTGGCCTCGGCTTCGGATGACAACAGCGTGCGCTTGTGGCGGGCGAGTAGCGGAGCGCTCCTAAGCACACTGCAAGGACACACCGGTCCGGTTGAGAGCATTGCTTTCTCGCCCGACGGGCAGATGCTGGCCTCGGCGGCGGCGGACAGCACAGTGCAGGTGTGGTCGGTGGGCAGCGGAACCTCTCTGCGCAAGCTGGAAGGGCATACGAGCCTGGTGTACTGTGTGGCCTTTGCCCCTGACGGAGGAACGCTGGTTGTAGGCTCGGCCGATAGCAGCGTGCAGTTGTGGCAGGCCAGCAAGGGAGCATTGCTGCGTGCACTCAAGGGGCATACGGAGCCTGTGCTGAGCGCAGCCGTCTCACCCGACGGTCAGATATTGGCCTCCGCCTCGGCCGACGGCACGATACGGCTGTGGCGGATGAGTGACGGGTTCCCCTTGCGCATACTGAAAGGGCACGCAAATGCCGTGCGCAGCATCGCCTTCTCTCCTGACGGGCAGATGCTGGCGTCGGGCTCGGCTGACAATACGGTGCGGCTATGGCGGGTCAGCGATGGCGCGCTCCTGCGCACTTTACAAGGACATGCCGATCACGTGAATAGCGTGGCCTTCTCGCCCGATGGAAAGATGCTGGCCTCGGCATCGGATGACACCAGTGTGCGTCTGTGGCGGGTGAAAGATGGGGCTCTGTTGCGCACACTGGAGGAGCACAGAGACCATGTAAACAGCCTGGCCTTCTCACCTGACGGGGCGACACTGGCCTCAGGGTCTGATGACGACACCATACGGCTATGGCAGGTGAGCGATGGGACGCCTGTACGCGTGTTGGAGGGGCATCGGGGCGGAGTGGAGAGCGTGGTTTTCTCCCCTGATGGGCAGATGCTGGCTTCGGCGTCCCGCGACAAGACGGTGCGACTGTGGCGGCTAAGTGACGGGGCCCTCCTGCGCATCTTGCAAGGGCATACTGATGAGGTGCGGAGTCTGGCCTTCTCTCCCAATGCGAAAACCCTGGCGTCGGGGTCGTTTGATAGGACCGTGGCTCTATGGGGGGAACGGTAAGACTTGATTTAGAACGCCTGTTCTGATATAATCCTCTCAAAGAGAGGAACCTCACATGGCAAAGACTCACACCCAGTTTGTATGCCAGCAGTGCGGCAGTGCGACACCGAAGTGGATGGGCCGTTGCCCCGATTGCGGCGAGTGGAATTCGCTGGTCGAGGTGGTCGTCGAAGAGCGCAAGACGGCGGCTCGGCCTGTTGGAATGCCAACCAGCCGCCCGGAGCGGCTGCGCGATGTCGCCTCGGCCGATCTGGAGCGCCTGCCCTTGCCCATCGCAGAGTTTTCGCGCGTGCTCGGCGGCGGCGTCGTCCCCGGCTCGCTCGTTCTGATCGGCGGCGATCCGGGCATAGGAAAATCAACGCTGCTCTTGGAGGTCGCCGGCTTGATGGCCGAGAGCACCAGCCCGGTGCTCTACGTCTCCGGTGAGGAGTCTACCCGCCAGATCAAGATGCGCGCCGACCGGCTGGGCGTCCAGGCTGACCATCTCTACCTGCTGACCGAGACCAACCTGGACTACATCCTGGAGCATATCCAGAATCTGGGCGCTCGCATCGTGGTGATTGATTCCATCCAGACGGTTTACCTGGAACAACTCACCTCTGCAGCGGGCAGCATCAGCCAGGTGCGCGAGTGCGCCGCGCGGCTGCAAGGGCTGGCGAAATCGTCCGGCGCAGCTATCTTTCTCGTCGGGCACGTGACCAAAGAAGGCGCCATCGCCGGACCGCGCGTTTTGGAACATATCGTAGACGTAGTGCTCTATCTCGAAGGCGACCGCTTCCACACCTTCCGGTTGTTGCGCAGCGTCAAGAACCGCTTCGGCGCAACCTCTGAAGTAGGAGTATTCGAGATGCAGAGCAGCGGTATGATCGAGGTACCCAATCCCAGCGAGGCCTTCCTGGCCGAGCGCATGGTCAATGCGCCGGGATCGGCTATCGCAGTGACGCTGGAGGGGACGCGGCCATTGCTCGTCGAGATCCAGGCGCTGTCCAGCGCCAGCAGCCTGGCGCAACCACGGCGCACGCCCAACGGCATTGACTTCAACCGCCTGCTCTTACTCACGGCAGTTCTGACCAAACGCTGCAATCTGCGCCTGGCGGACCAGGATATTTTTGTGAATGTTATCGGCGGACTGGTCATTGACGAGCCGGCAGCCGACCTGGCGGTAGCGCTGGCGGTCGCGTCCAGCGTACGCGATCGACCGGTGGCGGCGGACCTGGCGGCGATAGGCGAGGTGGGACTCTCCGGCGAGGTACGGGCTGTAGGCCAGTTGCCTTTGCGACTGAACGAGGCAGCCAAGCTGGGCTTCCGGCGCTGCCTGGTGCCATGCCCGCTGCGTAAAGCTGTCACTCCGCCCGACGGCATTGAGGTGATCGGCGTGCGCTCGGTGGCCGAGGCAATTGAGTTGGCGCTTGTGAACAGATAAGCCCACGACCTGTCCCATCGTCCAGTTTGCGATCCGCCCTCTGACCAATACGGACAGAGGGCGAGTTTGCTATAATGGGGCTGGATAGGAGGATGAACTGTGAATCTGAAAGGCAAGGTCGCACTCATTACGGGCGCGTCGCGGGGCATCGGCCGTGCCATCGCTCATGCCTATGTGGATGCTGGCGCTGCCGTTGTGATCACCGCCCGTGGCGCCCCGGCGCTGTATGCGGTGCGCGAGGAGTTGCTCCAGAAAAGCGGTCACGTTCTGGCGGTCGTGGCCGATGTCAGCCGCAGCAGCGAGATCGCCAGGCTGGTGGAGGCAACTCTGGCCGAGTTCGGCCAGATTGATGTTCTGGTGAACAACGCCGGCATTCTGGGCCCCAGCCCGCGCCCGCCGCTCATCGAGTTCGACGAACATACCTTCAATGAGGTGCTGCGCGTGAACGTTACCGGCCCATTCCTGATGACCAAAGCGGTCCTGCCGCACATGCTTGAGCGCGGTTCCGGCTCCATCATTAATGTAACGTCAGGGGCTGGCTATGGCTATGCCTATTGGGGAGCCTACGGGGTAAGCAAAGGCGCGCTCGATGCGCTCAGCCGGACCTGGGCAGGCGAACTGGAAGGCAGCGGCGTCCGCGTTAACCTGGTCAATCCCGGCCGCACTCAGACACAGATGCAGCGCGAGGCCTACCCGGATGAGGACATCAGCGACTATCCCCTGCCGGAAGAGATCACGCCCGTCTTCGTCTGGCTGGCCTCGGACGACGCGAAGGATGTCAACGGCGAATACTTCGAAGCTCAGGAGTTCGTGATCCCGGCTTCCTGATGGACAACCTGGCCCGGGCAATTCAGGTCGGCGATGCCGCCGGCACGGTGAGGGCTGCGCTGGATGCCCTGAATGCGGGTGCGACGATTGACGCTCTCTACCTATCGGGCGTGCGAGCAGCCCTGGTTAATTACGACTATGAGACGCCCGCACCACGCCTGCCCCATGGCATCCCGGCGCTGAACGCGGTCTATTATCTGGTGGACTGGCTCGAGCCGGACGACCATTGTCTGGGGGTCGTCCAGGGCTTGGCTTATCTGGCCCTGGATCGGGCCTTCTATTTGAAGGGACGCCAGACTGTCCCGCGCACCCCCGCGAGTTCCACGCCGGAGGCCCTGAGGCGGGAGTTGCTGGTGGCGGCTGAGCATGGCGACCTGGCCGGGGCTGACGGCGCGCTCCTCGCACTGGTAGAAGCCGGGGCATCACGCCAGGTCCTGTACCGCACACTGCTGGAGGCAGCGGCAGGGGACCTGGGCGGCTTCGGTCACGAACTGATCGCTGGGCAGCATTTGGTCGAGGTGGCTGAGGTTCTGCCCGATGTGGAAGTGTTCGCTGCATTGCGCCCGGCGCTGCACTTCGTCACCGCTTTTGGAGACCATGCTGCGGCCCGCCAGTCGCTGGCCTTCGCTCAGACCGCTAATCTGGGCGACCCGGCGGCGACGAATACGCAGCGCCCGGCGCCCGGCGCGATGCTGACCTGGGCCGAGCGGTTCCTGTCGGATGCGCCGCTGCCGACCGTAGCGACCATGCTCAGACAGGGGCTGAGCTTAATGAGTGTCCTGGATGCCATCGTGGTTGCCGCCGCCGAGACACTGACACAGGGATCAGGCACGCGCCGGCGCGAGGTGCATAATCTGACCTACGCCCACGCAGCCCGACGCGCCGTGCAGCTTGTCGGGCAGCATGACCCGGTCGCGGTTCTGTTCGTATTGCAGGCCGCTCGCTTCCTCTCGGGCTTTGCCCCGCCCCGATCACTGTTGCCTCTGACCGATGCCGCACCCACGCCACAGGCGCTAGCCGCCCGTGTTGTAAGGCAGGCCAGCCGCCATGGCTTCAAGGCCGTCGAGGCGGCCCTGGTCGAGGCCGGCGAGGTTGGACCCGCCCTGGCCCCATATTTGCTGCGGGCGGCGGCAGTATTTCTGGACGCGGCCGGCGGCCAGACGACCGTGCTGGGAGCATTTCAAACCACCCTCAGGGCCACTGGCTAGCGAAGCCCACCCTCCGGTGCACATCTGTCTGTCCTGCTGAGCCATGTCCTGAGGCGTAGCTGAAGGAGCAGCGAAGCATCTCTGGTGTCATAACCAAGAGACCCTTCGCTGCGCTCAGGGCGACATTATTGGTGTCAGTGATAACGCTCCTGTTGCTTTTGCCAGGATGCCGCCTGTCGAAATGGACGGTGTGCTATAGCCCGGTTCGGGTTAATGTGGAAGCATCAACTTGATGGTCACAGGAGGAAATTCCGATGGACGTACAACGCTGGGAATACAAGGTCGTATATGCTGACATTCGTGGGCGGGTATCGGCCGAAGGGCATGAGACGCTGATCCAGGAGGGCGAACGCATGACTGCGTTCGGTCGCCGTTTCCTGAACAGCCTGGGCGTGCAGGGCTGGGAATTGGTGGGCATCCATCACCAGCGTGGCCCTGCTGCTTTCTACCTCTTTAAGCGCCCGCTGGCGCCCGGCCAGGAGCCGGAGCCGGCAATTCCGCTTGAGAAGAGCGAGCCAACCCCGACCGGTTCCGCCGGGTCACAGGTCATCAGCGCCTGAGCGCCTGGCACGTAAAGCGTAAAACGTAAGGATGTATGGCTTACGTTTTACGCTTTACGTTTTACTATGGTAAGCTAGGGGTATATGGATGAGGTAGGGCAGCAAGCGTGGGAGGAACTGGTCGAGGCGGCGCAGCGCCGGCTGGCGCAAGCGCGTGTCCTGCTACACTCAGACATCGAGGCGGCTGAGCGGGAGATCGGCATCGCCGCGCGCTTGCTGGAAGTAGCTCAGGCTGCTTGGGCCGCGCCTGAGGCGGCTCTCTCCGATCCCGACGCACCTTATGCGGCTGAGCGCGACGACTATAGCTATCCCCTCGTCGAGCCGCTCACGCCGCGTGAGCTTGAAGTCTTATACCTGCTGGCCGAGGGGCTACGCAATAAAGAAATCGCCTTGCGCCTGGGTGTCTCAGAACGCACCGCCACGTTCCATGTTGGCAATGTGTTGGGCAAACTGGGTGCCGACAGTCGTACAGAAGCGGTGCATTTCGCCCGGAGGCGCGGCCTCGTGCGAGATTAGAAGTATGGTATAATCTCCTCTGGAGGATGAGCAATTGGAGATTGGTACGGTCAGGCTGGTAGACATCGAGCGAGAGATGCGGGGCTCGTACCTCGATTACGCCATGAGCGTAATCGTGGCGCGAGCGTTGCCCGATGCCCGCGATGGGCTTAAGCCGGTTCACCGGCGCATCTTGTATGCGATGCACGACATGGGCCTGCGCCCCAATGCCCCTTATAAGAAGAGCGCCCGCATCGTTGGCGAGGTGCTGGGCAAATACCACCCGCACGGTGATGCTGCCGTGTACGACAGCATGGTGCGCATGGCCCAGGACTTCTCCATGCGCTATGTGCTGGTAGACGGCCAGGGCAACTTCGGCTCGGTGGACGGCGATGCTCCCGCCGCCATGCGCTACACCGAAGCCCGCCTGACCCCCATAGCCGAAGAGCTGCTGCTGGATATTGATAAGGACACGGTGGACTTCGTTGACAACTTCGACGGTACACTCAAGGAGCCGGAGGTCCTGCCGGCCCGCTTGCCCAACCTCCTTCTCAATGGCTCATCCGGCATCGCCGTCGGCATGGCGACCAACATCCCGCCCCACAACCTGAGCGAGCTCGCCGACGCCATTACTTATTTGATTGACCATTGGGACCAGCAGGACGATGTCAGCATTGAAGACTTGATGCGCTTTGTCAAGGGCCCGGATTTTCCCACTGCCGGCGTCATCGTCGGCAACGAAGGCATCCAACATGCCTACGCCACCGGGCGCGGTCGCCTGGTCGTCCGCGCGGTCGCCCACATTGAGGAGATGCGCGGTAGTCGTCACCGCATCGTCGTGACCGAGTTGCCCTACCAGGTCAACAAGACCAGTCTGATCGAGCGCATCGCCGAACTGGCCCGCGAGGGCCGTATTAGCGACCTGTCCGAAGTGCGCGACGAATCAGATCGGCGCGGCATGAGCCTGATCATCGAACTCAAACGCGGCGCGCAGCCCCGAGCGGTCCTGAACCAACTCTTCAAGTATACACCGTTGCAAACCACCTTCGGCGTGCAGATGCTGGCGCTGGTTGAAGGTGAGCCGCGCCTGCTCAGCCTGAAGAAGGCGTTGCAGGTCTACATCGAGCACCGGCGCGAGGTGATCGCCCGGCGCAGCCGCTTCGAGCTGGCACGGGCACGCCAGCGCGCCCATATCCTGGAGGGCCTGCGCATTGCTCTGGCGAACCTCGACGCAGTCATTGCGGCCATTCGCCAGGCCAAGGATGTTGAGACCGCGCGGGCTACGCTCATCAAGAAGTTCAGGCTGAGCGAGATCCAGGCCCAGGCGATCCTCGACATGCAACTGCGCCGGCTGGCCGCGCTTGAACGCCAGAAGATCGAAGACGAGTATGCCGAGGTGACGGGCAATATTGCTTATCTGGAAGACTTGCTGGCGCATCCTCACAAGATTCTGGGCCTGATCAAGAATGACCTGGCCCAGCTTAAAGAGAAGTATGGCGATAAGCGGCGCACGCACATCATCGCCGAGGCCGAAGAGGAGTTCCGTGAGGAAGACCTGGTGCCCGATGAGGAAGTGCTGATCTCCATCACCCAACGCGGCTACATCAAACGGGTGGCTGCGCGCGCCTACAAGCCCCAGGCACGCGGTGGCAAGGGGGTCACCGGCCTGACGACGCGAGAGGAGGACGCGGTCCTGTATCTGTTCGCTGCCGGCTCGCTGGACAATGTACTGTTCTTCAGCGACCGGGGGCGGGTATATCTGGAACGCGCCTATCAGATCCCTGATGCCGACCGCCAGGCCAGAGGTATTCCCATGAGTAATTTGCTGGCACTGGCACCGGGCGAGCGCATCACTGCCGCCATGGCGCGGTCGGATGATGCGCCGGCGGGTGATTATCTGGTGATGGCGACACGGCAGGGCAAGGTTAAACGCATGGAATTCACCCAGATCGAGGGCGCGCGTCGTGCCGGATTGGTGGCTATCAACCTGGATCAAGGTGATGAACTTGGCTGGGTCAAGCTGACGCAGGGCGCTCAGGACCTGATCCTGGTGACCGAGCGGGGTAAGGCCTTGCGCTTCAATGAGGACAGCGTACGCCCTATGGGGCGTACCGCGGGCGGCGTAAATGCAATCCGGCTGGAGGCGGGCGACCTGGTTGCCAGCATGGATGTGGTCGAGCCGCAGGCCGAACTCCTGATCGTCACTGCCAATGGGTACAGCAAACGCACTCCTTTGTCGGACTATCCGACGCAAGGGCGGGCCGGTGGTGGCGTGGTCACGTTAGGTAAGGCGCTGGACACGACCGGCCCGATCGCTGCCGCCCGCGTGGTCCGGTCTGATGATGAGATTACGATCATCTCAGCGCAAGGCATCGTCCTGCGCACAGCCGTAGAGAACATTCCGCAGATGGGACGGCCCGCGCGCGGGGTGCGCATTATGAGCTTAAAAGATGGCGATGTGGTTGCCTCCATTGCCCGGCTAGAGAACCGGCGCGGCCAGCCGACCCCCTCAGATGGCCGAGAGAGGAGGAATGCCGACGATCAGGGGGGCGAGAAGAAATAAGAAAGCCACTCCCTGATCTGCATATACCGCAGGTCTGGCAATGGCCTGCCCCCCGCCTTCATACGCTGATGCTCAAGCGATTATGTCTGTGCTGGCAACGCTCTTGTCAGATAATTGAAGCAATGATGGCCCCGCCATCGGGGTTGGGGTGGCAAAGAATAACAAAGCTGGTCTAATAGCCTGCCTATCGGGACTTCGCTGCCTGGCACTCCCTGCGGTTGTGGGAACAGTCGAGGGCGCGTGGCTGACCGTCGTTGGCGCTGCACTGCCACTATGGACGTGGCCGGCCGGTGTGGCAGTCCTGCTGGCCATAGCGTTCGCACTGGGTTCAGTGCTCACGCGCTGGCTCCGGGACTTGGGGAGCCAGTCCAGCCGGACGGAACGTCACCCCGCTGATGCCACAGCGATTGTCCGTGCCTATAGCCGGGCGGTCAGCGAAGCGACCGATGTCGCACAGGTGGCCGAAGCACTCATCCGCATCTTGAAGGACGCTCTGGGCGTCGAGCACGTGACGTTATTCCTGGTGGATCAGGCCGCCGGGGGCTATCGTTTGCGGCCCATGCCGCCGGCAGGTTCGATTTCGGCTGAAGAACACCGCTTAACCGCCGATAATGCCTTTCTGGGCTATCTCCGCGAACAGCGAGAGCCTGTGCGCTACCAGGATGTCGCTGTTAAGGCAGGCGTCGCCCATATGGCTCGCGAAGATCAGGCCTGGCTCAACACGTTGGGCGCGGAGGTTTATATCCCGGTAGTCAGTGGGGACGAGATTCGAGCCGTAGTCACTGTAGGAGCGCGGCCTGGGGGCTATGGGCTGCATGAGCTTGACCTGTTGAGCACGCTAGCCTATCAGACGGCGGCGGCACTGCGCCATGTGCAACTGTACACCGATCTCAAAGCACTTAATGCGGAGATCCTGGCCTTGAACCGCGAACTACAAGAGACGAACGAGCGGCTCCAGCGCGTGGATGAGGCCAAGACTGACTTCATTACCATTGCCTCGCACGAGCTGCGCACGCCACTCACCCAGGTGCGTGGCTATGCCGATCTGCTGGCGGCCATGAGCAGCCAGGGTCAGCCCAGCGCCAACGAGATTAGACCCATCGCTGCCAGCCTCGGACGGGCAGCGCAGAGGCTCGAGGAGTTGGTTGCCGCCATGCTCGATGCCTCCCAGATTGATGCCCAGGCACTTAAGCTATACTATACCGAGACGACGCTCGAATTCGTGTTGTGGCTGTGCCTGGAGCGCCTGGGTCCCGCCATGCGCGAGCGCCGCCACATTCTGATGTTGCGTAGCGTCGCCAACCTGCCTCCTATCCAGGCGGATGTGCAGCGCTTGACCCAGGCATTCTACAACATCATTGTCAATGCCATCAAGTACACGCCCGATGGCGGGCGCATCACCATTTCCGGGCAAGAGATTGGCGACGGCCAGGTGGAGATCGTCGTTGCCGATACCGGTGTGGGCATCGATCCACGCCACCTGGACCTGATCTTCGAGAAGTTCTATCGGGCGGGCCGCACGCTGTTGCACTCCAGCGGTACAACCAAGTTCATGGGGGGTGGGCCAGGTTTGGGATTGCGCATTGCCAGAGGTGTGATCGAGGCCCATGGCGGGCGCATCTGGGCGGAGAGCCCGGGTTACGACCCGATCAATTTGCCCGGTAGTACCTTTCACATTGTCCTGCCGATCCGACAGGTGAAGCCGTAGGGACCCCCCTGTGAGTCTCAGCGGATTGCACACTTGTCACGCTGAGCGCAGCGAAGCATCTCGAGTGTGCGGATAGGAGACGCTTCGCTTGGCTCAGTGTGACACTCCTATGATTTACTGAGCCTCTACGAGTTCCAGGGCACCATTCTGCCAGGTCAGCCCTCTTACGACGCCGGGCAGCCCGGTTAAGCGCTGCACCAGCGCCGCGAAGGCCGCTACATCGCCGGTTGTGCATAACACGTGATGGCCGAGGGCGTCAGTCGTGTTCTCCCACCCCCGGGCTGCCAGGACGCGGCCGGTCTGACGCGCTACAGCGGGGCTGGGATCGATCACCTCTACCTGGGGACCGACGATGCGGCTGATGGCGGACATAAGAAAGGGATAATGAGTGCACCCCAGGACCAGCGTATCTATCCCGGCTGCCACCAGCGGGTCCAGGTAGGTATGTAGCAGCGCCTCGGTATGGGGCCCATCCAGGTCGCCGGCTTCAACCTGTTCGACCAGGCCGGGGCAGACCTGTGTCAATACCTGGACATCTTGAGCGAAGCGCTCGACCAGACTGGCGAACAGTTGTCCCTGGAATGTCGCTGGTGTGGCGATCACGCCGATGCGGCGGGCACGGCTGTGCTCGGCCGCGGGCTTGACTGCCGGTTCCATGCCGACAATGGGAATATCGGGAAAGTGTGCTCTGAGGGTGTGGAGCGCGGCGGCTGAGGCCGTGTTGCAAGCGATGACGATGGCTTTGGCCTGTTGGTCTAGCAGGAACCGGGCGATCGCCTGGCTGAAGGCACGGATCTCGTCCAGCGGACGCGGCCCATAGGGGATATGGGCTTGGTCGGCAACGTACAGCAGGTTTTCATGGGGAAGCTGGCGGGCGATCTCGCGTGTGACCGAGAGCCCACCTACACCGGAATCGAGGATGCCAACCGGGCGCGAATCACTCACGTGCCTGTGCTGCGGAGACGAATGCCTCGAAGATGCGCCGCATGGGTGCCTGGTCAGTCAGCTCCTCCGGATGCCACTGCACACCCAGGGCGAAGGGATGGTCGGGCTTCTCCAGCCCCTCAATCACACCATCAGGGGCCTGAGCGACCGGGATGAGGCCGGGCGCGACGGTTTTGGCGGCCTGATGATGCAGGCTGTTGACACCTATCTCCTCGCTGCCTACGATGCGGCCCAGGAGTGAGCCGGGCACCAGGTGTACGCGATGAGCGATGTAGTTCCGCGGATAACCGGGGAAGTAGACGTGCTCAATCGCGTCGGGGACCTGGGTGGAGATGTCCTGATAGAGGCTACCCCCGGCAGCGACATTCACGACCTGGATGCCACGGCATACTGCCAGGAGTGGCTTGCCCTCGTCCAGCGCCCAGCGGGCCAGGGTGAATTCCACCGCATCGCGGTCCGGGTCTATGCCCCACACACTTTCGTGGGTGTCCTCGTGATAGTGCGCGGGTGAGATGTCGCCGCCGCCTGATAGCAAGATACCATCCAGGCCCTCGTAGATGCTGCGCAACTGATCCGCGTTGGGCCCGAGCGGGATCATCAGAGGCGCGCCGCCCGCCAGGATCACGGCCTTGACGTAGGACTGGCTCAGCGCATAGGTGGGCAGCACGACCGGCGAGGTCGTCTGGTCACGGCGCGAGGTGATGCCGATGAGGGGGCGGTGATGGTTTCTGGTCACCTGGCTACTCGCGCTGCTCCTTCAGGCGAGCTGCCTTGCCGCGCAGGCCGCGCAGGTAGTAGAGTTGTGCCCGGCGTACCTTCGACCGGCGCACGATCTCAACCTTTTCCAGGCGCGGTGAGTGGAGCAGGAAAGTCCGCTCCACGCCGATGCCGTGCGAGGCGGTCCGGCGCACGGTGAAGTTGGCGTTGTTGCCGCTTCGCCGCAGGCGGATCACCGTGCCGGGGAAGACCTGGATGCGCTCACGGTCGCCCTCGACGATGCGGACGTGCACCTTTACCGAATCGCCCGGGCGGAGGTCAGGGATGTCAGGGTTAGGTTTGGCTTCAAGTACCTTAACGAGGTCAGTCATGCGCTAATGGTTCCTTCATGAATGCGTAGTGATTATGAGTTGAGAATGTTAGACTTGTCGCGACAGTCTTCGACATTATAGCATGTCTGGGAGTGAACGGCAAACTCTACGGCGCGGTCAGGCGTGTAGCCTCACTGATGCACGCCACTTGTCAGGGGTGCGATCCCGGCGGCAAAGGCGGCAGCGTGTCGGCAGGGAGGGGCTGGTCAGGCATACTGTCGTGGCCTGTGTCGCCTTGGTCCGGAACCTCGGTCGGAACGGCCGAGGCCGCCAGGGCCCTCAAGGCGGCCTCGGCCGCAGCCTGCGATGCTGCCTGCTTACTGCGGCCGCTGCCTTGCCCAAAGACCCGCCCGCCGATGCTGACCTGGACCGTGAAGGCTTTGGCGTGGTCCGGCCCTTCAGCCGAGATCGTGCGATAGACCGGGGTGAGATTCAGGTGGGCCTGGCTCCACTCCTGAAGCAGGCTGCGGGCATCCTTGTCCAGCTCAGCCGCAAGCACGCGCTCAACCTCGATGATCAGCAGTGGCTCAATCCACGTTCGCACGGCCTCCAGGCCCTGGTCCAGATACAACGCGCCGATCACGGCCTCAAGGGCGGCGCACAGATTGGGCGCACGTTTCCGCCCCCCGTGCTCTTCTTCTCCCCGTCCCAGGCGCAGGCGCTGATCAATACCCGTCTCGGCAGCCAGTGCCGCCAGAGATTCGGTTCGCACCAGCGCAGCCCGCAGGCTGGTCAGCCTCCCTTCATGAAACTCCGGAAAGCGGTGGTAGAGGAAGGCAGCGACAATGAAGCTGAGCACCGCATCTCCCAGGAACTCCAGGCGCTCGTTGTCCTCCAGCGCGTCCTCGGGGTGCTCGTTGGCGTACGAGCGGTGCGTCAGGGCGCGCTCAAGCAGCGAGGGGTCGTTGAAAGTTGGCAGATCAGACATCGCCCGGAGATCGGATTCATTCGAATCGTTTGAATACGAGGGTTGCATTGTGTCCGCCGAAGCCGAAGGCGTTGGACAACGCGACATCTACGTGGCAGCGGCGAGCCTCGTTAGGCACATAGTCCAGGTCGCACTCCGGGTCGGGGGTTTCATAATTGATCGTCGGCGGGACCACGCCATCGCGGATAGCCTGGATGCAGAACATGGCCTCCAGGGCACCGGTCGCGCCCATCATGTGGCCGGTCATGGACTTGGTTGAACTGACGGGGACTTTATAGGCGTATTCGCCGAACACGCGCTTGATCGCCATAGTCTCGTACTTGTCGTTGAGGAGTGTGGCAGTGCCATGGGCATTGATGTAATCCACCTGCTCAGGCCGGAGCCGGGCTTGAGCCAGCGCCTTGGCCATGGCCTTGGCACCGCCAATGCCCCCCTCAGCCGGCGCAGTGACGTGTGTGGCATCGGCCGTAGCGCCATAACCGACCACCTCGGCCAGAATCACCGCACCGCGTGCGCGGGCGTGCTCCAGGCTCTCCAGCACCAGGATGGCTGCGCCCTCACCCATTACCAGCCCATCACGGTTGCGATCAAATGGCTGGGGAGTGGACTGGGGTTTGTCGTTGCGGCGCGACATTGCGCCGGTCCGGTCGAAGCCACCGATGCCCACCGGCGTGATCGTGGCCTCGGTGCCACCGGTGATCGCCGCCACGACATCGCCGCGACGGATCAACTCAAAGGCCTGACCGATAGCGTCGGCGCCGGAGGCACAGGCCGAAGCCGGCGAGTAGTTAGGCCCGCGAATGCCGTAATCAATGGCGATGATGCCGGGTGCGCCATTCGGCATGAGCATGGGGATAGCGAAAGGGCTGATGCGGCGCGGGCCTTCGCTTACCAGTGTCCGTACCTGATTCTCGAAGGTAGTGACGCCGCCGATGGCGGAACCGACAATGACTGCAATGGAATCGGACTCTTCTTCGGTGATCACCAGGCCGGATTGAGCGATGGCTTCCTTGGCGGCGGTTGTGGCCATCTGTTCAAAGCGATCGCGCCGGCGCGCCTCCTTGGGCTCCATCGAGAGCGTCGGATCGTAGCCCTTGACCTCGGCAGCGATCTGTACCAGGAAATCACGGGCATCAAATAGCGTGATCGGGCCGACGCCGCTTTGTCCCGCGACAATCGCCCGCCAGGAGCTTTCAGCGTCCAGCCCGACCGGGCTGACGGCACCAATTCCCGTCACAACTACGCGATGGGTCATAGTCTCCCCCTATTCATCATCATTGCGGTAATGTCAGTTAAACGAACTGGTCCACAAAATCCAGGGCCACCTTTTTTGTTTTGCAAGACGTCGGGATACTCATCTGTGAACTCGCTCATAGGAATGGTTGCTTAAGCCCATTCCCGGTCAGCAGGAGGATGGTCCTCCCATCTTCTGAGGCCTCCGCTTCCCAGGGAAGGTGCTCCAGCGCAGCGGCGGTCAGGGCCGCTGTCGGCTCGACATAAAATCCGGCGCGCGCCAGTGTCGCGTGCGCCTCCGCGATGCTCGACTCGTCCACTGCCAGGATCGCGCCGTCGCTGCTTCGGACTGCTTCAAGTACTGCTACGCTCCGGATCGGGCGGGCGACGCGTACGCCCGCGGCCAGTGTCTCGCCCTCGGCGACGGGTGAGACATCGCAGGCGCCGGCTGCATAAGCTTGTGCCAGCGGTGCGCAGGTGGCGGCTTGAACCCCGTACAGGCGGGGCAACCTTTCGATCAGGCCCGCTGCCAACAGGTCGGAGAAGCCCAGGAAGCAACCCAGGAGCAACGTCCCCTGGCCGACAGGGAGAACCACACGGGCAGGCGCGCACCCGCCCAATTGCTCCCACAATTCGTAGGCGACTGTCTTCAGGCCGAGCAATGTCACGGGATGGTACACGTGGCTGGCGTAGCGCGTGCCCTCCCGCCCGTTACTGGCCGCAACGGCTGCCTGCGCCGCGGCAGCCACGCGTTCGCGCGGGCCTTCAACGGGTACCAACGTCGCCCCATAGGCGGCGATCTGGGCTCGCTTGGCGGGCGAAGTATGGGCCGGCACGTAGAGAGTGACTGCGATGCCGGCGCGAGCGCCATAGGCAGCCAGGGCTGCGCCAGCGTTCCCAGAGGAATCTTCCACCACCCGTGAGATGCCTTGGGCTTTGAGCAGCGTCATCAACACCACGGCGCCACGGTCCTTGAACGATCCTGTTGGATTCAGCGACTCGAGCTTGAGCAAGACTGAATGCCCGCCGATGTTGGCCGAGATCAGCGGTGTCCAACCCTCACCCAGTGTCATCGGCGATGGATTGGCTGGCACTGGGTCAAAGGACAGCGCAGCGCGGTAGCGCCAGAGTGTGGATTCGTTCTCGGTAATGTCGGCGGGGCGGAAGGGCGGCGCGCCCTCAATAACGAAGACGCCGCCACAAGTGCAGTGCCAATGCCCTGTATCCAGCGGGTATCGCTCGCCGCAAGCCGGACAGTGGAGGTTCATCGCCTGGCTCCTGCCCCGCTCCCTTGGCTGGGCTTGTGGGCATCGTTCGCCATGGCTTCTCTGGCGCTGCCTATCCGCTGCGGAACATCGGCCGGTGTGGGGTGGTAGTGGCCCTCTACCCAGGTCTCACCCTGTGGGCCGATCTCTTTCTTCCAGATGGGCACAATCTCTTTCAGACGGTCGATCCCGTAGCGAGCCGCCTCGAACACACCGGCGTCACGGTGGCTGGCCGAGACAGCAATGAGCACCGTCAGGTCGCCGACGTCGAGCCGGCCGATGCGCTGGACAATGGCGAGGCCTTCGACGGCGGGCCACCGCGCCCGGATCTCGGCCGCGACCTGGCGCATTTTGCCCTCGGCCATGGGTGTGTAGGCCTCATACTCCAGCCGGACGGTCCGCCGTTCGCCGGTCTGACCGCGCACCGTGCCGGTGAACAGGCAGACTGCACCCGTCGTTGGGCGCGTGACGAAGGCGACGAGTTCGTTGAGGTTAGGCTCATCTTCGGTGATCAGGAAAAGCTCAGGTAAGGGCGGAGGTTCCTCGTCATTGGTCATCCGTCGTTCGTCGGTCAGGATGCCGCCGCTGACCGGGGGGAACAGGGCCACTTCGTCGCCCTCGTGCAGGGGTGTCTCCGGGAAGGCGAACTCATGATTCACAGCCGCGATCGTTGTCCCCAGTGCTGGCGCAAGAGCAGGCTGCATCTGCGAGAGCAGCGCCTTCAACTGGCCGATATCGGCGCCATTGGGCACATCCATCGTCAAGTGTGGCGTCCCGGCGCGATCCTTCAACGTGGCAAAGAAGAGTACGTCAATTCTCATCTAAGACCACATCGCCGCTGCGGCCACCATGCTTCTCGATCAGACGGATGTTCGAGATGCGCATGGCCCGGTCAACTGCCTTGGCCATATCGTAGATCGTAAGTGCAGCCACACTGACCGCCGTCAGCGCCTCCATCTCCACACCCGTCTTGCCGGTCGTGCGCACCTTCGCCTCGATCTCCACACGGCTGTGGGGCGGATCAGGTGTGCAAGTCACCTCAATATGGGTGAGGAGGAGCGGATGGCACAGTGGAATCAGTTCGGCGGTGCGTTTGGCCGCCGTGATGCCAGCGATCTGGGCCACGGTCAGCACATCGCCCTTGCGTAGCACACCTTCCCGGATCAGTGCCAGCGTCTCCGGGCGCATGGTGACCTCACCACGCGCGACTGCCAGCCGTTCGGTGTCGGGCTTGGTGCCTACGTCTACCATCTGGGACCGGCCAGAGTCATCGAGATGTGTTAGCGTTTTGTCAGTCATCGTCTGCCTGCGTTGCCGGCGGCGCCTGCCGCTACCGCCTGCTGCCGCTCTTCGCGCAGTTCGCGGCTGAGTCGCTGGCGGAAGCGGATCAGATCGCGAAATGCCCGCAGAATCACGCGCGGATTGGCCCCGGTCGGACTGCCGGCGACGCGGGGCAGATGCGTGACCGGCACCTCGGCGATGCGATAGCCGCGCGCCCTCGCGCCGGCCAGCAACTCGGTGTCAATCATCGCGCCGTCGGACTCGAGGTGAACCGCCCGGAGCACATCCCGCTTGAAGACCTTGAAACCGCAGTCAATATCGCGACATAGATAGCCAAATAATAAGCGGACGAGTACATTCCAGCCGAAGGCGTTGAGCTTGCGCAGCGGGCTGTCCTGGCGGTTCGCCCGGTAGCCGCTAACGATGTCGGCGTGGTCGAGGGCCGCGAGCAATGGGCGGATTTCAGCGAAATCGAACTGATTGTCGGCCGGGATGAAGGCAATTAAGTCTTTGGTAGCAGTGGCGAAGCCAGCTTTCAAGGCCCCGCCATAACCCCGATTGGGGAAGTGCTGCACCAGTCTGTAGTTGGGCACCCGGCCCTCCAGGGCCGCGCCAATCTCGCCAGTCCGATCCCGGCTGCCATCGTTCACGAGAATGATCTCGTAGTCTATGCCCAACGTCTGGGCCACCGCGGAGATGCGCTGGATGGCCTGCTCCACATTCTCCTCCTCATTGTAGGCGGGGACAACGATGGAGAGGCTAGCCACAGCTTGCTCTCCCGGCGACCGCAAGGCAACTCTTTGGGCTTGAGCCGGTTAGGGCGAAGCCGCATGGGTTGCCCCTGCCGACCTGGGTGTCGGGCATGAGTCTCGTCACGGCGTGCCCTCCTCCTAGCAGGGCACAAGCATTATAGCATACATCCATTGGGGGCGACTAGTCTCAGTAGCTCAAACGTGGTGACCATAAGCCCGCTCCACCTCGAAGACCAGCCGCTCCCAGGCGAAGGTCTCGCGCACACGACGGGCAGCCGCCTGACCCAGCGAGGCCCGCGCCACCGCGGGCCCGCGCAGCAGACCCAGCACGGCTGCAGCCATCGCGTCCACATCTCCCGGCGGAACGAGTATCCCTGAATGCCCTGACTGAATGAACTCGACATTCTGCCCGACGGCATCGGCGACGACCGGGACGCCAGCGGCCATCAAGTCAATTAGCTTGACGGCGCATTTGGCCCGGTTGATCAGTGTGTCATCGAAGGGGTAAATGGCGACATCGCAGGCGGCGAAGACCCTCTCCAATGTCTCGGCGGGGATCCAGCCAGCCTCAACCACATGGTCACGCACGCCGGCCATCTCTGCTGCACACAGCAGTTCGGCCTCCTCGCCGTGCAGCCCCTGGCCTACGACCAGCAGCCGGGTCTCTGGCAATTGTTGCAGGACTTGCCTCAGGACCGCAACCGGTCTTTCAGGCCGGAATTCGACGAAGCGGGTGTATAGAAGCAGCACCGGGGCCTCCCCCAGGCCGAGTTCCCGGCGCACCTTCAGCCGGTCGCCCTGGCCGATGGTGCTGTTACCCCCCGGCTCCGGCCCAGCAACCCGGAACATGGGACTGAAGCCGTTCGGCACATAGAACAGGTGCTCACGTGGCACACCCAGCCCCCACACCAGCGTCTCCAGTGCCCGGCTGGCGACCGTGACAGCATCGCAGTGGGTCAAGCCCCAAGGCTCTTGCCAGGCGAAGAAGCGCCGCTGCGCCCAGGAGTAATCCTCGACCTCGTTCCAGCCGCCTGGCCCCTCCCAGTCGTCGGTGTCGATCACCAGCCGGGCCTGACTGCGCCCGGCGCGCCGTAGCCAGAATACGACCCAGGCGGCCAGCCCGGCGTAGGCCTTGGGCTTAAAACAGTGGATCACATCCGGCCGCCAGTCCAGGGCCTGCCGCACCAGCCGGGCAGTGACGATAGCGTGTGCGGCCAGCGGGACAGGGCGCGGCAGCGTGATGTTTTGTACCGTGACGCCATATTGCTCCCAGGTGTGTCCGGCGTCTTCCGGGCAACTCCAGGGAGGCAAGATAAGCGTGACCGCGTGACCGCGGGCGGCCAGGGCCCCGGCCATCGGCAGAGCCCGTGCCGCCATCGTGCCTTTGGGTCGCAGCCCAAACGGGCCGATCATGGCGATGCGCAATCCGGTCATGGGCTCTCGATGATATGCGCAGAGCACGAAACAGGCAAGGCCCGTCGCTGGCAGGTGAGGTACAGGGACAGATGTCGCACTGCGTCGCTGGGACTTTGGGGTGCATTTCAGTTTAGGGGCGACTTGTAAGCCGCCTGCCACAAAGCGTCGAATCGCTGGCTCATGATCGCCGTCCGCACCGGCAGCAGACGTTCTGCACCAGGACGACTCCAGCGCATCCCA
>CADDZL010000039.1 GCA_902812335.1 Chloroflexota bacterium | reverse complement strand
CCAACGACGACGTGGCGGTCAAGGACAGCCTGTACACCGCCGGCCGGCGCGGCGTGGGCACAACGGTCCTGGCCGAGAAAATCTGCGGGGCGGCCGCCGAGCAGGGCCGCTCGCTCAAGGAGGTCGCCGACATCTGCCGCAAGGTCAACGGCTGGGGGCGCAGCATGGGCATGGCCCTGACCTCCTGCACCGTGCCTCACGTCGGCAAGCCCACCTTCGAACTGGGCGAAGACGAGATGGAGATCGGCATCGGCATCCACGGCGAGCCAGGCCGCACCCGCATGAAGATCAAGCCCGCCGACGAAATCGTCGAGATGCTGGCAACGGCGGTGCTCGACGATCTGCCCTTCAAGGCGGGCGATGAGGTCCTGGCCTTCGTCAACAGCATGGGCGGCACCCCCCTGATCGAGTTGTATATCGTCTATCGCAAGCTGCACCAAATCTGTAGCGGGCGGGGCGTCAAGATCGCGCGCAACCTGATCGGGCCATACATCACCTCGCTCGAAATGGCCGGCACTTCGATCACCTTGCTCAAGCTCGACGACGATCTGAAGAAGCTGTGGGATGCACCCGTACACACACCCGCCCTCAGGTGGGGCATGTAGGCACGGCCCCGCGCAAGGCTCCTTACCTTGAAGAAAGGAAACAACAGATATGACGATCACCCGCGATGATGTCCTGGCGTGGCTGAAGGCCTATGCCGTGGCCCTGGCCGAGAACCGGGAGTACCTGACCCAATTGGACGCCGCTATCGGCGACGCCGACCACGGCCAGAACATGGACCGTGGCTTTAAGGCGGTCCTGGCCAAGTTACCGTCGGTGGCCGAGAGTGATATCGGCACGATCCTCAAAACGGCCGGCATGACGCTGGTCTCGACCGTTGGCGGAGCCGGCGGGCCGCTCTATGGCACGCTCTTCATGCAAGCCGGAATGGTCACAGCCGGGAAAAACGAGTTGGCCCCGGCTGACGTGGTAGCGTTGTTCGACGCCGGGCTCAAGGGCGTGGTCATGCGGGGCAAGGCCGTCCTGGGCGATAAGACGATGGTAGATGCGATCACACCAGCCGTCGAACGCCTCAGGGCGGTTGTAGACGGCGGCGGTGACCTGGCCGAGGGGCTACGCCAGGCCGCCGCCGCCGCCGAAGCGGGCATGCAAGCCACCATCCCGCTTGTCGCCCGCAAGGGCCGGGCCAGCTATCTGGGGGAACGCAGCGCCGGCCACCAGGACCCTGGGGCGACATCGTCCTATCTGCTGTTCAAAACCGCCGCCGATACGTGGGCATCAGCGGATCAATAGCGGACGAGCGGATCTATCTGCTGCCCCATCCGCTCATCCGCTCGACACCCGTTGACGGAATAACACAACAAAGGAGAAACGACTATGGCCAGATACGCAGCAGCGGTGGACCAGGGGACCACCGGGACCCGGTTCATGGTGTTTACCCATGACGGCAAGGTCGCGTCCACCAACTACGAAGAGCACCAGCAAATCTACCCGCAGCCGGGCTGGGTAGAACACAACCCCATGGAAATCTGGGAGAAGACCCAGCAGGTCATCAAGGCCTCGCTGGCAGCCGGTAACATCGACCCCAAGGAGATCTCCGGCATCGGCGTCACCAACCAGCGCGAGACCACCATCCTGTGGGACAAGAGCACCGGCCAGCCGGTCTACAATGCCATCGTCTGGCAGGACACCCGCACCCGCGAAATCTGCCAGAAGATCATTGACGACGGCTTCGAGCCGACCGTCAAGGCGAAGACCGGCCTGGTCAGCGCCACCTACTTCTCCGGCCCCAAGATCAAGTGGATCCTGGACAACGTCCCCGGCGTCCGCGCCCGGGCCGAGAGAGGCGAGGTGATCTTCGGCAACATCGACACCTGGGAAATCTGGTGGCTGACCGGTGGGCCGAAGGGCGGCGCTCACGTCACCGACTACACCAACGCCTCCCGCACCATGCTCATGAACCTCAAGACGCTGGACTGGGATGACGAGATCCTGAAGTACCTGGGCATCCCCCGCGCCTGCCTGCCGGCCATCCGCCCCTCCAGCGACAAGAAAATCTGGGGCTACACACCGGCGACTGGGCCAGTGGGAGCGAGCGTACCGGTGTGCGGTGACCTGGGTGACCAGCAGGGGGCCCTGGTGGGGCAGGTGTGCTACAGCCCCGGCGAGGCCAAGAACACCTATGGCACCGGCTGCTTCATGCTGCTTAACACCGGCAACGAGATCGTCCCCTCCAAGAGCGGCCTGCTGACCACCGGCGCCTATGGTGTCGAAGAGGGCAAGTGCACCTATGCCCTGGAGGGCTCCATCGCCATCACCGGCGCGGCCATCCAGTGGCTGCGCGATAACCTGGGGCTGATCAAGAACGCCGCCGAGACGGAGGCGATCGCCAGCTCGGTGGAGGACGCCGGCGGCATTTACTTCGTGCCGGCCTTCTCCGGCCTGTTCGCCCCCTACTGGGATATGTACGCCCGGGGGGTCATCGTCGGCCTCACCCGCTATGTGGACAAGCGCCACATCGTGCGGGCCACGCTGGAGAGCATCTGCTATCAGACCCGCGAGGTGCTGGACGCCATGCGCGCCGATTCCGGCATCAGCCTGACCGCGCTGAAGGTGGACGGCGGGGCAGTGAAGAACAACTTCCTGATGCAACTCCAGGCCGACATCCTGGGCGTGCCGGTCATCCGCCCCACCGTGGATGAGACCACGGCGCTGGGTGCGTCGTACATGGCCGGCCTGGCCACAGGCTTCTGGAAGAACCTGGAAGACCTGCGCGCCAACTGGGGTGTGGACCGGGTCTTCGAGCCCAAGTGGAGCGCGGACAAGCGCGAAGAGGGCTACGCTGGCTGGAAGAAAGCCGTCCAGCGCACCCTCCACTGGGTTGAGAAGTAGCTCTGTTAGCTTTCAGCTATCAGCGGTTGGCTCTCAGCCTGGGCTGGCCGCTGATAGCTGACTGCTGACAGTTTATTGAGAGTGCTGTTATGACTACACCCCACGTTATTATCATCGGCGGCGGTTCCACCGGGGCCGCCACCGCCCACGATCTGGCCCTGCGCGGGCTGCGCGTCACCGTGCTCGAACGCGGCGAGATCGCCTCCGGCACCACCGGCCGCAACCACTGCCTGCTGCACTCCGGCGGGCGCTATTGCGTCAAGGACCAGGAATCGGCTATCGAATGTATTGACGAAAACATGATCCTGCGCCGCATCATGCCCGAGGTGCTGGAACTCAACGACGGTTTGTTTGTCGCCCTCAATGAGGACGACCTGGCATTCAAAGAGAAGTTCCTCGCCGGCTGCGAAGCCTGCCACATCCCCTACCGCGACATCCCGGTCAAACGCGCCCTGGAACTGGAGCCCTTCCTGAACCCTAAAGTTCTGGCCGCAGTGCAGGTGCCCGACGGCGTCTTCGAGCCGTTTCGTCTTTGCCTGAGCTTTCTGGCCACAGCGCGCAAGAACGGTGCAGTCATTCGCAATTATACTGAGGTCACCGAACTGGTCTGCTCCGGCCAGAGTGTCACCGGGGTCAAGATCATAGATTACCGGACGGGTAAGACAGAAACCCTGGGCGCAGACATCGTGGTCAATGCCACCGGCCCCTGGGCAGGCGAGATCGCCGCTATGGCCGGTGTGGATGTGCCGGTTGCGCCCACCGCCGGCGTCATGGTCACCGTGAACAGGCGTATGAATAACATGGTGATCAACCGCCTGAACAAACCCTCGGACGGCGATATTGTAGTCCCCCAGCGCCTGACTTCGATCATCGGCACAACCTCATGGTCGGTGCTCGATCCCGACTTGATTGAGATCCCCAAAGACCACATCGAGAAGATGATCGAAAAGGGACAGGAGCTGATCCCCGATATCCGGTACACACAGACGCGCGGGACCATGGCGGTTGCCCGCCCCCTGATCCGCAAGGCAAACGTGGATGAGCGCGAGGTCAGCCGCACATTTGAATGCTTCGACCATAAGCATGATGGTATTGACGGCTTTGTGACCATCTCCGGCGGTAAGACCACCACGGCCCGCGCTATGGCCGAAAAGGTCAGCGATATCGTCTGCGCCAAGTTGGGCGTGACAGCCGAGTGCCGCACCCGTGAGACGCCGCTGGTGTCCTATCGCCTGTTCTACAACTAACCATTCATACTCAAGGACGAGCTATGCCTATCCAGGTCCCACTCAAAGTCTTCCGCTACCGACCGGGCTCTACGCCCCATTATCAGTCCTTTGTGGTGACGGTGCCGGAGGACGCGAATGTCATTGATGCCATCGAGGCCGTCTGGGCCCAGCATGACCGGTCGTTTGCCTTCCGCCATGCCTGCCACCACGCCTCGTGCGGCACCTGCGCCGTGCGCCTCAACGGCTATGAGAAACTGCCCTGCATCGTGCCGGTGCGAGAGGCCCTGGCGGAACGCAGTGAACTTCTGATTGAACCGCTGCGCAATTTCCCCCTGGTCATGGACCTGGTAGTGGATATGGCCGGCTTCTTTCAGAAACAGGAGGCCTCCGGGCTGAAAATCACCCGCCCGGCAGAGCCCACACTAAACGGCCAACCCTACCAGCGTATCGGTCTGCTCGACGCCTCCAACCGCCTGGAAGACCGCCCTTATAACCGCTTTGAGAACTGCATTGAGTGCGGCATCTGTATCAGCGCCTGCCCAACGATGGCGGCCACCGACAAGTTCCTGGGCCCGGCGCCCCTGGCCGGGATTCACCGGGCCATCCAGGGGAGTGACCCGGCCCGGAAATCAGCGCTACTGGCGCTGGCCGATGATGAGCAGGGGGTGTGGCGCTGCCACAGCGCCTGGGAGTGTACCGAATCCTGCCCGCAGTCGGTGAACCCGGCAGAGGCGATTATGGCCCTGCGGCGCGAATTGATCAAGCGCAAGGTGAGGCGACTGTTCGGCCTGAACGGCAGATAGACGTCGGCTCCGGCCGATGGAGTAAACACGATGATTACGAGACAAGACCCTAAACTCCGCCGCGCCCTGCTTTGGGGCGATGTCCGCAAACGCCGGCTGGGGATGTGGGCTTATGCCCTCAACCGCCTCACCGGCATCGGCCTGGTCGTGTACCTGTATCTGCACCTAGTGATCCTGAGCCAGTTGGCGCAAGGGCCAGCTGGCTGGGATTCGTTTGTGGCTCTGGCTAAGACTGCCCCCTTTCTTGCGCTGGATGTGATCCTGCTTGTCGGCCTGCTGATTCACGGCCTGAACGGCGTGCGCCTCGGGCTCACCGGCTTCGGCATCGGTGTGCGCGCCCAGAAGCAGCTCTTCATTACGCTGATGGCTGTGGCGGCAGTCACGGCTGTGGTCGGCGCAGTCAGGATTTTCAGCCAATAGGAGACCTATGGAAAGCACTCTGGACAATACACTGGTGCGCCCACGCGCCGATACGAACACCTGGAGCTGGATCTGGCAAGCGGTCACCGGCCTGGGGATCATCTTCCTGGTCGGCCTGCACATGATCGCCCATCATTTCGTCGTGCAAGGCGGCCTGCGCAACTTCGAGCAGGTGCAGGCCTACATCCGCAACCCGCTGATCCTGATCCTGGAAGTGCTGTTTCTGATCACCGTCACGGCCCATGCGCTGCTGGGGGTGCGCGCGATCTTGTTCGATCTGGGGCTAAGCGACCGTGCCGAGAGAGCCGTGAGCCAGGGGCTCACGGTACTCGGCGTGCTGACCGTAGGCTACGGCCTGTGGCTGACGTGGGTGGTCATCCGCTGACCGAGGATAGGGCGCTGAGAAATGCAGATGAGATGGTAAGGGCAAAGGATCAACGTCCCATGATCCGCCCCGGCAGCTACGGATGTATCCAATGGACTGGGAGGCAGCCTGGGCACCGTACGACGAGGCGACCTATCGCGCCACCTTAGAGCTAGTCCAGCCGGATGACGTGGTGCTGGATATTGGCGCCGGCGACCTGCGGCTGGCGCTGCGCCTGGCAACCATCGCCCGCCATGTGTACGCTGTAGAGCGCCGGACCGATGTGCTGGGCCCAGCCCTGGAGCGGCGGGTCTCGGACTCACCCCTCCCTGCCAATCTGACCGTTGTCTGTGCTGATGCACGCCATTGGCCCTTCCCGTCCGGGTTGACGGTCGGCGTCCTGCTGATGCGCCACTGCCGCCATTTTGGGCTATATGTGTCCAAGCTACGGGCGGCGGGTGCACGCCTGCTCATCACCAACGCCCGCTGGGGAATGGGCCTCGAGGCGATGGATTTGAGCAAACCCGGCCTGGCCTGGGATTTTGACACCCTTGCCCCTGGTTGGTATGCTTGTGTCTGTGGCGCGGTCGGGTTCGTCGAAGGACCACCGACCATGCCCATAGATTTGGAATATGTGCAACAGGTGGAGGAATGTCCGAGATGCGCTTGCAAGGAAAGAAAGTAGCCGTCTTTATTGAAGAAGGCTTTGAAGACCTGGAGTTCTGGGTCACTGTGATGCGGCTGCGCGAAGAGGGCGCAGCCGTGACCATCGTCGGTCCGGTGGCGGACCGCACTTACCCCGGCAAGCACGGCCTGACCGGCAAAAGCCAGGTCGCCGCGGATAAGGTGCGCGCCGACGATTTCGACGCCGTCGTCGTCCCCGGCGGCTGGGCACCCGACAAGCTGCGACGCTATCCGGCCGTGACCGGCCTGGTGCGCGCTGCCTATGAACAAGGCAAGATCGTCGGGCTGATCTGCCATGCCGGTCTGGTGGGGATTTCGGCGCGGATCGTGCGAGGACACCGCGCCACCGGCTCGCTGGGCATTAAGGATGACCTGGTGAACGCCGGGGCGGAGTGGGTGGATGCGCCGGCATTCCGCGATGGGCAGATCGTGTGGGGGCGTGTGGTCGAGGATATCCCCGACTTCTGCCGCGAGTTGGTGCAGGCTATCGCTGGAGCACAGATATGATTGGTATCGTGATCGTCGCACATAGCGCCAGGCTGGCTGAGGGTGTTAAGGAAATGGCCGACCAGATGGCCAAAGGGCTGGTGCCCATTGCGGCGGCGGGTGGCGTAGACGACGTGACGCTGGGCACAAACGCCGACCGTATCTACGAGGCCATCGAACGGGTGTACAGCGACGACGGCGTGCTGGTCCTGTTTGACCTGGGCAGTGCCCTGTTCAGTACGCAGATGGCGCTGGAGCGGCTGGATGACAGCCGCCAGGCCCACGTCCTGTTGAGCGAGGCGCCGCTGGTGGAAGGGGCCATTGTGGCCGCAGTCGAAGCGTCGCTAGGGCACGACCTAGCGACCGTCAACGCAGCGGCGGTGGCTGCCAGGGACATGCAGAAGATACTGTGAGGCCCAGTTGTGGCTGAAGCTACACTCACCATCCATCACCCGGCCGGCCTGCATGCCCGGCCGGCCGCGCTGTTCGTCCAGACGGCGGCCCGCTTCAAAGCCACGGTCCGCGTCACCAACCTCACCCGGGGCACCAAGCCGGTGGATGCCAAGAGCATCCTCAGCGTCCTGACGCTAGGCGTATCGCAGGGACATCAGATCCGCGTGACGGCTGATGGTGCGGACGCAGATACGGCGATCCGAACCATCACGGAGTTGGTGGAGAGTAACTTCGGAGAATGAGTGAGGAGCGCCAGCACCTGCTGGCCGAGGTAGCCGGACTGTACTATGAGCGCAACCTGAGCCAGGCCGAGATCGCCGAGCGATTAGGGCTGTCGCGGTCGCAGGTGTCGCGCCTGTTGGCCGAGGCCCGCCAGGAAGGAGTGGTCGAAATCACCATCCATTACCCCTGGCAAGGGATGCCCGACCTGGAGGCCCGGCTGGTCAAGCGGTTCGCGCTCAAGGATGCCCGTATCCTCCAGACGGGGCGACTGGGCTACTCACAGGTGGTCGAGGGCCTGGGCGTGCTGGCAGCACGCCTGTTGGAGAGCCGCCTGCGCGACTACATGATCCTGGGCATTTCGTGGAACACGGGCGTGTACCAGGTGGTGAACGCGCTGCGAGCAGCGCGACGGCTGGGCGTGACGGTGGTCCAACTCACCGGCGCGGTCGGCTCGGTCAACCCGATCCTCGATGGCCCGGACCTGGCCCGCTGGCTGGCGCAGACGCTCGGCGGGCAATACCGCTACCTGCATGCGCCCCTCCTGGTCGAAAGCGCCGAAGTGCGTCAGGCGTTGGAACAAGAGCGCGCCATCCGCGAGACGCTGGACCTGGCGCGGCGAGCTGATGTCGCCCTGGTGGGTATCGGCTCGGTTCAGCCGGCGCTATCCAGCCTGCTTCAGGCCGGTTTTGTGGATGAGGCCGGGCTGGCGGAGATCGTCGCCGCCGGCGCCGTCGGCGACATCTGCACGTATCACTACACCATTGAGGGCTGCCTGGTGCCGCTCGAATTGCACGAGCGCATCGTCGGCATTGACCTGCCCTCGCTAAGCCGGATTCCGCTGGTCATTGGCGTGGCCGGCGGGCGCGAGAAGGCCGCGGCCATCCTGGGCGCGCTGCGCGGCGGCTACATCAACTGCCTGGTGACGGATGAAGCGGCGGCCAATGAGGTCCTGCGATTGGCGGATCGAGGATAATGAAGACCTTGCACGGTATCCCTGCATCCAACGGGATCGCGGTCGGTCCCGTTTTTCATCTCAGGCGCACCCAGGTCCAGGTCAAGGCTGGGACAATTGATGACCCGGCGGCTGAGTGGGCGCGGTTGGAGGCGGCGCGGGCAGCGGCGCGGGCTGAGATCGAGGCATTGGTGACGCGAGCAACTCAAGTAGGCGAGAGTGAGGCCGCCATTTTCGAGGCCCATCGCATGTTTCTAGACGACCCGGCGCTGCTCGATGCCGTGCACGCCCGTATCGAGGAGAAGCGACAGAACGCCGAGGCCGCCTGGAATGCGGCTATCGAGAACTACGCGGCCACCCTCGAAACCCTGGACGATCCCATCTTTCGCACCCGTGCCGCCGACCTGCGCGATGTCGGCGGGCGCGTGCTGCGACGGCTGGCCGGCGTCGCCGAAAGCGCCGCCGCACCGACCATCCCCTCCGTCATCGTCGCAGCCGAACTGACACCTTCAGATACGGTACAGCTTGACCGGGCGCTTGTCCTGGCCTTCTGCACCGCCGGCGGTGGGCCGACCTCACACGCGGCCATCCTGGCGCGGGCGCTGGGGTGTCCGGCCGTTGTCGGGCTGGGCCCGGCGCTTGAGGACCTGGCCGCAGGCACAACGGTTATCGTGGACGGCACCACCGGGCTGGTGGTGGCCGACCCAGACCCGGCCACGCTGGCCAGCGCCCTTGAACGCCAGACGGCCGACAGAGCAGTGCGAGCGCAAGCTCTGGCGTGGGCGAGCGCACCGGCCATCACGCGCGACGGGCATCGCATCGAGGTCGTGGCCAACCTGGGCGCAGCCGCCGAGGTCGAGACTGCCCTGGCGCAGGGTGCCGAGGGTGTTGGCCTGCTACGCACCGAGTTCCTGTTCCTGGATCGGCAGACACCACCGGATGAGGACGAGCAGGTCGAGGCCTATCGGGCCATTCTGACGGCGCTGAACCCACCGGGCTTAACCGGCGCCGAACGTGAGCCGGCCATCCAGCGCCCCCTGATCATCCGCACACTCGACATCGGTGGTGACAAGCCGGTGCCCTACCTGGACCTGGGCCAGGAGATGAACCCATTCCTGGGCGTGCGCGGCCTGCGTCTGGGCCTGGCCCACCCCGACCTGCTCAAGACCCAACTCCGCGCCATCCTGCGCGCCGGCGTGGCCGGCCGCGTCCTGGTCATGTTCCCCATGGTGACCACTGTGGCCGAAGTGCGGGCAGCCAAGGCTCTGCTGGCAGAGGCCCAAGCTGAATTGGACGCGGCGGGCCTGCCGCACCGGCTGGATGGGGTCGGGATCATGGTCGAGGTGCCGGGAGCAGCGCTCCTGGCCGATCAACTCGCAGCCGAGGTGGATTTCTTCAGCCTGGGGACAAACGACCTGACTCAATACACACTGGCAGCCGACCGGACCAATTCAGGGGTGGCGGCGCTGGCCGACGCGCTGCATCCGGCGGTGTTGCGCCTGATCGAGCGGACGGCTGCGGCAGCCCACGCAGCCGGTGGCTGGTGCGGTGTGTGTGGCGAACTGGCCGGCGACCCGGTAGCCGTGCCGATCCTGGTCGGCTTGGGCGTGGACGAGTTGAGCATGGCCCCGGCGGCCATCCCTCAGGCCAAGGAGATCATCCGGGGCCTATCGTTCTCCGAGGCCCGGGACCTGGCCCGCCGGGCCCTCAACCTGGCCTCAGCGGATGAAGTGCGAGCCCTGATGGGACGCTGATCCTGTCCTGCCTCTGCGTCTATCAGCGCTTATCAGCGTCCGCTTATCATGTCTGCCCATCGCTTGCCGCCCACTGCCTGCCGTAGTTGATCGCCAGCTTGTCCAGGATGGCCTGCTCCAAATCAATGCCCGATAGGCGGGCGAGTTGGAGCAGATAGAGGGCCACATCGGCCAGTTCGCCGGCCAGTTCACGGCTGTCACTCGCTTCGCCCCACTGGAAGTGCTCCAGCACCTCGGCCGCCTCAATGGCGAGCGAGACCGCCAGATTGCGCGGCGTCTGCGGCTTGGGTGAGTCGGGCGCATACCAGCCTTTGGCCATGACGAAACGATGCATCTCTTCTTCGAGTTGTTTGATGTCCATTACACCTTATGCCACTGCCTATCATATGCCTGGATACCGGTCTGCGCCAGGTCATGGACGCCCCCGGTTCGGCGTCCCTGTTGGTCGAAGGCTATTGGGCAATTAGCGACTGGCAGGAGTACAATTGAGAAGCGATGTCAACTGAAACTGACGTGGTAACCGATCAGAGCGTGCGGTTGGATGAAGCGCGGCAGCAACAGGCGCGGCGCTACGCCCGCATCCGGCGCCGCCTCTTCCTGCTCGACCTGGCCCTGGGTGGTCTCTACCTGATAGCGCTGCTGGCCTCGGGCGCATCGGCCGGGCTCAAGGCCCTGCTCCTGCGCGTCAGCAGCGAGCCACTATGGCTGGTCGGAGCTTATGTGACACTGGTCTTGGGCGCTTATGGGCTGCTGCTCATGCCGCTGAGCTTTTACAGCGGCTATATCCTGCCCCATCGCTTTGGCCTGTCCACCCAGACGCTGCGCGGCTGGATCGCCGATCAGGTCAAGGGGGGACTGGTGGGCGGGGTCTTGAGCCTGGCTTTGATCGAGGCGGTCTATGCGCTGCTGCGGACCGCCCCGGCCACCTGGTGGCTGTGGGCCGGTGTTGGCTATCTCTTCTTCACGGTCATCATGGCCAATCTGACACCGGTGCTGCTCGTCCCGCTCTTCTTCCGCCTGACGCCCATCGCCGACGCCAATCTGGCGGCGCGGCTGACGCGGCTGGCTGAACGAGCCGGAGCACACGTGCGCGGCGTGTTCACGATTGACCTGAGCCGACGGACAAAGGCGGCCAACGCCGCCCTGATGGGCCTCGGCAACACCCGGCGCATCGTCCTGGGTGATACACTCCTGCGCGAGTTCACGCCGGACGAGATCGAGACCGTCCTGGCGCATGAACTGGGCCACCACGTCCACCATGACATCCCCCTCTTGATCGCCGGCCAGTCGGTCCTGACGCTGGCTGGGTTGTACCTGGCCCACCTGGTACTGAGGTCGGGCACAACGGCGCTGGGCTTCACCGGCCCGGAGGATATCGCCGCTTTCCCGCTGTTTATGCTGACAATGGGCCTGTTCAGCCTGGTGACCATGCCGCTGGCCAATGGCCTGTCGCGCTGGCGCGAGGGCCTGGCCGATGCGTATGCTCTGACCGCGACCGGCAAGCCCCTGGCCTTCGCCTCGGCCCTGACGCGCCTGGCCAATCAGAATCTGGCCGAGGTGGACCCGGAGCCCTGGGTGGAGTGGCTGCTCTACGACCATCCCCCGCTGGGCCGGCGTATCGCCATGGCAAAGCGTGCTTCCCACGGGAACCTCTGAGAGGCAAGCGGCGTCTTATCTGTGGAAAGACAAGATGGGTTAGGAAAACAAAGGAGGCAGATGACATGATGAAGGTGCTGATCTATGGTCTCGTGGGAACCTTGCTCTTGACCGCCTGTGGGGGAGCGGTGATCACGCCAACGCCCCAGAGCACGCCCGCGCCGCTGCCAGCGCCGACCCAGCAACCACAGTATGGCCATGCGCCCGATTACACCTGGGTGCGCGGCCAATTGCAGTTCACCCAGATTCAGGGCAACTGTATCTACATCGAGTATGACCCGACCGGGGCGGACCAGTACGGGGGCAAGTTCAGTCTGGCGGGCGACGTGCCTAGTGGATTCAAGAACGGCGAATTCGTCCTGCTGCGCGGCCAGATCTTTCTGAGCATGCGCCCAGGCAAACCGATGTGCCCCGGTACGGCCTATGCCTTCACCAGTATGGAGCACATCGCCGAGAGCGGCCCCGCCCCGGCAGCCGGGGCGACCGCCGCCCCGCCAGCGGAGAGCAAATCCGGGCACGCGCCGGACTACACCTGGTTGCGCGGCTACCTGCAACTCAGCTCCACGCCGGGTGGCCCGTGCAATGCCATCGTCTACGGCCCCCTGGAAAGCGACCCCTACGGCGGCAAGATGTTCCTCATCATAAATAGCCTGGAAGGTTTCAAAGATGGCGACTTCGTCACCGTATATGGCCAGTTAGATCAAGGGCGGCGGGATATCCCTCCCTGCCCGGGCTTGCCTCAGGGCTACGTGGTCAACAAGATTGAGCGCCTGGCCGGTTCGGCGACAGATGCCGGCTCGGCAGCGGATACTGCCAACGCCACCGCCGTTCCCGGCCCGGCAGGCACGGCCGGCGACCCACACTACGGCCACGCGGCCGACTATAGCTGGTTGCGCGGCCAGATCCAGGTGACGCGCATTCAGGGGAGCTGCACCTACCTGGTCTACGATCCGTCGGGAAGCGATCAATATAGCGGCAGGGTCGTACCCGTGGGCGACCTGACCGGTTTCAAGGACGGTGACTATGTCCTTGTGACCGGCACCTTCAGCAATGCGCCGGCACCGATGTGTCCGGGTGCGAAGTACGCGGTGATGTCTATCCAGAGACAGTGATCTGCTGGCATGCCCCCCGGCTACACGGATAGGCACACATCCAGCCGTGCCTATCCGTGCAACCGTCGTAAGTTAAAGATCCGCCAATCTGCGGCTAAGTCATTTCACGATCAACGGCAGGAAGAGTTGGTGTACCTCCGGCGCCGGTTCACAGACGATCGGCGTGTAGGTCAGCTCGATGTCATCAATATGGATGCCATCAAAGGTCACGCCAGAGTCTGAGATCAGGTGCCAGCGCAGGCGAGCCTGAGATTGATTTGCCAGAGCCGGCGCGTTCACCGTGATCTGGGTCCAGTCCGACTGCGTGCCGTTCAGCGTGAGCAGCGGATCGGACGTGTTCCACGTCGTGCCGCCGTCGGTGGAGTACTCCAGATACACGTAGTCGTAGCCCGACTCAAGCTGGTACTTGTACCAGGCCGAGAACTGGATGGTGTATTTGCCGCTCAGATCAAAGACCGGCGACTCCAGCCAGGAGTTGGTGTTGTTCCGGTAGTTGCCGCCGGGGCTGTCCGTCCAGGAGTGCGTCGGGCTATGCGAATCCTCGGTGGTGATCGCCCAGAGGTTATTCGTACCGCCCGTTGTCCAGCCCAGGTTGCCGTTCTCCACCGAATCGGTGAAGACCGCGGTGGGCGGCTGCGGCACACTCGCCGTCAGGCTGAAGGTTGTGGTGAATGGGCCCTCAGCAGTGGCGACATCCTCCTGGAACTGCAGCACCGTGCCGCAAGTCACACTGCTGTCCACGCTAAAGCGGAACGGCGTCGTGTTTGAGATGGTCTGACCGGCGGGAATGCTGGGATAGGGGGCTGTAGGGTCTTGGATCGAGACCCCTGCCGTCAGCGCCGTCAGTGTCCCGGCCACATTCGTCGCCGTGACCGCACCGGTGTTGTTGAGACCCACGTTCAGCAACAGGTTGCTTTCGCCCGGTTCAGGATAGCCGTTGCAGTTGCCGCCCAGGCCACAGTCATTCAGCGTGGTCGAGCCAAAGACCAGGTAGGGCACCGGGTTCAGCGCGATGTCCGGCGCTATCGTCGTCCCGCCAGCGGTAACAGCTACACCCGAGACACTGGCGGAGGTCGGGTAGCCGGGCAGCAAGGGGCCGGCGGTGATGGTATAGGTATCCGGCAGGAGCGTCTGAGTGTAGTAACCACTGGCATCGGTCTGCACCGTCAGGGTCTCGGTGATGCCCGCGATCTCGACCGGAGCACCGGCTACACCTGCGCCCGTCACCGCGTTGATGACCCGGCCGGTGACCGTCCCTAGAGTCGCGCCGCAGGCCGGGAACTTGAAGGCGCCGATCCGCGTCTGCCAGTTATTGCCCGTCGTGATGTAGTACTCCTGCGTGTACCAGAAGGTGCAGTCATCGGTGGGGTCCACCGTCATGGCACTGTAGTCGCCCCAGCGACCGAAACCACCCGACTGAGAGCCGGTGCCGTTAATGATGGTCGCTTCAGCTTGAGGCAACTGGCCCAAGGCTTCGCCGTTGCGCCGCCCGGCATAGCGGATCGCCGGGTGCATGCTCGAACTGGAGACACTATAGCCGAGGGCGATGTTGCCGTCCTTGTCGGCAGCGATGCTGCCCATCCACCGATACAGGCCGTCAGGGTCGTAGGTGCCCTGCTGGTAGATGTAGGGCGAGCCACCTGGGTCACGGATTTCGTACCAGCGCGGCACCGCACGGCCATTGGGCGTGCCATCGGCGCTGATGGTGTGGTTGGCGAACAGGGCCTCGTGGCCGCCATAGTTGCGGTATTGCAACCAATGCATCAGGCGGAAGCTCAGGCTATCTACCTCCTCGCCGCCCAGTTGTGGCACGCTGCCCGCCGGCTGGAAGGGTTCGATGGCCAACTGGGTGGGGCCGGTGAGGGTGGAGCTGAGAGGATGGGTCCAGTCCACGTGGGCCTGCCAGATGTTGAGTGTACTCGGAGCCACCACCGAGGCCAGATAGTTGGGAGAGCCGGCCGGCGGCAAGGTGCCGCGCAGGTTGCTCGCCAGCAGGCTGTCGCACTCGCCCGACAGACAGGTGTCGAGTCGAATGGGCGTGAAGGCCTGCCCCAGCAGCATCTTGGCGCGGTCGAGGGCGGAGATGCGCACGAAGAACCCGCCTGCCTGGCCGAACATGTTGTCCGTCAGGTAGTAGGTGTCCGGCCACACCGCCAGCTTGGGATAGTCGGCCAGGTAACCGTTGGTGTCGTAAGTGGGGACGGCGTAGAAATACCAACCGCCGCTCACCGGGTCGCCGGTTTGCGAAATGGCCACACATTCGTACTGCGGGCCGGTGTACAGGCCGGTGAAGGCGAAGTCGGCAACCAGCCAGCGATCGGCTATGGGATCATACAGAGCTATCACGTCTCCTTGATTGGAGTTGTCGCAGATCGTCCCCGTGCCGGTGAAGAAATCATCGTAGGTGATCCCGACCAGGCGGTTACCAGTGGTTTTGTCGAAGATGCCGATGGAAGTGTTGACGGTCTGGATATAGTGGTTGGGCCCGACATCACCGTTGGTGTCAGGTGGCCAGCCAGCGCCCCAGTTCTGGAAGTCGAGGCCGGCGAAGGTGATGAGCGGGTCAGGCATCTGGCCATCCACGACGGAACGTGGTGCTGAACCCGCCGCACCGTGGGACTGTAGAGCCGCCAGCTCGCCCGGCGTGCGGTGCAGCGGGATCACATGCGGGCTGCCGCTACCGTCCTTCGGCAGTTGCGGCAGAGTGCGCAGGTCGCCGTTGAACACAGCCGGTTTAACAACCGGGCCAAGCGATGGCCCCCGGACCGCGAACGGTGCAGGTGGGGCCGGCGGAGCTGAGGGCAAGGTGGCCTGGACAGAGGCCGTGTTTAGACTGAGGAGCAGACCCAGCCCGGCCAACAAGACTAGCAGTGGTATATGTCTACGGTTCATCATCCCTCCTTAATCCAAGTAAATTCGTGCGGAACGACTGATGTGGGGTTGCAAAGCTGATCCGCCATATGCCAGTATAGTTCTGCTGACGGAAAAGCACAAATATGCCCCCCTCCTGCTACTTACTCACCAACGGCAAGTATTGATTCATTGAACCCACTGGGGGCGAAGGCGATGGCGTGGCCGTCGCGGTGGTCGTGACTGTGGGCGAGGGCGTGACAGTCGCTGTGGGTGTGGCAGATGGTGGCGGGAGCGTCGCTACCGGCCCGGTCACTTGCAGATCAAGCCCATTGGTGCACGGATTGGGCGTGCCTCCGGCCGACCAGCAGTAAGGTGGATTTTGCGTTGTCTGCGATTCCGGCACGAGCCAGAGCAAAAGGTCCTGATCCTGAATGGACTCGCCATTAGCCCATTGCAGAGGGAAGATCTGCTGTGGATCAGTCCCCTGCGTCGGCAGGTCATTATCGCCCTCGTCGGCGTAATGCACCAGCTCAATATAGTGCTCATCATCCTTGCCAGTCGGGCTCACCTGATAACCGCTCTGGTCAGCACCCAACTGCCGCCATTGATGGCCTTGCACCTGGGGCTGCTCGTTCTTGGGAAAGTCACCCTCAACGGCGGGGCTGGTCCAGCCGCCATCGGTGAAATACTGAAAGAAGTTACTCAACTGCCCGGCCGGGCCGATGTCCACACGCAGGAAGGGCCGGTACAACCCATCGTAGGCACAACCGGGGCCGTAGACCGATACTTCCGGCGTAAACCGGCCATCTGCGTAGAAGGTGACCCCCTGCTCATAGCGGTAGTTGCAGTTGTGCGGCCAGCCGGACATGCGAAAGTCCTGCAGTATCTGAAACCCGCCGCCGATCTGGATCACCTGCGTCTGGCCGTAGGGCGGGACGATGCCGTTGCAGCCCAGCGAGTCCATATAGCCGTAACCGCCGGAGGCATACCACACGTTCACTTGAGGCAGTTTCAGGCTCTGGAAGACAAGCTGGCCGTTGTAGGTGACATCATAGAGGCGCAGACCATCGGTATTGGTGGGCTCGTAGTTCACACTCCAGCCATCCTGGCTGACCGTGCCGGGGTCGGGGCAGGCCTCAGGAGCCTCTTCCATCGGCATGGGTCCGCTGGGGGCTGAAGACTGGCTCCAGGTCACATGTACCACCGCCAAGTCGTTCAGGTCCACGATGACGATCAGCGGTGCATCCACACCCTCCACTTCAAAACTGGGGCCGACGCACCAATGTACCGCACACGGTCCTGTGAGCATCCAGGCATTGTCCGGGGCCATGCTGGCCTCGAAGTGCCGCCCTTTGACCTCGGCCAGCACTTTGGGGTCGCTGCTGGCCAGGCGGATGGCGAGATCGGCCAGCTCGGCGTTGACCTCAGGGAAGCTGTGCGGCATGGGGATCACCTCAGTCACCTGTCCGGCATCGAGGTCCACCATGACTACCAGGGTCAGGATGCGGGTGAAGTCGAAGAGCTCGACCTGAGCACAGGTATGGACCGCGCAGGCATTGCTGGCAGGGCCGAAATCATGCCAGACGGGCAGGGCGTGGACGAACTGGTAGTGCTCTCCGCCGAGGGCTTGCTGCACCCGCCCATCGGCCATAGCGATCTGGCGTGCCTGCTCGATTTGCGCGGCTGAGAGTCGGCCGGGAGCCCCTTGGTCCTTGAGCGCACTGGTGGGCAGGCCCTTGGGCTGCGAGAGCGAGCGGCCCGGCAGTGCCAGCAGGGTGCCGATCAGCAGCAGCACAGCCAACACGATGCCGGGAACGATGACCAGTCGCCGCTTCGCCATATATCTCCCATCTCAGACCCCCTGTGTCTGAGATGAACATCGCGCAAACACTGCTCGACAGCTCATAGGGAGGCTGGCCCCATTATATGGAGGTGATTAATTCGCGCAACCGGCCAGGGTCGCCAATGGCATCGGGTTTGCTTCCCCGGCTGACGGAGGTTATAATTCCAGCACATATTCGGGCTTTGACAATCACTGATCATGAGAGGTCGAGTGGGAGTACCTGTCGAGCGTGTCGCCATGCTCAGTGTCCATACCTGTCCGCTGGCGACATTGGGGGGCAAAGAGACCGGGGGGATGAACGTGTACGTGCGCGAATTGAGCCGCGAGTTGGGCCGGCGCGGCATCAAGGTGGACGTGTTCACCCGCTCCCAGAACCCCGATGTGCCCGCCATCAGCCACGCCCTGGGGCCCAATGGGCGGGTCATCCACATCCCCGCCGGGCCGGAAGCGCCCATCGGTAAGAACGCGATCTACCTTCACCTGCCGGAATTCACCGAGGGGGTGCTGCGCTTTGCCACCAGAGAGCACCGGTGCTACGACATTATCCACAGCCACTACTGGCTTTCCGGCTGCGTAGCGCATGAACTGCGCGCCGCCTGGGGTGTGCCCTTCGTCCAGATGTTCCACACCCTCGGTCACATGAAAAACCGCGTCGCCCTGCGGCCGGAGGAGCGCGAAAGCGAGGTGCGCATCGCCGTCGAGACCGAAACCGTGCGCGACGCCGACCGGCTGATCGCCGCCACCCCGGCTGAGGAGGCCCAGTTGCTGTGGCTGTACGGCGCTGATGAGTCGCGCATCACTATCATCCCACCCGGCGTAGATGTGACTCACTTTCACCCGCTGCCGGCGGACGAAGCCAAAGCCCGCCTGGGCGTGCCTACCGATAACCACATGCTCCTGTTCGTCGGCCGCATTGAACCACTCAAGGGCGTGGATACACTCTTGCGGGCGGTCGCCCTCATCGCTGCCGAGCACCCTGACTGGATGTCGCGCTTGTGCCTGTCGGTCATCGGCGGTAACCTCGGCCCGGATGGGGCCTCGGAGAACGAGGAGATGGCCCGCCTGCTTGAGCTACGGCAGGAACTGGGTATCGGCAATATGGTGACATTTCTGGGAGCCAGAGGCCAGGACACCCTGCCCGACTACTACGCTGCGGCGGATATCGTCATTGTCCCCTCGCATTACGAATCGTTCGGTCTGGTGGCGCTGGAGGCGATGGCCTGTGGCACGCCGGTGATCGCCTCGGAGGTCGGTGGGTTGGCCTTCCTGGTCAAGAACGGGCAGACGGGCTTTCATATCCCCGAACGCGATCCCAGGGCGTTGGCCGACAAGATCATGCTCTTATTGACGAACCCAGACCTGCGTCACCAATTGGGCCAGCAGGCGGTCGCCTATGCCCAGGATTACGCCTGGCCTCGTATCGCCGACCAGATACTGGAGATGTATCAGCAGGTGATTGCGGAGCCAATGTCGCCCTGGTTGGCAGCGCCCTGCGCTACCTATGGAGCCGGCTGAGCATGAACCGCATCGTCCGGGTCTTACGGCTGGATGCCAGCGTCTTCGATGAGATCAGGCGCGACGCCAGCGCCATGAACCAGGCGATCTATGTCGTGCTGGCCGCCAATCTGCTGGCGGGCATTGGCGCCGGGCTGGTGCGGTCAACTGACTTCCTGGGGACTCTGATCCTGACGCTGATCCTGGGGGTGCTCGGCTGGCTGATCTGGATAACCATCGCCTACGGGCTGAGCACGGCTCTCTGGCATTCCAGGCTCGGTTTCGCCGAGATGGCCCGCGTGCTCAGCCTCGCCCAGGCGCCGCTCGCGCTCGGGCTGTTCTTATTCATCCCCGCCCTTGGTGTCTGGCTCACGCTGCTCGGCCAGGCGCTGGCATTGTGGGAGGGCGCGGTGGCCCTGCGCACCGTCATGGGCCTGAGTACAGCCAGGGCACTGATCACGGCGCTGATCGGCTGGGCTGCCGTGATCCTGCTGAACGTGTTTTTGGGCGGCAATCTGGCTCTCTTGTCGTAGCTCCCCCCGCTTTTCATCGCCTGCGCCGGTTCACTGGCCTGAAGCATCATTTGCCGCTATGATCGGGCGCATGGCAGCCCGCAAACGGCCCGTTCAGCGCCGGTCAGTGCCGGCCGC
>CADDZL010000038.1 GCA_902812335.1 Chloroflexota bacterium | reverse complement strand
GAAACCGGCTTCGTGGACCAGGACCCAGGCCAGGGCGTTATCGCGATTGAGGCGGTCGGCCAGATCAACGACTGCTCCGGCAGGGGCAAAGGCAGCCCAGTCGCTGGAGTGCAGGTTGTTAGTCAGGACGGTGGAATTGTGGGCCGCAAGGTGCGCAACGATCTCTGCTAACACCTCAGGCCCCATGAGCGGTGCGCTGCCGCCGCCCAGGTACAGTGCCCGGTCCACATTGTATTTCTGAATCAAACCGGCCAGCCGCTGTCCGAAGTGGAAGGGCTCGCCCGGCGGGTCCAGGTCCAGCACTACTCCCCGATGCTGGACCAAGTCGGCCAGCGACCGGGCCCAGGCGGTATCGTTCGTGGCGATGACGACCCGGCCGATCTGAGGCAGACCCAGAGCGCGTTCTAACAGGTCACGCGCAGCGGCCTGCCGCGCCCGTCCGACGAACTGCTCGGCCAGGGAGGGCCCCTCGCTGCCGAGCAGGAGTAAGACTACAGGTTGACCCATTCCAGGCCTAAGGCGTCAAGTGTTTCGCGCAGGGGCGCGCCTGTGGCCGGGTTCCAGCCAGCCAGGGTATAGTACTGATTCAGGGCGGTCTCGAACTCTTGCTGATCGAGGGCCAGGCCATCGGTGCGACCACCCTTGAGCGGCTCGAACAGGCGTTTGGGCAAGGTGTCGCGATCGCGGCCGATGCCCTCGCGGGCATTAAAGGCGCGCATCAGGTTCAGCCGGCGCGCCCCGGCCTGCTGGATCTCCTCCAGGGTCACGTCCTCCCAGCCCGTAGCTGCCCGCACCAACTCGACCAGTTCATCGGGGCCGTAGAGTTGCCAGGACGGCCCCCAAACGAATTGGCATAGCGTGAGCGAATCGAGCATACTGTAGCTGTACTGCGTCAGGAGGGCGAAGCGCACCTTGTCCTCGTTCATATCCTTCGGTCTCTGCGGGCTGGTCAGGCCGAGGCGGGACAGGCGGTTCAGGAACCGCGGCGGCGACTTAGGCATGTACAGCGTGTCGTGCTCCGATGATTGGTGATCGGCGCCGAAGGGGTTGGTGGCATAGATCACGCTGAGCGAACGCTTGGTCTGGGGCATATGGGCGGGTAATTCCTGGCCCTTGACGGCGACGACGAAATCGGGCGCGCCTTTGCCGATGATCTCGGCGGCCCGTGCCGAGCCCTCGGCCAGCACGTCGCCGAAGCCCTGGCGCTTGAGCATCTTCTCGAGCATTGCCAGCATAGCGTCGGCGTCACCGAAGCGCAACTCAATCCCGTCGGTGTCCTCTACCGTGATCAACCCTTTCTCGAAGCACTCCATGGCGAAGGCGAGGGTTGCGCCGGCCGACATAGTGTCGGCGCCGTATTGGGCGCAGAGTTGGTGTGCCACAGCCAGCGCGTTCAGGTCGCCGATGCCGCAGTAGGAGCCGAAGCACGACAGTGTCTCGTACTCCGGGCCGCCGTAGAAGGGGTCTACTTTATGGCCCTTGTATTCGGTCGCAACCACCCGCTTGCAGCGGACGATGCAAGCGAAGCACGTATCGCGCTCTTTCAGGATGGTGTCGTGCATGTGCTCACCGCTGATGGCCTCGGCCTGGTTGAAGATGCCGCTGGTGTAGTTACGGGTGGGCTGGCTGCCCGCGCCGTTCTGCGAGAGCATGGCGTTGGCCGTGCCTAACTCACCCAGCGTGGCGACCGAAGCGTTGTTGGACATCTCAACCGGGCCTTGCTTTGCCAGGCGGGCGATGGCGGCGGGGTCGGCGGCTTTGGGCCGCAGCTTGCCGCGTATGGCGATGGCCTTGAGGTTCTTAGAGCCCATCACTGCCCCCAGGCCGGTGCGGCCGTGAGCGCGGTTGGACATGTTCATGATCGCGGCGAAGCGGACGCGTTTTTCGCCGGCGGGGCCGATCTGGGCCACCTCGATCTTGGGATCGCCCAATTCCTCGTGGATGGCGGCCTGGGTTTCGCCGGTGATGCGGCCCCACAGGTGGGCGGCATCACGCAACTCAGCCTGGCCGTCATGGATCCACAGGTAGACCGGGCGGGGAGCCGCACCGCGGATGACGATAGCGTCGAACCCGGCGAACTTGAGTTCGGCCGGCCAGAAGCCGCCCGCCTGGCTATCGCCGACGCAACCGGTCAGGGGTGATTTGGCAACAGCGGTAGCACGGCTCTGGCCAGAGACCGCCAGGCCGGTGGGGGCGCTGATGGCGAAGGTGAGGGTATTGTCGGGGCCGAGCGGGTCGGCCCCGGCAGGCGTGGACTGCATGAGGTAGTACAGCCCCATCAGGCTGCCACCCCAGTATTTGCGGTAGAAGTGTTCCGGCGGCTCCTCGATATCGAGGGCGCCGCGGTTCAGGTCAACGTGCAGGACCTTGCCTGCGAAGCCGTGAAGCATGGATGTCTCCTCCAAAGATGCACCGATCGTCGGTGGATTGTACCCAATTGGGAAGGGAAAGGCAACGGGCTAAGATAACCGACGGATGTGGGAATGCAGACGGCGATCGGTCGCGTATTCTATATCATGATTAGTGGGGGAGACTCGAAATGAACTCGACCAGCCCGATGCGGACATTTGATCCGTGCCTGGTGGCGTATTATGAGAAGGAGAGCTGGGTCGCCTATTACCGGCGGCGCTGGCTAAGTCTGCTGCGTCTGTTGATCGCGCTGGTAAGAAGCACATTTGGCCTGTCGTTGTGGCAGTCCATCTATGTGGGCTATTTGCTGACGCGCGCCCAGGTCGCCTTCGCGCCCAGAGACAACGATGTCCCCCGGGCGGTGGATTACATGCGGCGTGCTTTTGCGTTCATCAAGGACGTTCACCATGAGAGCTTCGACCCCGACCAGGCAGCGCAGTTCGAAGTCAACTGGTGGGTGGTACATCGCCAGTTGTTCGGGCAGGCGGAGAATGAGGCCCTCATGGCAGCCGTGGTGAAGGTCTATGTGGCCGAGTACAACGTGGACCCGGAGGCCGTGCGTCAGGCGGCCTGTCATCGCGCCCAGGCGATGGCCTATTCGGATCGCTGGGTCCAGGAAGGGTTGGCGGAGAACAGCCCATTGCTTACACAGGAAGAGGACGAACTGGTCCAGTCATATACTTTGCTGCGCCGGGCAGTGCAGGCAACCGGCTAGCTGCCCTGATCCTCACCCCTCTTCCCCTACCCTTTCAGGTAGTGACATCCATTACCCACTTGTCACCCCAAAATCATGACATTTGACCCTTGCCTCTTGCCGAAAGCGGCTTATACTACTGACTATTGGTAGATTTGTGCAATTTTAAAGAGGAATGTATAATTTCAGTAGCTTAATGCAGGTTCTTGGAGGATTGATGCCCGAACCGATCGCCTCTGATAAATTGCCTTCGTCCCACTGGCTGAGCCTGACGCAGGCCAGCCGCTTCCTGGGTGTGCACCCGGCCACGCTGCGCCGCTGGGCCGATCGGGGCCAGATTCCCGTCCTGCTTACACCGGGCGGGCACCGCCGCTTCGCCCTTGATGACCTGATGCAATTCACCCAGGCGCGCCGCCAGGCCGGGGCCCTCGTCAGGTTGGAGCAGGTCTGGGCCGACCGGGCTCTGAGCCAGACCCGCACCAAATTGACAGCGCAGGAACCACGCTGGCTGGCTGCTTTCGACGAAGGCGGGCGCGAGCGCAAGCGGCAACTGGGCCGCCGCCTTATGGGCGTTATCCTTCAGTATGTGAACGTCGGCGAAGCCGGCGGTGAGGCGCTGATCGCCGAGGCACGGGCCATCGGCCAGGAACACGCCCGCAACTCGATCAGCCTGGGGCTGACCCTGGCCACCGCGATTGAAGCGGCTCTATTCTTCCGTGACACCATGGTTGAAGTGGCCCTGCGGCTGCCGGAGGGCGCGCCCATCCGAAACGAGGACAATACACGTTTGATGCGCCGTATTAACCGCGTGCTCAATGAGGTCCAGTTGTCGGTTATCCATACCTACGAAAGCGAGTCCGGCCGGTAGAGCCTATCGTTAGGGACAGCTTATGCAGCCCTCTGCGATGCATATTATCTGCCTCGGCCTCAACCACCAGACGGCTCCGATTGAACTGCGTGAACGTTTGACCTTCAGCCCCACTGCTCTCAAAGCGGCTCTGGCACGCTGGGGCTGCGGCGATGAGGCGCGCCCGGCAGGGACAGTCGAGGGCGTGATCTTATCCACCTGCAACCGGTTAGAGGTCTATGCGCTGGCCCACGACATGAACGCCGCCGGCGCGCTACGCGCCTTTCTGGCCGAAGCACGCCACCTGCCGCCCGACCTACCTTTGCCTTTCTATACCCATACTGATGAAGCAGCGGTGCAGCATCTATTCCGCGTCGCGGCGGGCCTGGACTCGATGATCGTGGGCGAGCCCCAGATCTTGGGCCAGGCGCTGGCGGCCTACGAGGCCGCCCAGGGCCAGGGGGCGGCGGGCCCGGTGCTGGCGGCCCTGTTCCGCCGCGCTGTTCATACGGGCAAGCGGGCGCGGGCCGAGACGGCCATCAGCCACAGCGCCGCCACGGTGGGCTCGGTCGCGGTGAGCCTGGCGGAGCAGGTCTTGGGCAAGCTCTCGAATGCTATTGTTCTGGTCTTGGGTGCAGGGGAGATGGGGCAACTGGCTGCGCACGCGCTCATCGCCCGCGGGGCGCGCGCCCCGATCGTCGTGAATCGCAGCCGCGAACATGCCCACGAACTGGCGCAAACCTGGGGCGGAGAGGCGCTGCCCTTCGAGCGTCTGGAGGAGGCCCTGGCATGCGCCGACATTGTCATCGCCGCGACCGCAGCGCCTCACATCATTGTCCATGCCCCTATGATTGAGGCTGCGCTGAGCGCGAGGCGCGGCCGACCCCTATTCATCATTGACATCGCTGTGCCGCGCAATGTCGATCCGTCGGCGGGCCAGTTGCCCGGTGTGCACTTATACAACATAGATGATCTGCAAGCCGTGGTTGAGGATCATCTCAACGGGCGTCGCCGCGAGGTGCCGCGCGTCGAGGCCATTGTGGCCGAAGAGGTAGCCGCTTTCATGGCCTGGTTTCGGGCGCTGGAGGTTATCCCGATCATCACCGAACTGCGCCGGCGCAGCGAGGAAATCCGCAGGGCGGAGGTCGCCAGGGCGCTGCGGCGCTTGGGAAATGTATCCGAACGGGAGCGGCAAGTCATCGAGGCGATGAGCCAGAGCCTGGTGAACAAGCTGCTGCACCCACCGACCGAACGACTCAAGGTTGAGGCCGGTAACGGTCAGGCGGCCCTGTACGCCGCAGTGGCGCGGGCGCTGTTCGACCTGAAGGGTGAGGAGGGCACGGATGGCTGAGCAATTGACCGTCGGCACCCGCCTCAGCGCCCTGGCCCGCCAGCAGACCGAGATGATCATCAATCGCCTGCGCACTGTCTGGCCGGGGCTAACCTGTCGTGTTGTCACGCTCACGACCGAGGGCGACCGCGTCCTCGACCGGCCGTTGCCTGAGATTGGGGGCAAAGGTCTGTTCATTGAGGCCCTCGAAACAGCGCTGCGGGCGGGCGAGATTGACCTGGCGGTACATAGCCTGAAGGACCTGCCGACGGAGGAGTCGCCGGGGCTGGTCATCGGCGCGGTCACCCGGCGCGAGGACGCCCGCGATGTGCTTATCTCGCGCCATGGCCAGCCGCTGGAGCGGCTGCCAGTGGGAGCGCGGGTAGGGACGAGCAGCCTGCGCCGCTCGGCCCAGGTGCTGGCGCTGCGCCCCGATGTCACCATCTTGCCCTTGCGGGGCAATGTAGACACGCGGCTGCGCAAAGCGGCGACGCCGGACTATGATGCTATCATCCTGGCCGCAGCCGGGGTAATCCGGCTGGGGCGCGCGGCTGAAGTGACTCAGTGGCTGCCGTTTGAGGCGATGTTGCCCGCGCCAGGGCAGGGCGCGTTGGCGGTCCAGGTACGCGCCGACGATCAAGCCTTACTTGCCCGGCTGGTCCCGCTCCATGACGGGCCGACATGGGCGGCGGTGACGGCTGAGCGGGCCTTCCTGGCCGCACTCGGAGCGGGCTGCTCAGCGCCGGTGGCAGCCTGGGGGCGGTTAGAAGGCGGGTGTCTGGCGCTTGATGGGCTGGTGGCCACTGCTGATGGGCGGCAGGTGGTGCGGGTTGCCGTGCAGGGAGACCCAGCAGATCCCACCGCGCTGGGGGCACGCCTGGCGGAGCAGGCGCGGGCAGCGGGTGCGGACCGGATTCTGGTGATGGAGTATGAGCGCAAACACAGCTAAGCCCCTGCGTGGCCTGCGGATCATTGTCACACGCGCCCGTGAGCAGGCCGGCCCATTGAGCCGGCGGCTCGCCGAACTGGGCGCCGAGCCGGTGGAAGCGCCCGCTATCTGTATCGCGCCACCAGAAGATACTAGCCCGCTGGATCAGGCAATTGAACGGCTGCGGACCGGCGCCCCCGGCTATGACTGGGTGGTCTTTACCAGCCAGAACGGCGTAGCGGCCTTCTGGCAACAGCTCGTGGCGCTGGGCCTGGACAGGGGCATCCTGGCGGGCGTGCGCGTAGCGGCCATCGGTCCGGCCACGGCGGCTTCGCTGCGGGTCCGGAGGATTGAGCCGGACTACGTGCCGGAGGAGTTCGTCGCTGAGGCCATCCTTGCCGGCCTCGGTGATGTGACGGGCCAGCGTATTCTTTTGCCCCGCGCCGACATCGCGCGCAAGGCGCTGGCAGAGGGGCTGCGGGCGCTGGGGGCCCAGGTGGACGAGGTCGCGGCCTACCGCACACTCCCGGATGAGGGCTCCCGGCCCGATCTGGGCCGGGCCGACGTCGTCACCTTCACCAGTTCATCCACGGTGCGCAATTTTGTCCAGGCGGTGGGGGGGCCTGCTGCCCTGAACGGCCTGCTGGTGGCCTGTATCGGCCCGGTCACGGCCGCGACATGCCGTCAGTTAGGCATCATCCCGGATATTGTGGCTGACGAATATACGATTGATGGGCTGGTCCGGGCGCTGCTGGAATACTTTGCCCGTATGCCGCCTCATGAGGAGGGATATGGTTCCATTGGTAAAAACCGACCGTTCTAGTTACCAGGCCAGAATAGCAGGTTTTCCATCTCCAGCCGCCGAGAGCCAATCGGCGGCTGGCTTCCCGCTGGTGCGGCCGCGGCGGCTGCGGCTCAATGCCGGTTTGCGCAACATGGTGCGTGAGACGAGCCTGTCCGCGAGCGACTTCATTTATCCCCTGTTTGTCCATTACGGGCAGGGCGTGCAACAGGCTATCTCCTCGATGCCTGGTATCTCCCAATGGTCGGTCGATGGCCTGCCGACCGAGGTGGAAAGCATCGCACGCCTGGGGATTCAGGCAGTGATCCTGTTCGGCATACCGGCGCACAAAGACCTGCTCGGCAGCGAAAACTACGATCCGGAGGGCGTGGTGCCGCGGGCCATCCGTGCCATCAAGCGCGCCGTGCCGGAGATGGTCGTGGTCTCGGATATGTGCTTCTGCGAATACACCGATTCCGGTCACTGTGGCGTCATCAATGTGCCGGGCGCTCCCGGCTATACCCCACGGCTGCCTCAGGGCTATCTGCTCAATGATCCTACGCTAGACCTATTGGGACGGGCCGCAGTAGTGCACGCCGAAGCGGGCGCAGATGTCATCGCGCCATCGGGTATGATTGACGGCGTGGTGGGAGCGATTCGGCGTGCCCTCGATGCTGCGGGCTATGACCACGTTGCCATCCTCAGCTACGCCGCCAAGTACGCCAGCGCTTTCTATGGTCCCTTCCGCGATGCCGCCCAGTCGCCGCCCAGTTTCGGCGACCGCAAGAGCCACCAGATGGACCCGGCCAACGTGCGTGAGGCGCTGCGCGAGTGCGCGCTCGATGTGGCTGAGGGCGCGGACATGCTCATGGTGAAACCCGCTCTGCCCTACCTGGATGTGATCCGGCAGGTGCGCGAGCGCTTCGACCTGCCGCTGGCCGCGTACCAGGTGAGCGGCGAGTACAGCATGATCAAGGCTGCCGTGGTCAATGGCTGGCTCGATGAGCGCCGGGTAATCCTGGAGAGCCTGACCGCCATCAAGCGCGCCGGGGCCGATATGATCCTTACCTACTTCGCTAAGGATGCCGCGCGCTGGCTGGAAACGGGAGGATAAGCCCATGCCCTACCCGCCACCCCGCCTGGTCTTCTGGGAGACCACCGCCGGCTGTAATCTGCACTGCATTCACTGCCGGCGCACGACGGTTGCCGATGCCCTCCTGCCGCAGGACCTTGCCACCAGCGAAGCCTTTGCTCTGATTGACGCCATCGCCGGTTTTGCCCACCCGATCCTTGTGCTTTCGGGCGGGGAACCCCTCTTCCGTCCCGACATCCTTGACATTGCCCGCTATGCGTCTGAGCGCGGATTGACTGTGGCGCTGGCGACTAACGCCACACTGATTGACGCGAGGTTGGCAGGTGAGATCAAGCGAGCAGGCATCCGCCGTGTGAGCATCAGCCTGGATGGGGCCGATGCCATCACACACGATGTCTTCCGTGGCCCCGGTGCCTTCGATCGCGCCCTCAGCGGCCTGCAGCACCTGCGTGCCGCAGGGGTTCCGGTGCAGATCAACACCACCGTAGCACGGCACAACCTGCATCAGTTGCCCCAGACGCTGGCGCTGGCCAAATCGGTCGGTGCGGCGGCGCTGCACCTTTTCCTGCTCGTGCCGGTTGGTTGTGGTGAGGAGATCGCCGACGAGCAGATGATCAGCGGAGCCGAGTACGAGGAGGTGCTCAACTGGCTCTACGAGCGTGAGATGGAAGGGGGCATCGAGTTGAAGGCGACCTGCGCCCCGCACTACTTCCGTGTGATGCGCCAGCGGCAGGCGGCGGAGCGGCGGCAGGGCATCACCCGCGAGCGCCCGGCCAGCGCCGCGCGCCAGCAGCATGCCGGTGGGCATCCGGGCGGGCATCCGAGTATGAACAGCATGAGCCGTGGTTGCCTGGCAGGTACCGGCGTCTGCTTTGTCAGCCACCGCGGCGAGGTCTTCCCCTGTGGCTACCTGCCGCTGGCAGCAGGGAATGTGCGCGAGCAACCATTCCGCGACATCTGGGAGAGCGCGCCCCTGTTTCAGGAGCTACGCCAGCCCGATCTGCTACAGGGCAAATGTGGCCTGTGTGAATTCAAGCAGGTCTGTGGTGGCTGCCGCGCCCGCGCCTACGGCATGACCCGCGAGTATTTGGGTGAGGAGCCTTTCTGTGTCTATTTGCCACAGAGGCACCGAGACACAGAGATCAAGGAATTACATCTCTGAAGCTCTGTGCCTCTGTGCCCCCGTGGCTAATGTGGATGGTCAAAGATGCCTGAACAAACACTGCGTACCCTCAACCATTTCGCCCTGATCGCGTTCAAAGATGCTTATTGGGCGCTCTCCTCGGAAGCGCGCGGCGAGTTCCAGCAGGCCTGGCTTGCCGGCCTGCGCGCTGCTGCCTGTAAGGTGGACATATATCAGGTGTTCCCAGCCGAGGCCAATGCTGATCTGCTGATCTGGAGTGCTCTGCCTGCTGAGGGCGCAGATGAGACGGCCGGGTTCTTCGAGCGCTTTGCGCGCGCCACCAACCCCTTCCGCGCCTATGTGCAGATCGGCGAGGTGCTGTGGGGATACACCCGCCCATCGCAGTACACCAGAGCGCGCTCGACGCAGGAGATTGACCCCTTCGCTGAAGCGCGCAAGTCATATCTGATCATCTATCCGTTTGTGAAAACCGTCGAGTGGTACTTGATGAGCCAGGATGCGCGGCAGGGGATGATGAACGAACATATCCGGATCGGCAAACAGCACCCGGACATCACCCAACTGCTGCTCTACTCCTTCGGCATCCAGGATCAGGAGTTTGTGGTAGTGTACGAAACGGATAATCTGCTGCACTTCTCCGATCTGGTGAATGATCTGCGGAGCACGGAAGTCCGCCGCTACACCGAGCGCGACACGCCCTTGCATACAGCCCTCTATCACCCGGCAGAGGAGACGTTAGCGCTATGGCGATGACGATGACAGGGGTTGCGCCACGCTTGCTGCGCGCCTGTCGCCGTGAGCCGGTTGACTGCACGCCGGTCTGGTTCATGCGCCAGGCCGGCCGCTATTTGCCGGAGTATCGCCGGCTGCGGGAGCGCTATGGGCTGCTCGACATCTGCCGGACGCCGGAGCTGGCCGCTGAGGTCACGCTGCAGCCCGTGCGTGCCCTTGATGTGGATGCTGCCATCGTGTTCGCCGACATTTTGCTGCCTTTGATCCCTATGGGGATCGAGTTGGAGTTTGCTGCGGGCGAGGGCCCGGTGATCCGCAATCCCGTACGGAGCGCAGGGGCGGTCGAGGCGCTACGCCCGGTAGTGCCGGAAGAGGACTTGCCTTTCGTCCTGGAGACGGTTCGGCTGGTCCGGCGCGAACTCGATGGCCATGTCCCGCTGATCGGCTTCGCGGGTGCGCCGTTCACGCTGGCGAGCTATCTGATCGAGGGTAGCGCATCACGGCAATACCTTGAGACCAAAATGCTGATGCTACAGGCCCCGGCTGTGTGGCACGCCTTGATGAGCAAACTGGCGGAGGTGGTGACTGGCTACCTACGGGCACAGGTCCGCGCCGGGGCGCAAGCCATCCAGCTTTTCGATAGTTGGGTCGGCTGTCTCAGCCCGGTTGACTATCGCAGCTATGTTCTGCCTTATTCTCGCCGGGTAGCGGTGGAACTGGCGGAGGAAGGCGTTCCGCTCATCCATTTTGGCACGGGCACGGCCGGCCTGCTGGAACTGATCCGGGCCGCGGGCGGCGACGTGATCGGCATAGACTGGAGAATAGACCTGGGGGCGGCGTGGGAGCGGCTGGGGTCGGATGTCGCCATCCAGGGAAACCTCGACCCGGTGACGCTGCTGGGGCCGAGGCAGGTTCTGGAGGGCCGCGTGCGTGATGTGTTGGCGCAGGCGGCGGGCCGACCCGGCCATATCTTCAACCTCGGCCACGGTGTCCTGCCGCAGACGCCGCCAGAGAATGTGAAGGCGGTTGTGGAGATGGTGCATGAATACAGTGGGCAGTTCTAGCGAGGTAGTCGGCGTCTTGCTCATGGCCTATGGCGGGCCGGATTCATTGGCGGATGTGGAGCCGTACCTGCTCGATGTGCGTGGCGGCCGGCCGGCCAGCCCGGAGTTGGTCGTGGCGGTGCGAGAACGCTACCGCCTGATCGGTGGGCGGTCGCCGCTGCTCGATCTCACCCGACAGCAGGCTGCCGCGTTGGAGAGCGCCTTGAACGCGGAGATGCTTCGCCCGGCTCCGCATGACAGATTTGCATACCGTCACCCCTTCGCTGCGCTCAGGGCAGGCTCTGAGCAGAGCGAAAGGTCTCATTTCCGCGTCTATGTCGGCATGCGTCACTGGCATCCTTATATCCATGAGACGTTGGCCCAGATGGCTGCCGATGGCATCCGGCGGCTGGTGGCCATCCCCATGGCTCCCCACTATTCGCGCCTGAGCGTCGGAGCTTATATACAGAAGGTCGAGGAGGCCCGGGCCGCGCTCTCCACGCCGTTGTCTGTGACCTATGTCGAGAGCTGGCACGACGAGCCCCTGTACCTGGCGGCGCTGGTCGAGAAAGTACGGGTGGCGCTGGCGCGCTTCCCGCAAGATGTGCGTGGGCAGGTGCCCATTATCTTTAGCGCCCACAGCTTGCCCCAGCGCATCCTGGCGGAAGGTGACCCTTACCCCCAGGAATTGCTGGAAACCGTCTGGGGTGTGGTCCGGCAGTTGGAGCCGGTGTCCTGGCGCTTCGCCTACCAGAGTGCAGGCGGGACGCCTGAGCCCTGGTTGGGGCCGGATGTGAGTGCGGTGCTCGGCGATCTGGCTACAACGGGACACCGCCATGTGCTGATCGCGCCGATTGGCTTTGTCTGCGATCACGTCGAAGTCCTCTATGATGTGGACATTCAATACCGCCAACAGGCTCAAGCGCTGGGGTTGCATCTGGAGCGGACCGAGTCGCTGAACACCTCTCCGCTGCTGATCCAGGCGCTAGCCCGCCTGGTGCGCGAGCGCTGTGCGACAACAGGAGCCATGCATGAGTATGCCTGATCCGACCTGCCGCGTCGTGATCGTTGGCGGCGGCATTGCTGGCCTGGCGACGGCCTATGAGTTGCAGGAGCGGGCCCGTGCCGATCGAACTCCGCTCCATGTGAGTCTGGTGGAAGCTAACCGGCGGCCTGGCGGTGTCATCCACACCGAGCGGGCCGACGGTTTCGTCATTGAAGGTGGGCCTGACTCGATCCTGGCGCAGAAACCCTGGGCGGTCGAGCTGTGCCAGCGCCTCGGCCTGGGCGACCAGCTTGTGGGCACGAACCCGGTGCAGCGGAAGACTTACGTACTCCACCGGGGACGGTTGTGTGAGCTGCCCGAGGGGTTGACGCTCATGATCCCGACCCGACTCAAGCCGTTGCTCCAGACCGGCCTGCTCTCACCGCTGGGCAAGGTCCGGGCCGGCCTGGACCTGCTCCAGCGCCCTCGGCGGCGCGCCTGCGACGACATCTCACTGGCGGCGTTTGTGCGCGAGCACCTGGGATGCGAAGCGTTCGAGCGCATCGTCGAGCCCCTGATGGCCGGCATCTACGCTGGCGACGCCGAGCAGTTGAGCCTCAAAGCCACCTTCCCCCGCCTGCTTGAGCTGGAAAACCAATATGGCAGCCTGGTGCGGGGGCTACTGGCACAGCGCGAGCCCAAACCTACCCCCCTGACCTCCTTCCCTGATAGGGAAGGGGGAGGGGCTGGGGGAGAGGCCCGCCGCTGGACGGGCTTCGTGACGCTGCGGGAAGGGCTGGGCCAACTCGTCGAAGCGCTGGTCGCCCATCTGGACCAAATTCACCTCTACACAGGGCAGCGGGTCCAGGCCATCCGATTGCAGACGCCTGATGGTCGGCGCTGGCCGGGGTACGAGGTGTGCCTGGCAGATGGGACCATTCTCCCGGCCCATGCTGTTATTCTGGCTACACCGGCTTATGTCTCGGCTGAGCTATTGGCCGGGTTGGCTCCAGGTCTCGCCGAGACCCTGGATGGCATATCCTATGTTTCGACAGCGACGGTCTCGCTCGGCTACCGCCGCGCCGATGTTGCTCACCCTTTGGATGGCTACGGCTTCGTCGTGCCCCGCGTCGAGAACCGACCCCTCCTGGCCTGCACCTGGACCTCGAGCAAATTCCCGCACCGCGCCCCGGATAATCATGTCCTGCTACGCTGCTTTCTCGGCCGGGCGGGACAGGAGGAGATCCTCTGGCTGGACGATGATGAGCTACTGCGCCTGGTGAGAACTGAACTGGAGGGCATTCTGGGCCTCCGGGCCAGGCCGGTTCTCATCCGCATTTTCCGCTGGCAGCGGGCAATGCCCCAGTATGTGGTGGGGCACCTGGAGCGGCTAGCGGCCATAGAGGCCCAACTGGGCCAATATCCAGGGCTGTATCTGACGGGCAGCGCCTATCACGGTGTGGGTTTGCCGGATAACATTCGGGCGGGGGCACAGACGGCCGAAGCCCTCCTGCGCGACCTGGCCACTCTTAGCGGACACCACACTGTGAACGGTGTGGTATGGTATTTGCAGGGGCTATGAACAGCGAACGCTCACAACAACTCTTCGCCGAAGCCTGTCGCTATTTGCCGGGGGGGGTGGACTCGCCCGTGCGCGCCTTCCGCGCTGTGGGCGGGTGGCCTCTCTTCATTGAGCGGGGCGAGGGCCCGTACCTGTACGATGTAGATGGCAATCGCTACATAGACTATGTTCTGTCCTGGGGGCCGCTCATTCTGGGCCATGCCCATCCTGCTGTCGTCGAAGCGCTGAAAGCAGCGGTCGAACGCGGCACGAGCTATGGCGCGCCGACGGCGCTGGAGACGGGGCTGGCGCGGCTGATCCAGCAGGCCATGCCGGCGATGGAGATGATGCGCTTCGTCAACTCTGGTACCGAGGCGACGATGAGCGCGCTGCGCCTGGCGCGTGCCTACACCGGCCGGAACAAGATCGTCAAGTTCGAGGGCTGCTATCACGGCCATGCTGACCTGCTGCTGGCTCAGGCCGGGTCGGGCGTTGCTACGTTGGGCCTGCCCGACAGCCCTGGCGTGCCGCCCGGCACCGTGGCTGATACCCTGACCGCACCCTACAACGATCTGGAGGCCGTCGCCCGCTTGTTTGAGGGCGCTGGGCGTGACATTGCTGCCGTCATCGTTGAGCCGGTCGCGGGCAATATGGGCGTTGTGCCGCCGGCCCCCGGCTTTCTTCAGGGACTGCGGGAGTTGACCTATAGCGCGGGCGCGCTCTTGATTTTTGATGAAGTGATGACCGGCTTTCGCGTGGCGCATGGGGGCGCTCAGGCGCTTTACGGTGTCACACCCGATCTGACCACGCTGGGCAAAGTCATCGGCGGCGGCCTGCCGGTCGGCGCCTACGGCGGCAGGCGCGAGATCATGGAGATGGTTGCGCCGGCCGGCCCCGTGTACCAGGCCGGGACGCTGGCAGGCAATCCGTTGGCAATGACAGCCGGCATTGAGACCCTCAAGCAACTCGCCCGCCCGGGTGTCTATGAGACCCTGGAACGTCAGACCGCTCGCCTGGCCGCTGGCATCAGTGTTGCCGCAGAAGAGTCACACGTGCCCATCTATTCGACCCGCGTCGGCACCATGTTCTGCGCTTTCTTCACCGACCGTCCTGTGACCGACTACGCCAGCGCCAAGCGCAGCGACAGCCGTCGTTACGCGCGCTTCTTCAGAACGCTCTTGGAGAACGGCGTCTATCTGGCGCCATCCCAGTTCGAGGCCGGCTTCACCTCGCTCGCGCATGATCAGGACGTCATTGACGCGACCATCTGCGCCGCCGGACGGGCCTTGTGGATGGTGAGTACCACACCGTGAACAGTGTGGCTTGTAGCCGGGTTACCCGCTCTGGGCTGCACCTGTGGCCTATGCCGCCCACGCCGGGGATTCTCCTATTCGAACAAGCCCTGGGCCCTCTTGTGTAACACGCCCAACATACTCTGACCCGGCTAGCGCGTTAGAATGCAACAACCTGTATCGGAGGTGGTGATATGACCAAAACTGAGAAATTCGACCTGGTGATCCTCGGGTCCGGCTCGACCGCGTTCGCGGCAGCGCTCCGAGCCGCCGAACTCGGCAAGACCGCCGTGATGACGGAATCGCGCACGCTGGGCGGCACGTGTGTCAACCGTGGCTGCCTGCCGTCCAAGAACCTGATCGAAGCAGCCCGCATCTACTGGGAAGCCCAGCATCCCCGCTATCCGGGTCTCCAACCGGCGAAGCTCGGCCTTGACTTCAAGGAACTCGTTCGCCAGAAAGACGGGGTTATCCACGATTACCGTGACCGCAAGTACAGCTCAATTATTGAGGACGCTGACCGGATCAAGGTCTATGACGGTCACGCCGCCTTCATCTCGGACCAGGCAGTATCGGTCAACGGGCAGGTGTTAGAGGGCGACCAGTTCCTGATTGCGACCGGCACACGGCCGGCTATGTCGGCGATTGAAGGATTGGACCGGGTGCCCTACCTGACCTCAGACCTGCTCACATCTGATGAGCCACAGGAGCTGTTTGACCTGCCGAAATCGCTGGTGATCGTCGGTGGCGGATACATTGCGCTGGAACTCGGCCAGATGTTCCACCGCTTCGGCAGCCAGGTGACTATCCTCGAACGCAGCCGGAGGATCTTGATGGGATATGAGCCCGAGGTCTCCAGGACCCTGACCGAAGTCCTGCGGGATGAGGGGGTCAATCTGGTGACGGGCGTGCAGGCGCGGCGGGTCTTCCAGGACGGCGCAGAGGTCGTCGTGGTTGGGGAAAAGGGTGAAGCCGAACAGCGCTTCCGGGGCGAACGTCTGCTCATCGCAACCGGCCGCGTCCCGAACACGGACGACATCGGCTTAGAGCGGGTTGGGGTCGCGACCGATGAGCACGGCTTCATCCCGGTAGATGCAGAGTTGCGCACCAATATTCCTCATGTCTGGGCGGCAGGAGACGTCATCGGCCGCTATACGGGCAGCCAGCTTGCCACACCCGTGGGCGCGCACGATGGCGGTATCGCCGCAGGTAATGCCCTGGGCGGCCCGCGACGGACCGTCAATCACGCCGTGATCCCGCGGACGATCTTCACCGACCCGCAAGTGGCCGTTGTCGGCCTGACCGATGCCGAAGCCAATGCCCAGGGTTACCGCTGCTGGTGCAACACGATCCGGGTCGCCCTGGTCCCTCGTGCTGGTGCTATGCGGGACACGCGAGGCATTGCCAAGATGGTGATTGATGTGGATTCGAACAAAGTGCTGGGCGTGTCACTGGTCATGCGCGACGCCGGCGAAGTCATTCATGAAGCGGCCATGGGGTTGCGTCTGGGGGCCACAATTGACGATTTCATTGACCTGCTGCATGTCTATCCCACAATGGCCGAGGCGCTCAAGATCGTCGCCATCTCGCGCTACAAGGACCCGGAGAAGCTCTCCTGCTGCGCGGAGTGAACTCGTCAGACGTTGAGTTCGCGCACCTCGCCGGTGGTCATGAAGATCACGCGCTCGCTGATGTTCGTCACCCGGTCGCCGATGCGCTCCAGGTTATGGGCGACCCAGAGCAGGTAAGTTGCCCGCGTGATCGTCTTGGGATCCTCAAGCATATACGTCAGTAACTCGCGGAACACCTGATTGTAGAGGTGGTCCACCTCGTCGTCGCGTTGGGCGACCTCGCGCGCCAGGTTCGGGTCACGGGCGACAAAGGCGTCCAGACTGCGTCGGAGCATCTCGCGCACGATGCGGGTCATACGAGGGATATCGATCAGCGGCTTGAGCAGCGGCTCGGTGCCCATGCGCACGACGATCTCGGCGATCCCCGCGGCGTGGTCGGCGATACGCTCCAGGTCAATAATGATGTTGAGGATGGCGACGGTCGTCCGCAAGTCCACCGCTGTTGGCTGCTGTGTGGCAATCAAGGTCAGGCAGTCCTCTTCTATCTTGTAGCGCAGGTCGTTGATTGCCTGATCATCCTGCATTACCTGGCGTGCCAGTTCCAGGTCGCGCGCCTGAAGGGCGTGGATAGCGCGCTCGATAGCGCCATCTACCTGACTGCTGAGGCGCAGCAAATCGTCGCGGAGACGTGCCAATTCCCGGTCCAGAGTACCACGGGGTGCGATAGTCATGCTACAGGTCCCCCTTTCCAGCCACGGCGGCCCACGGAGGTCGCCACGGGCAGCTCACTCCTCCCTGTGGAGATTATATACCTGTTCGGGTCATGATCCAATTACCATCACCTTCTCGTGCACGTTTTGTGCCGTGGGACAATCTACAGTAGGATCATGTAACTATGGCGCGAGCGGTCCTGCTCACCGGCCCGCCTCGGTCGGGCAAGACGACGGTCGTCCAGGCCGTGGCGGCGCGGCTGGGTCCGCGTGCTGGCGGCTTTTACACCGAAGAGGTGCGTGCCGGGGGGCAGCGGACCGGCTTCCGGATTGTGACGCTTGACGGGCAGGAAGCCCTGCTGGCCTCGGTGCGCTTGCCCGGCCCGCCGCGTGTTGGGCGCTATGGCGTGGACGTAGCTGCTCTGGATCGGGTTGGCGTGGCTGCATTGCGCCGGGCGTTGGCGCGCGGGCAGATCGTGGTGGTGGATGAGATCGGCAAGATGGAGCTATGCTCCGAGGCGTTCAAAGCGGCCGTGCTGGCTGCGCTCAATGGCCCGACAGCGGTCCTGGGCAGCATCCTGGCCGGGCCTCATCCGTGGGCCGATCAGGTCAAGGCCCGCCCGGATGTGACGGTGATCGAGGTGACGCCGGCGAACCGGGATGAACTGGCGGAGCAAGTGCTTGCGCAGTTTTGCACCCCCTCATGACCACATTATACTTGAGCGTATGCTGCGCGCCGTCTTCATTGACCGCGACGGGGTAATCTGTCATAACCGGGCGGACTACGTCAAGAATTGGGAGGAGTTCACCTTCCTGCCCGGTGTGCTGACCGCCTTGACCCGCCTCGCGGCCTCCGATCTGGTGGTGGTGGTCATCACCAACCAGTCAGCCATCAACCGGGGGCAGGTGGCCGGGGCGGTTGTGGACGACATCCACCGGCGCATGGTAGCGGCGGTCGAGGCCGCTGGCGGCCGGGTGGATGCAGTCTATATCTGCCCTCACCGCCCCGATGAAGATTGCCTCTGCCGCAAACCGCGCCCTGGGCTGTTGCAGCAGGCCGCTGTCGAACTGGGCCTGGACCTGACCCGCTCATTCGTGATCGGTGATGCCTGGGAAGATATCCAGGCAGCGCTGGCTGCCGGCTGCCGGCCGTACCTTGTCCTCACCGGCCGGGGCCAGGCTCAGCGTGGTCGGGCTGAGCGTGAGGCCGCCGGCCGGTTTGAGGTTGTGCGCGACCTGGCACAGGCAGTGGACGCGATTCTCGCAACCGACGCAGGACGCAGGACGCAGAACGGATGACGCAGGACACAGGTCATCCGTCCCGGGTCTGGCTACTGACCAGCGCGTCTGGCTTGGTGAACAGGAACGCGTCGTGGTAATAGTGTACCAGTAAGATGGAAAGGATGGCGATGTAGCTGTAGACCTCGGCGGCACCCGGCAGGCCATGATGCAGGTCCGGCCAGATCAGGCGCGCCCCCAGGAAGAGCAAGCCGGAGATCGGCAGCATCGCCATGCAAAGCAGGTAGAACTTCATCCAGCCGCTGCCCGGTTGCGAGATGGTGTGCAACAGGCCCCGCCGTTGGCCGCTCTTCTCCTCGCTCAGCCGGTTGGCATACCATGTCAGCGCCAGATACTGGAACGAGTGCCAGGTGTTGATGCCCTGGAAGGCCGTATCCATATTGGAGAAGGCCGGCGTGATGAACATCAGTGTGACGGTGACGCCGATGAGCGCCAGCTTAGGGATATTGACATAACCGGCGCGGTATTCCAGGAAGGTCTTCACGATAAAGGCGATGAGCGCCAGCGCGAATCCTGCCCACACCAGGTAGGTTATCCACATCTGCCCGTACAGAAGCTGCGATATCTTCAGCGTGACCTGGCCGATGGTGAATTGGCCGTGCACCATTTTCCACACGGCGATGGGGTATAGGCTGCTAAGGACGACGGCATAGTCAATCAGGCGCGACGGCCACGACAGCGCCAGGCGCGCTTTGTAGTTATAGGCCTCGGTCAGCCAGAGGATCTGTTGCAGGGCATGCAGCGAGGCCACGCCGAAGAAGAGCGTCAGTAGCCAGACGTAGCTCTCATAGCTGCTGACTGCCATGAAGATCACTGCCGCCGGGATCAGGAGGGAGGAAGCGATAAACGCAGGGCGGTTCTTCACAAAGTCGCGGTCCAACACGGTTCGGGTGAAGGTGGCGTACATATGGGGCCCGCCCACGAGGACAGATACGATGAGGTTGACCAGCAGGCGCGCCGTATCGGTCCCGCCAAACGTCAGGTAGATAGCATAGGGAAGGGCGGCCGTAATGACGCTGAAGGTGATAAAGGTTAGATCCCAGTTCCGGCTGCGCAGCCATGGGCTGACGACCCGCGCCCGCGCTTGGGTACCAAAGACATTCAGGGTGGTTGTCGCCATAACAGGTCTCCTTTCTCTGAATTTGGTGTAAAATTACATCCTCTTCTGCCGCAGACCCGCTGGATCGCAGACTTGTCATGCCGAGCGCCGCGAAGCGCCTGGGCATCGTAGGCAAGAGAGTGCAAGCGGGTCATCTCAGGTGCTTGCCCAACCACGACGTGAGCCGCTGGAGTTCGTTGGCCAGCCGCTGCAGCGGGGCCAGCCGCGGCCAGAACACCATTGCGAATGCCAGCCCACCGGGGATCAGGTAGGCATAATAGGTCAGGAAACGCCAGACCACCCAGATGGCTGCGCGGGGTGTGCCCTCCAGATAGTCGCCGAATACTGCGCCGAAGGCCAGTTCGGCGGTGCCCGCACCGCCGGGGGTCGGGCTGATCAGCAGCAGGCCGTTGTAAACCACCTGGCGGACGATCAGGTTGAAATGCTCCCGCAGTTGCAGCGGCCGGTAGGCGCTGATGAGCGCATTGAG
>CADDZL010000037.1 GCA_902812335.1 Chloroflexota bacterium | reverse complement strand
TGGAGGTGTTCTGAGCCGATGGGGCGGATTTCATTGGAAAGGATGCGGGCGTTGGTGGTATAAGCAATATTGCGCACGCCGCGCAATTCACCGCCCCGCCGGTCGGCCCGGCCCCGCCCGGCGAAGGCGGTAAAGGATAGGCCGACTTCGCCCGGCGGCAGGGCGATGTAGAGTGACTCCGCGTCGAGGAAGGCCAGTTCGAACGGCCCTCGGTCGGTCTCAAAGCGCAGCGCATGGGGGTAGCTCGTCAGGTGGACATCCAGCGGCCGGCCGGCGCCATCGGTCCAGCGCCAGTCTTTGATGATCGGCTCACGCTGGCGATAGGAGCCGAGGCGGTTCTCCAGTTTGAACCAGCGCTCGGCCAGACGCAGCGACAGCTCCGAATCGTGCTTGAACAGCAACAGCCGCGAGCCCCGGTCGCTGAAGGGGATGCGTTCCAGATTGATGCGGTCTTTGAGCAGTGTCAGGTAGGATGACAGATGTTCTTCACTGTAGTTCATCAGGCTTTTAGTATAGCATAACCTGTGTAGCACGCAGGCAATCGCTTGAGATGTATCACGATTTCTCCTCCAGACACACGCGCCGCAGTTCCTCGCGCGCCTGGCCCTCCGCCACCGCCACCAATACATCTCCCGCCTTCAGCACGGTGTCGCCGTGGGGGATGAGGACCTGCCGCCCGCGCCGGATGGTGGCGATCACGCAGTCACGCGGCCAGGCGACTTCGCTCAAGCGCCGCCCGACGCAGGGCGCGCCCGCTTCGATCACCACTTCCTCGACGCTTACACCACTAAATGCGCCCAGGCGTACTTGCTGGGCCCGGTGCCGTATCACCGCCCGCCGCGTCAACGCGATGTCGTAGGCCCGCACCAGGTCGCTACGCCGCAACACTCCGAGCAATCGGCGCGGGTCCTCGCGGGCCACTACCGGCAGGCGGCCCACGTCGCGCGTGCTCATCCGCTGCAGCGCGGCGTGGATGGTCTCGTCGGGATACGCCACCAGCAGGTCGCGTGTGCAGACCTGACCGACCGTGCGCGCCGGGTCATCGCCATTGGTCTGCGCCCGGTCGAGGTCTTGGAGCGTCATCACGCCAACCAGTTCGCCCGTGCCGTTCACCACCGGCAGGCCATGATGTCGCGTACGCATGAACATCTCGGCGGCCACCGCCAGTGGGTCCGACTCATGCAGGGGAGTTACGTCCGTCTGCATGATTTCGCCTACGGTGATCCCCTCAAGCACAAACACGTCCCGCCCACGTTGCAGGCGCACACCCTTCCGCGCTAGCGCCAGCGTATACACCGAGTCGTGCTGTAGGAACTGCGACACAACCAGGCTCACCATCACGGCGAACATTAACGGCAGGATGATGCGGTAGTCATTCGTCATCTCAAACAGGAGGATGATGGCGGTGAGGGGGGCATGGACTGCGCCCGCGAGCACGGCCGCCATGCCTACCATGGCAAAGGCGGGCGCGGCGATGTTCAGGGCGGGGAAAAGCCTCTCGACCACCACCCCATAGGCCGCTCCCAGCGATGCCCCCAGGACCAGCGAGGGCGCAAATACGCCGCCGGGGAAGCCGCCACCAATGCTCACGGCTGTCAGCACCAGTTTCGCCGCGAGCAGGCTGAGCAGCCCCAACAGCACCAACGATTCGCCGGCGAAGATGCGCTCGATCGCTGTGTAGCCGATGCCGAGGGCATCCGGTACCAAAAGCCCGACCAGGCCTACGGCCAGGCCCGCCACCGCCGGCTTAAGCCAGCGCGGCGCGGGCCAGCCGTGAAACAGGTCCTGGGTTGCATACAGCGCCCGGATGTACAGCGCCGCCACCGGCCCGGCCAGCAATCCCAGGCCCAGATACAGCGGCAGTTCCCAGGCTGAGCGAAAAGGATACGCCGGCACGCGGAAGGCCGGCTGTGTCCCCGAAACGGCCTGAGTGAACACCGCCGAAATAACCGCCGTCAACACGACCGCGCCCAGCGCGCCGCTGCTCAACTCGCCCAGGACGATCTCCAGGGCAAAGAACACGCCCGCGATGGGTGCATTGAAGGCCGCGGCGATGCCGCCCGCCGCGCCTGCCACCACCAGCGTCCGCAGCCGGTCGTCCGACAGCCGCAGCCACTGCCCGAACATCGAACCCAGGTTCGCCCCGATCTGCACCGATGGGTCTTCCGGCCCGACCGATGCCCCCGCGCCGATGGATAGTGCCGCCGCTGCCGCCTTTGCCGGCATGCGCCGATAGCGCAACCGGCCGCCCCCCAACGCCACTGCCTCCATGACCCCCGCAACGCCGTGATGCCTTTCCTCGCCCACCAGGAAATGCATGATCAGGCCGACAACCAGCCCGCCCACGACCGGAACCAGCGCGATGGTCCAGCCGCCCAGGCGGCTCAGCCCCGCGCCCAGCCCGTTATAGGCCGCCAGGTGAGCCAGATCGATCAGGCGCTTGAACAGCCATACGCCCGCCCCGCTGGTCAGCCCCACCAACAGCGCGGCCCCGGTCAGCCCGGCCCATTCAGAGGCCTGCCACCGATTCAGCCAGCGCGAGAGGCTCTGAGAAGTGGATGTCGTTTTCATTCAGCTAGTCGGTCCTTTCCAGCCGGACCTCCTGGGCCGGCAGCGCTACCTGCATGCCCTCGGCTTGTAACGCCTCCAGCGCGGCCTTGCGCAGGGCCATGGCCACATCCCACTGTTTGCCGGGGACCGTCCTGGCCATCAGGCGCACCTGTACCGCCCAATCCTTCAGGCCGACCCAGCCCATCGCCTGGGGCGGTTCGATCAGGTGAGCCTGAAGGCCGGCATCTGCCCCGACTTTCTGCGCCGCGGCTTCCAGTGCACGGACCACTTTGCTGAAGTCGGCGTCGAAGGCGATGTTCAAATCCACCACTGCCCGCGCCCAATCTTTGGTCAGGTTAGATACGATCCGCATCTCGCCGTTGGGCACGATGTGCAGCCGGCCTTCGAGATGGCGCAGGTAAGTGGCGCGCAGGGTGATACGCTCGACGGTCCCCTCTATCTCGCCCACCCTGATGGTATCGCCGACGACGAACTGGTTTTCGACCAGGATCAGAACCCCACCGATAAAGTCTTTGATCAGCGTTTGCGCGCCCAGCGACAGTGCCAGCCCGACGATACCGGCCCCGGCCAGCAACGGCACGACGTTGATGCCCAGAGCATACAGCGCCATCATCCCGGCGAGAAACAGGATCAGAATATAGGCCAGGCTGCGTCCCAGTTGGACCAGCGTTTTCAGGCGGGCCAGCCGTTCCGGATCGGCGGTTGTCTTTTCCAGGCGGCCTTCGACCTGCCGGGTGGCCAGGCGCAGGCCACGACTGGCTACGAAGGCGAGCAACGCGATCAGCCCAATTTGCAGAACTGTAGCAACCAGAGGCGATTCCAGGATAGCAGACATCTAGAATCCTATCTTGGGTTAGCGGGGCAGCACCCCTGAACCTCGCTGCCCTCAATCCTGATCCTCGTCAGGTTCACGGTATCATCGCCCGGCTGGCCGTCGGGGCCGATCAGGTGCAAGCGTTTGCCGGTCCGCTGCCGGTACAGGCCGACTTGCACGTCGTAGGCTCCGGGCGGCAGGTCCGGCGGCAGGCTCAAGCTGTGGGTATCGCTGATCACGGCGTTGGCTGCGGCCTCCCAACCTGCCTGAGGCCGGGCATCGCCTTGTGCCCATAACGTCCCGTCGGCAGCGACCAAATGGACAAACACGGTGTAATTATGCGCCGGCGGCCGTAGCGTCTGCCAGTAGAACGTCACTGCCAGGCTCTCCCCCGGCCGGGCTGTGCGTTGCGTCAGGTCGTAGCCGGACAGCCTGATCTCGCCGCCGAAGTCGAGCGCCAGTGGGTTAGGTACCAGGCCGGGCCGGGCGCGCACGCTGACCGAGGCTAACGCCACGCCATCGCCCAGCCGCCGGCCGGTGCTATCCGAGGCCGGCACACGCACCCCGTCCGGAGCGACCAGCCCAATGCGCAGTGTGGCCGCATCGGGCGCGTAGGCCGTGACAGGCACCTCCAGGGTGTAGGTGTCGGCAAAGGTCTGCCCCGGCGTCATGGCCGACGTCGGCAGACGGCCCAGGCCGGGGTAGGTGTCGCGCTGGGCCACGATAGCCCCGTTCTCACCCAGGAGGTGGACGAAGACGGTCCAGTTGTCCTCAAACGGTGCCAATGCCTGCCAGTACGCGGTCACGACCAGCCGCTCGCCCGGCGTGGTCGCGTCTGTGTCCAGTCGGTAACCCAGCAGGCGCAATCTGCCGCCGAAATCAACATCCAGCCGGTGAGGGATGGCTGCGATCTCGCCCTCAGTCAGTGGCGGAGGCGGCCAGTAAGCCGGTGCGATCCACAGCGGCGGCGCAGCCACGGCAACGGCAAAGAGCAGTATACTGTAGGCAGCGGGTAGCAGGCCGGCACCGCGCCCGTAGGGGCACGGCAGCGCCGTACCCTTACTGACTGCTGTCAAGAGGCCGGTCACAAAGCGTGCCAGAGTCGTCAGACCAAGCATCAGAAGGAGGGCGATCACCGGCAGCGCCGGGAACAGGTGCCGCCCTACGGCATAGGTGATGCGCATCCACTGGATAAACGCGATGAAGACAAGCAGGGCAAATAAGAGCGGGGGCGCGAACATCCGTAGCCAAGCGGGTTCGGAGCTGAAGCGCCGGGCTGAAAGAACTAAGCCCTGCGGGCTGGTGGGCTCAGCCCCGCCGAGGCCCGGCGCGCTCAGCGCGGGGCTTCTGGCCCCGCGCTCTCTGACCACTGACCACCGGCCACTGACCACTGCTGCCAGGAGTCCAAGTGCCGCCAGGCGGTCCAGGCTGAGGAAGACGGCGTAGACCCAGCCCGGCGGATAGATATTCTCCCAACCGAACGATGCCCAGAATGAGCGCTCCTGAGCGGGGAGTTCACTCAGGAGCTGACGCAGGTCCGGCACAGGGTCGCGCGGCGGGAACAGTTGCAGCATCATGCGCAACCCCAGCGGGTCGCCGTACACCACCTGATTACGTACGAACCACCAGCCGGAGAGAAGCACGACAGGGGCCAGCAGCCACAAGGCGTCACGGCTCAGATCGCGCCACCCCCTTCTGCCCACCGCCCAATACCCGCTGCCCAGTGCGATGAGCGCTGCCGCTACCAGCGGGACCGCGCTCCATTTGGTCAACAACGCCAGGCCGATGACGGCACCAAGCGCCAGCAGCCGTCCGCGCCCGATTTGCCCGCGGGCAAGCTGGGCGATTATCACCAGCGCCACGGCGCACAGTGCTGCCACGAAGGCATCGTTATTGACTGAGGCGCTCAGGTATAAGAACTGGGGGTTGAAAGCGACGAACGTGGCTGCGCCCAGTGCCAGCCAACGGCGGCCGGGGAATATGACCAGCGCCAGAGCATAGGTGCTGGCGATGGTGACCGCGCCGGCCAACGCCGACAGCGCCCGGACGATGTGAATGGCCAGGGCCGCGCCCTGATAGGGGAAGCGCTCGCCAGGATGCAGATGCAGGAACAGATTGCGATTGTCCAGGTCCGGCGAACGCCCGCCAAAGCCCCAGTGAGAGTTGGGAGTCAGGAGTGCCGGCAGGTCGTCGGTGTTGATCCAGAAGGTCGCCAACGCCCCCAGGGCGTAGTACAGCGGCGGGTGATGGGCCTCCTGCAAGTCCAATCGGTTGGGTGATTCAACCGGCAGGCCGTGACCGTCGGCAAGGTATTTGACGTAGGCCACGTGCCACTGCTCGTCCGGGGCCTCCAGCACCGGCACGGTGGCATTGTAGACAAATGCCAGCGCCAGGAAGGCGATCACGATAGCGATGAGAGGCCAGTGCTGCCTACCGCTCACTGCTTTCCACTGGCACGGGCACCGTGTCCACGATGCCCGCGACGATCTCGTGGGGTTGGCGGCCGCGCAGGCGGATTTGCGGGTCGATCAGCAGGCGATGGGTCAGGACATAGGGGGCCAGGCGCTTGACGTCGTCGGGGATGACGAAATCGCGGCCACGTAGCGCCGCCCAGGCTTGGGCGGTGCGATAGAGGGCCAGCGTGCCGCGCGGGCTGACCCCCAGGCTCACCTCCTCGCGTTCCCGCGTCGCCCGGGCAATGGAGACGATGTAACGGCGCACCGAGGCCTCCACACGGACGGTCCGCACCCGGCGCTGCATCTCCAGCACCTGCTCCGCATCTGCGACGGCGGTCAGGGTCTCCAGCGGGTCGGTGCGCTCGAAGCGCACCAGCAGGGCGTCTTCCTCTTCGGCCGAGGGGTAGCCCAGCGCCAGGCGCAGGAGAAAGCGGTCAATCTGGGCCTCGGGCAGGGGGAAGGTGCCTTCGAGCTCGATCGGGTTCTGGGTCGCCAGGACGATGAACGGCCGGGGCAGAGGCCAGGTGTCCAGGTCCACCGTGATCTGGCGCTCCTGCATGGCTTCAAGCAGGGCCGACTGGGTACGCGGTGTGGCCCGGTTAATCTCGTCGGCCAGGACGATCTGGGCCAGGATCGGGCCGGGGCGGAACTCGAACTCCTGCCGTTTCTGGTTGAAATAGGACACGCCGGTCACGTCGCTGGGCAGCAGGTCGGGGGTGAACTGGATGCGGCGGAAGGAGCAGTTGAGCGAGCGGGCCAGCGCCTTGGCCAGGGTGGTCTTGCCGATGCCGGGGACATCCTCAATCAGGACATGTCCTTCGCATAAGACGGCTACCAGCATCAGGTCAATGATTTCGCTTTTGCCGACGATGACCTTCTGGATGTTTTCGCGTATCCGCGCCGCCACTTCGGCAATCATGGTGATGCAGTATAGCACAAAAGGGCAGGAGACCGTAAGCAGCGGTCCCTGAACCCGGGCGATGACCTTCTTCCTATTGATTGAGCCGGTGCGAGCCGCTATACCTGATGATGGTGAGGTTTGGGTAAGATCGGGTAAGCTTGAACAGCAGCGCGGGCCTGAAGACCTGCGCTGAAAGAACGGAGCCTCTATGGAACTGGCCTGGCCCGAAGGGCTTGGTTCTTTCAGCCCGGAGCTCAAAGCTCCGGGCGCATAGCTGATGAGGAGAGCGAGATGAAGCCCGAACGCACGATGCTGACGACGGCCGAAGCAGCCGCCTTTCTGGGAATCAGCCCTAATACGCTACGGCGCATGGAGGCGCGGGGGGCGCTGATCCCTTATCGCACGGAAGGTGGCCACCGCCGCTATAGCACCGCCATGCTCGAGAGTTATCTGGAGGCACACCGGGGCACAACACGGATGCTCCCTCACGCGACTCCTGCCAGCGGTGAACCCGGCTACACGAAAGAACGAGAGGTCACCTGTGAATCCGCGTGAGAACCGGTGGGGCCCGTTGCTCACGTTCCGCTGGGGTGATGAGCACTACGCCCTCCCGTTGGCACTGGTGCGTGAGGTGGTCCGGCCAGGGCGGATGACGCCTGTCCCCGGCGCACCTCGCGCGCTCCTGGGCGCCATGGCCTTGCATGGCGAAGTCCTGGCAGTGGCTGATGTGGGTGCGCTGCTCGGCCTGACGATAGTGAGCAATGGGCAGGAGAAAAGCAGTGAACGGGCCATTGGTTCGCACCGCGTGATCGTTGCCGGCGAGCCGGGCAGAGATGAGGCTGTAGGCCTGCTTGTGGATGCGGTTGGAGAGATCTGGGATGGGCCGATGGCATGGGCGGGCGAAGAAGAGGCTGACGGCTATGTGGCCGGTCAGGTCACGGCCCCCGACGGTGCTACGGTGGCCGTGCTGGACCTGCCCCGCTTATTGGCAGCACTCGGTCAGCAGACGGTGTAGTCTCGGTAGACTACACATCGGTCACGCTGAGCGCAGCGAAGCATCTCGGCGTCGCACCCAGGAGACCAGACGCTCGCGCTCAGAGCCTGCCCTGAACATAGTGAAGGAGTGACAGTCCTGTGATCTACCGAGACTACCAGGGAGGAAACGAGGATGAAAGTGACTGCTTCTAAACACTGGCCGATCCGCCAGCGGATCCTGGCCGGGTTTGCCCTGACTGCCCTGGTGCCCGTCGTCTCGATCGGGAGCATCAGCTTGTATGCCTTGAGTCAGCTCGGCGCACAGGTGAAGGCGACATCAGGTGGCAGCCTGGCAGGGGTTATTGAACTGAGCCGGGCAGAGGTCTTCGTCGCCGGGCTCTCTTTCATCGCCGCCTTGCTGCTGGGCTGGTTGATCGCGGGCTCGATCATCCGGCCCCTACAATCTGCTATTGACGTGATCACCTCGGCCTCAGAGGAGATAGCCTGGCAGGCGCAGGCTCAGGCACAGGGCGCCGCCGATCAGGCGACGGCTGTGACTCAGGTGGTAGCAACCATCGAGGAACTGAGCCGCACCGCCATGCTCATCGCCGAGTCCGCCGACCGTGTGACCAGTTCGGTTGAAAGCAACCTGGCCCAGGTCGAGAGCGCCCGGAAGACCGTCCAGGAGACGGTCGCCGGTATGGAAAACGCCAAGAGCAAGGTGCAGGCTCTGGCCCAACGCATCCTGGCGCTGGGCGAAAAGGCACAGCAGATCGGGACGATCATTGACCTGATCAACGACATCGCCGATGAGACCCACCTGCTCGCGCTCAATGCGGCCATTGAAGCCGCGGGCGCCGGCGAGCATGGCCGGCGCTTCGCTGTCGTGGCTGCCGAGGTCAAGCGCCTGGCCGACCGCGCACTGCACTCGACCGAAGAAGTGCGGGCACTGGTGAGCGAGGTCCAGGCTGCCACCAATGCGGCGGTAATGGCGACCGAGGAGGGGGTGCGGGAGGCTGAGCAGGGGATGGCACTCGCCTATCGCTCCGGTGAATCCATCACCGGCATCGTTGAGGGGGTCCAGCAGGCGCTGCGCTCGGCTCAGGACATCTCGCTGGCAACGCAGCAGCAGAGATCGGCCAGCGCCCAGGCCGCTATCACGGTCCGCAATATCTCGGAGGTATCTCAGCAAACCGCAGCCGGCAGCCAGCAGACGGCTGCGATTGCCAGCCTGCTGGCCGACACGGCCCACAGCCTGACAGCACTGGTGGGTGATAGCACCCCGTCGGCGACGAAAGACGAAGAACGGAAGACGCAAGAGGAAGCCCCTCCGTCGTCCGTCGTTCGCCTGCCGTCGTAATTGAGGACTGGGAGCTGAATGGAAGCGCCGATTGATCTAAGCGCCTTTCTGCCGGATTTTCTGGCGGAGATTCAGGAGCATCTGGACGCGCTCACACGCGGCTTGCTCGAGCTGGAACGCCGGCCGGACGATGCTCAGCTCGTACGCGATCTCTTCCGTTCGGCTCACACGATCAAAGGCACGGCCCGCATGATCGGCTATGCCGCTATTGCCGAGGTGGCCCATGCCATCGAGGACACGCTCGATGACCTGCGCGAGCACCGGATACAGGCCGAACCTGTGATTATAGATGCGCTGCTGCAAGCGGTAGATGCGATCGATAAGCTGTTGGCAGTCGGCAGTAGGCAGCCGGCAGACAGCGATGAGCGGCCACCTGCCGGTCCATCACCCACTACCCCATCAGCAGAAGGAAAAGTGGCAGAGGTGCTGCGCCGCCTGGAAAGCATCAGAAATAGCGACCGGCAGCCAGTGACCCGTGAGCAGGAGGCGATGAGCAGTGAACTGCCCCCTGCCCACCGCTCCCCGCCCACCGATGTCGAGCCCTCTCCCGCCGATGACACGATCCGGGTGAGCGTCGCCCGGCTCGATGGCTTGCTGAAGCAGATCGGCGACCTGGCGGCATTGCAGGTTGAGTCTGAAACCAGCCTGTTAGACTTGCGCACACTGACCATGATGGCGCGCGAGCAGCGCCAGGCGGTGAGCGCAGCCCTGGTTTCAGCCACAGCGCTCCCGGCATCACCTGTCAGTACCCGGCTGACAGCGGAACTGACCAGCCTGCGCAACCGGGCGGACAGGCTGCTCTCCAGGCTAAACACAGCCGGCTATATGGCCGCCGATCATCTGGAGAGGTTGGCTGGCGTGACTGACCGGCTCCATGAGGATGTAACCAGCCTGCGCCTCTTGCCCCTGGCGACGATCTTTGCTCCCTTATCCCGCACAGTGCGCGATCTGGCCCGCGAACAGGGTAAGCAGGTCGAGCTGACCCTGGAAGGGGGCGAGGTGGAGCTTGACCGGTACATTTTGCAAGAGGTGAACGAGCCGCTGCTCCATTTGGTGCGCAACGCGGTCAGTCATGGTATCGAACTGCCGGAGAACCGCGTCCAGCAGGGCAAGCCGCCAGTGGGCCATATCAGCCTGCGTGCCAGCCGACGGGGTGACCGCGCCATCCTCGCGATCAGCGACGATGGGCGAGGGATGGACCCGCAGGTAATGCGCCAGGTGGCAGTAGGTCGGGGCATCATCAGCGCGGCCGAGGCGTCAACGCTCGATGATCAGGCCGCTTTGGAGCTGATTTATGCCCCTGGCTTTAGCACCAGCCCGTTTATTACCGAGTCCTCCGGCCGGGGCGTCGGCATGGGGGTCGTCAAGACGGTCATCACCGGCCTGGGCGGGGCGGTCACTCTCAGCAGTCGCCCAGGGAGCGGCTCAACCTTCACGCTGTCGCTGCCTCTGACGCTCAGTCTGATCCACGTCCTCCTGATCAGCGTTGGGGGCCGCACCTATGCGCTACCCGCCGCCGCTGCCCAGGCGGTCCGCCTGAACAATGGGCAGGGACCTCTCCCCTACCTCCCCTCCCCTAATGGAGAGGTGGGCAGTGGACGGATGGACATCGAGGGCCAGACGATACCGGTGGTGTCCCTGGCCGACGTGCTGGGGTTGGCGTCTGAGGCCGACGATAAGCCTTCCGGGTGGCGCAGTGCCATCCTGCTGCGCAGCGGCGAGAGCCAGGTGGCGTTCGCCGTCGAGGCGTTCCTCGACGAGCGCCGCGTGATCGTCAAGCCTGTCACCGGCTTGCTACGCCGGGTGCCATTGATCAGCGGGGCTACGATCCTGGCCGATGGCGCGATTGCCTTTCTGCTTGACCCCACCGGCCTGGTCCGCGCCGTTTGTTCACACGAGAGCCCGCTGAGAATGCATAGAGAAGCAGGATCACCTTCTGCGCTCTCGGCGGTGAGAAAACGCATCCTGGTTGTGGACGATGTGACGACGACACGCGAACTACAGCGTAGTATTCTGGCCGCTGCTGGCTATGAGGTGGAGGGCGTCGCCGACGGCGCTGCGGCGCTGGCGCGGCTGAACGAAGCTCATTTCGACCTGGTCCTGACCGACATAGAGATGCCCGTGATGGATGGCTTCGCACTGATCGCAGCCATCCGTAGCCAGCCACACCTGGCCCCTCTGCCGGTGATCATTGTCACCTCGCTGGCCAATGACCGTGACCAGCGCCGGGGGCTGGAGGTTGGCGCTCAGGCTTATATCGTCAAGAGCGCTTTCAACCAGGCCGTGCTGCTGGATACGATTGCGAGATTAGTCTGATGCTCAAGGATAAGTCTGTCCTCATTGTAGACGATAGCCGACCGGTACGCCGCTTCCTTGAGGCGCTGGTATCCAGGCTGGGGATGCGCGCAGCCACGGCCGAGACCGGTGCTCAGGCCCTGGAAGCCTGGCGCACCAGCGCTTTCGACCTCATCCTACTCGACTTGATCCTTCCTGATATTGATGGTATCCAGGTGCTGCGCACGATACGCGAGCAAGACCAGACCATCTGCATTATCCTGGTCACGGCTTCGGGAGACGTGCAGACCGCCATCGAAGCGGTGCGCCAGGGCGCAGATGGGTACATTGACAAGGACGATCTGCTCGCGCCGGGCCAGCAGGACGCATTCCAGGACCTGCTGGAACGCAGCCTGAGCCTGCGCGAAGGCCTGAGCGCCCGGCGCGAACTGGAAATGATGCGCGCCGACCTGTACGCCATGATCACGCACGACCTGCGCCATCCATTGCACATCATCCAGACGGCCAGTGTCACACTGCTCGACGAGAGCCTGCCCTTGTCACAGGAGAACCGACGCGAACTGTTGCAGATGATCGCCGACAGTGTGAACTCGCTCATCCACCAACTCGATGAGTTCCTGGACTACACCAAGATTGACGCCGGGTTCCTCAACCTCCAACTCACCGAGGTCAATCTGGCCGAGGTGTGTGCCACCGTAGTCAGCCGGATCGAGGTGCTGGCTCATAGCAAGCACCAGACCATCCAGGTCAACCTGCCCCCCGACCTGCCGCCGGTGCGGGCCGATGAGCAGCGTGTGCAACAGGTGCTGACCAATCTGCTGGATAACGCTGTGAAGTACACGCCGGAGGGGGGCCAGATCACTCTGACCGCCGCAGCCGATACGACCCACATATGCGTCACGATCACGGACACCGGCATCGGCATCCCGCCCGACGACCTGCGCCGCCTGTTCAGGCGCTACGGTCGGGGGACCGGGGAAAAGGTGCGCAAGATCAAGGGGACGGGTCTGGGGCTGCTCATCGCCAAGCAGATCATCGAGGCCCATGGCGGCAAGATCTGGGCGGAGAGCACCGAAGGCCAGGGCAGCACTTTCAGCTTTAGCCTGCCGCGGGCCGTCTGACCGGCCTGCTGGAATCCACCCCTCTGGCACGACATTTCCTCACAGCGAGGCCAGACGTTCGCGCTCAGGGCGACAGGCCGGTTAACGGACACCGCTTTGCTACCGCAGATGAGTCCGGCTATAATCTAATCATCATGTACAATCGCATCAGAACAACCTTCCAATCAATACCGATGGGCATGCGGGTGGGGGTGCTGCTGGCGACTGCCGGCCTCCTGCTGGATATCCCCAATCACCTGTTGCCCACATCGTTCCTGACAACGTTAGCAGCCCCGCTGGGATTTACACCTCAGGACTTCTTGTTTCTGGTAGGCCAGGTGGCCGAAATCGGCCATTTCCTGGTCTTCGCCGGCTTCTTTACCCTCGCCATGGTGGCCCTGTACACAAAGGTTATGGAGGAGGAACAGCGGCAGTTGGAGCAGGAAGCCCAGGCCGACAGCGACGACAGACCTCAGGGGAGGCCGGGCGAACTGTTGGGGGACCCTGAGATCGAAGAAATCGCGAGGCTAGAAGCCTCCCGCTGAAAGGGTCAAGCCCCTACGGGGCTGGAAAAGCTGGGCCGGCTATTGTAGGCCGAGATAGGCTGCCTGGACCTGGGGGTTTGTCATCAGGTCCTGGGCGCTACCCTCCAGCACGATGCGCCCGGTCTCCAGCACATAGCCGCGATTGGCGACCGACAGAGCCATGCGCGCGTTCTGCTCCACCAGCAGGATCGTCGTCCCCTTCTGATGGAGGTCGCTGATGACCTCGTAAATGCTCTCGACCAACACCGGTGCCAGCCCCATCGAGGGCTCGTCCATCAGCATGATACGCGGCTGGGCCATCAGCGCCCGGCCTATCGCCAGCATCTGTTGCTCGCCGCCGGAAAGCGTGCCGCCGGTCTGATGCCGCCGCTCTTTCAGGCGGGGGAAGATGGTGAACACGAAATCCATGCGCCGGGCGATCTCGGCCCGATCCGTCACCGTGTACGCGCCCATCTCCAGGTTCTCGGTCACCGTCAAGCGGCCGAAAATGCGCCGTCCTTCGGGCACCTGCACCACTCCCCTTGCAACAATCTCGTGCGCCGGGTAGGCGCCCAGGTCATCGCCCTCCAGCAGGATACGGCCCTGGCGCGGGCGGAGCAGACCGCTGATGGTCTTGAGCGTGGTGCTCTTGCCGGCGCCGTTCGCCCCGATCAGGGTGACGATCTCGCCCTGTTCAACGGTGAATGAGATGCCCTTGAGAGCATGGATATTGCCGTAATAGGTGTGAACGTTCTCGACATCTAAGGTGATCATCGCCCATCATCCTGCCGGAGAAGAGGTTGACGTTGTGGCAGCAGCTGGCTGGCCGTCCCGACCCGGCACCGCCGAGGCGATGCCGCGCCCCAGATAGGCTTCGATGACTCTGGGATTGTTCTGGATCTCGACGGGGGTGCCTTCGGCGATTTTCACCCCATAGTCCAGGACGCTGATCATTTCGGAGATGCCCATCACCACCCGCATCTGGTGCTCAATCAACAGGATGGTGATGCCGAGTTCATCGCGCAAGCGCCGGATAAAAGCCATCATCTCCTGCGTTTCCTGGGGGTTCATGCCCGCTGTGGGTTCATCCAGGAGGAGCAGTTTGGGGCGACTGGCGAGAGCCCGTGCGATTTCGAGCCGGCGCTGATCGCCATAGGGCAGGTTCTTGGCCAGCATATCTCCTTTACCAGCCAGGCCCACCAACCTGAGCAGACGCCGCGCTTCCTCCAGGGAAGCCTCTTCCTCATGGCGGGTGCCCGGGCTGCGCACAATGCTACCGATCAGCCCGGATTTCATATGAGCATGCATACCAACCTGGATGTTTTCGATGGCGGTCATGTTCTTGAAGAGCCGGATGTTCTGATAGGTGCGGGCGATCCCGCGATGGCTGATCCGGTCGGGCGTCAGGCCCGTGATGAGCTGCCCATCCAGATAGATTTCACCGCTTTCCGGCGTGTAGAAACCGGTCACGCAGTTGAAGAAGGTGGTCTTGCCGGCACCGTTGGGACCAATAATGCTCCAGATGGCACCTTCGGGCACTTCCAGATCGATATCTCGCAGCGCCTCGAGGCCGCCGAAGCGCTTGGTGACTTTTCTCGCTGATAGAACGGACATCTTGCTATCTCCTAGGCTGCTACATCTGGGGCCCGCGTGGCCTCGGCTTGAGGGATGCCCTCCTTCACAGGAGCCTCCACCTCAGGCAGGCGTTCCGCTTCCTCCTCGCGCAGTTCGAGCCGGCGACGGGCCTCGGGCCACAGCCCTTCGGGCCGCATCAGCATCATCGCCACCAGGGTGGCCCCATAGACCAGCAGGCGGAACTCGGCGAATTCCCGCAGCAGTTCGGGCAACCCCACCAGGGCCAAAGCCCCGACCAGCACTCCTGGGATGCTGCCCATGCCGCCAATGATGATAAGGGAGAGGACGTTGATCGAGACCAGGAAGTTGAAGCTGCTGGGGTAGGCCGAACCGAGTTTGGCGGCGAAGATCGTCCCGCTCAGCCCGGAGAAGAGTGCACCTGTGGCAAACGCCAGCAGTTTGGTCGTCACGGGGTTGATCCCCAGTGCCTGAGCCACGTCCTCATCCTCGCGGATGGCCATCCAGGCCCGCCCCAGGCGTGAATCCTTCAGCCGCCAGGCGATGAATCCGGCCACAGCGCATCCGGCCAGAATCCAGTAGTAAATGTCCTGCTGTGTGGCCAGTTCGAATGAGCCGATCACGGGGTGGGCGATGTGCTGAATCCCCTGGGTACCGCCCAGAAATGGGCGCAGCCAGTCGGAGAGGACCAGCAGCCGGATGATCTCGCCAAAGCCCAGGGTGACGATGGCCAGGTAGTCGCCACGCATTTTAAGCACAGGGAGGCCTAACACAATACCCGCGAAGACGGCCATCGCCAGGGCGATGGGCAGCGCCTGCCAGTAAGTCAGGCTGAAAAAGTGCAGTTCAGGCGAGGTCAGCACCCCCATCGTGTAAGCGCCGATGGCGTAAAAGGCGACGTAGCCCAGGTCGAGCAGCCCGGCGAAGCCGACGACGATGTTCAAGCCGAGCCCCATCAAGATGAAGAGACCGACATTATCCAGGGTTTCGCTGAAGAAGATGCCCAACAGGCGAGGCAGTAGAATCAAGAGGACCGCGACCCCCGCCAGTGTCGCCCAGCGAATCGCCCGCTGCTGAGCGGGGGAGCGGCTGGCAGGTGCCGCCGCCAGCCGGGATGAGCGCCAGAATACCAGGCCGCCGATGAGCACCAGGAGCACGACCGCCCCAACCGGCGTCAGGCCGCTTTGAGCGAACGGCCAACGAAGTATATCAGCTATCAATCCCCATACCGGCAGGCTGATCACGGTGATCAGCAAGTCCCGCAGCAGGCCGATCAGGATGACCCATGCCGCTGCCTGCATCACAGCCGGGCGCAGGCGAGGCGGCAGCAGGAAAGCGCCGGCGCCAAGGCCACCGGCCACCAGGCCGGCGAGCACAGGAACCAGTGCTCCCGGCGGGTAAGCGCGTCCAAAGGTCAGCACGTTGTACAGGTCGGGTGAGGCATTGATCAGCACACCCCGCAGATTCACCACCTGCCCAATGACCACCAGGGCGGCGATCATCACGCCCCCCACCAGACCTGAGACCACTCCACCGAGCAAGATCAGCAACGCCGGCCGTCCGGCCAGGCGGCGGGCAGCGTTGTAGCCCAGCAGCAGCAGCGGCGCCAGCAACAGGACATGCCCCATCGAGAGTATCTGGTAGATGATGTCGCGCTTGCTGAAGGCCGCCACCATGCCGACCAGCGACAACAGAAGGGCCGCCACTCCCCCGAGCAGACCCGCCGAAATCACTTGCCTCCATGGGCTGACTGATTTCTCTGACATGGTTATCTCTCCCATTCCCAGCAACATCGGGCTTAAGCCCGGTGCTGGCTAAGCCTTTTGCGTGGCCAGGCGTTCGCCCAGGATGCCCGTCGGGCGAATGATCAGAATCAACACCAGTACCACAAAGGCGATCGCGTCCTTGAGCTGGTAGGGGGCGGGGATGCCCAGCCCATCCAGGAACAGATTGGGCCCGAGCGATTCGACCAGGCCCAGGACCATGGCTCCCAGCATGGCGCCGGGCACGTTGCCGATCCCGCCTAAGACCGCTGCGGTGAAGGCTTTGAGGCCGGGGATAAATCCCATGAAGAAATTGACTACCGGGAAGAGAAGGGCATACAAGACGCCGGCCAGCCCTGCCGAAGCTCCACCCAGCGCAAAGGTGAACACAATCACGCGATCCACGTCAATGCCCATGAGGGCAGCGGCTTCTTTGTCCTCGGACACCGCCCGCATCGCCTTGCCGATCTTGGTCCGTTGTACGATCCCATAGAGGACCAGCATCAAAAGCAGCGCCGCGATGATCACGACCACCTGCGACTTGAAGATGCGGGCTCCGCCGATTTGCCAGGCCCCCTGCAGCACAATCGGTATAGGATATGACTGGATACCGGAGCCATACAGTCCGCGGAAGGTATATTGCAGAAAGAACGAAGCGCCGATAGCGGTGATCAGGGGGACCAGGCGGGGGGCATTGCGCAGTGGCCGGTAGGCGATGCGTTCGAGCAAGACGGCGATCAGGGTCGAGACCGCCATAGATAAGGCCGCGATCATCAATATGCTAAGGAAAGGGTTTCGGTCCAGGAAGCCGGATTGAGCCAGGGCATTGGCCAGAAACACCGCCGTAAAGGGCCCGCTCATAAAGACTTCGCTATGAGCGAAGTTGATCATGCGCAGAATACCATAGACCAGCGTGTAGCCCATCGCGATCAGGGCGTAGACCCCACCCAATGCCAGGCCGGCGATGGTGAGGTCCAGCCAGCTTGCTGCCGTGTACTTGCCAGTTCTAAGCGTGACGATCGTGCCCCAGACCACGATCACCAGGATGGATAGACCGATCGCCCAGACCATGAGGTCGGTGAGCGTAATCCGCTGACGCCATGTCCGAAGCATATTATCTCTCCCGTCTCAAACCAGCGAGACTCTGGGCAGGAGGGGCGAGGGCACCCTCGCCCCTCCTGATTGTTCTATCAAGCCCAGGCTAGCTCTGGGGCCAGATTTTGTCCGGGGGGTACTTACCTGCGTGATACTGGTACGCCGCGATATGCGGGTCAGCGCAGTCGCCCGTTGGACTGCAAGTCAGGTTGCCCGTCAGCCCCTTGAAGTCCTTGGTGGCGTAGAGGGCATCGCGCAGCGCCTGACGCGGGATATGCAGCGTGCCGTCCGCGTCCTTCACCGCCACCTTCTCGATAGCGGCGGCGATCATCATGAAGGCATCATAGGCGTGCGCATGGAAGATACTGATGGGCTCCTTGCCGTACTTCTCCTTGTACTTGGCCACGAACGCATCATAGGCCGGGCCGGAGACGTAAGGGCTGGAGACATAGAACCCCTCGACGGCGTCCCCTGCTGCCTTGACCACGTCCGGCGAGAACAAACCGTCAGCACCCATCAACTTGGTGTTCTCCAAGCCGGCGGTCTCTTTCGCCTGGCGGATGATGAAGCCACCCGCGGGCAGGAAGATCGGGAAGTAGATCAGCTCGGGCTTGCCGGCGGCGATGCGCGTGAGCACCGCGTGCATGTCGGTCTGGTTCGGGTCTATCGCTTCCTGGGCCGTGATGGTGCCGCCCAACTGCTTGAAGTTCTCGGCGAAGACCTGCTGTAGCTTGTCGGCATACAGGCTACCGTCGTGGATGGTGGCGGCCACCTTCACCTTGAGGAACTCCCAGGCAAACTTGGCCGCGGTAGCCCCCTGGACCAGGTCGTTGTGAGCTGTGCGCAGGTAGCCAGGGTAGTTGTTGGGGTTGCCCTTCTCAGTCAGGTCAGGGGCGGTGTTGGAGGGCGAGACGATGACGAAGCCAGCCTTGGACAGCAGGGGGACAGCCACGCGGGCTTCGCTTGAGCAGGATGTGCCGATGACGGCTACAATCGTCGGGTCAGCGGCGAGTTTGGTGCCGGCCGCCTGACCGCCCTCGGCGCTACAACCCGAATCCTCGCCGTCAAACTTGACGTCATGGCCGAGGATTTTGCCCTTGTCGGCGATGGCAATCTCAATGCCGTTCCGCGAGTCCACGCCCAGCGACTCATTGGGCCCCGCTACGACCAATGCATAGGCGATGTGGATGGGGTCATTAGGGCCGATGTCCACGCAGCCGATCGGGTCGTTGCACACGAACTTCGCTGGCGCTGGGGTCGCTGCCGGTGCCTTGGTCGCTGCCGGTGCCTGGGTCGCCTGCGGCGCGGTGGTGGGCTGGGCCGCCGGTTGGGTCGGTCCACAGGCCGCGGCGACGAGCCCGACCAGCACCACCAGGCTCAATACCTTGATCGCTTTCATGGCGAATTCTCCTCCTTAAAATAAAGAAATCGAATCGAACTGGCGATGTACGGACGAGCCCACCGCCCGGCCTAAGCCAGGCGTTGGTTTCGTCCCCACCCTGCTGGGGAGCCCATCCCCATAGCGGCAAGTGCGACTGCTCCCAAATCCTCAGGCGTGATCACCCCCTTCATGTGCGCCACCAGAGTGCAGTGGCATATCCCTCCACGTGATGAAGAACTGAGTCGGAACACACTTCCCCCAATTGAGATTATTGGATTCTAATATGACTACAATCAATTGTCAAGCAGGGTGCCCGCCTGCGCAGCAATAGGCCCAATATTCATGATGCTCATCGAGCACACCAGCCGTCAGGCCGTCCCCACTTGTCTATAGGATGTTAGTATACTATGATATATCCAGATACGCTGACCTGCCGTTATACACAGATGCTAGACGCCTTCTTCACCCCCCGTTCCGTTGCTGTTATCGGTGCCTCGCGTGAGCCGACCAAACTGGGCTTCACCCTGGTCAATAACCTGGTTCAGTGTGGCTATCCCGGCCGCATCCTGCCGATCAATCCCAAGGCCGGTGAGATCCTGGGCCTGAAGGCTTACCCCAGCGTCCTGGCTGTGCCGGACGAGATTGACCTGGCGGTCATCGTCATCCCCTACCCCCTGGTCCCGGCAGCCCTGCGCGAGTGCGGCCAGAAGCACGTGCCGGCGGTTGTGATCATCAGCGCCGGTTTCCGTGAAGCCGGGCGCGAGGGCGTCGAGCGCGAAGCCGAACTCATTCAGATCGCCCGTGAGTATGGCATCCGGCTGATCGGCCCGAACTGTCTGGGCGTGATTGACACCTTCATGCCGCTGAATGCCACGTTCGCTGCCGGGACACCGCCGCGCGGGCCGATCGCCTTCATGTCGCAATCGGGCGCGCTGGGCACGGCCATCCTCGATTGGGCGCTGGCCGATTCGGGCATCAGCTTTTCCCGCTTTGCCAGCCTGGGCAACAAAGCCGACGTCAGCGAGATCGATCTGCTCGAAGCCTGGGCCGATGATCCCCATAGCCGTGTCATCCTGGTCTACACCGAGGGCCTGACCGACGGCCAGAAGTTCATCGAGGTGGCGCGGCGAGTCAGCCGTATCAAGCCGGTGGTCGCGGTCAAGTCGGGCGTGACCCAGGCCGGCACACGGGCGGTGTCGTCTCACAC
>CADDZL010000036.1 GCA_902812335.1 Chloroflexota bacterium | reverse complement strand
TCTATTTACTGCGCTACGGCCAAGCCGGCGGCCACCGGTGTTCCCATGTCCAGTTGGAGGAGGATCGGGCCGCCGGCTTGGCCGTAGCGCAGTAAATAGATGACTGAGGCCACGCCCACCACGGCCAGCAGGCCGCCCAGGGCAGCGACCGACAACAGCAGGACACGAGAAACGCGCTTCAGGATAGGTGGCATCTACACACTCCTATGGAACTGCCGTGGCACTCGGGTTCAACTGGCTCAAGTCTGGGATGAGATTGGGCCCAATGTTCTCTTGCTCTATGGGATAAATCACCACGATCTCGGCGCGGCGGTTCCGTGCCCGATGCTCGCGGGTGTCATTGGGAAACAGCGGGTGATATTGGGCCTGGCCTGCCGCTGTGAGCCGCTCCGGCGCAATACCCGCCTCCTCGCTCAGGTAACGGACAATCACGACGGCCCGCGCCGCGGATAGCTCCCAGTTGCTGATATAGTAGGGATACTCGGTCGGCACGTCATCAGTATGGGCGACGACCCGGATAGCGTTGGGCAAAGGGCGCAGGACTGCGGCGATGCGGTCGAGCGTCGCTTGCGCCTGGGGCTGGAGCACTGTGCTGCCCGGCGCGAACAGCAACGATTCGCTCACACTGATCAAGATGCCTTCGACATTGGTCGTGACGCTGACATCGGCTCCCAGTCCTGCTGCCGTGGCCTGCCCGGCCAGCTCGGTGCTGATGTCCAGATAATCCCGCTGGCGTGGTGGCAGGTCATCGAAGGCGATGGGCGCGGGTTTGGCCTCGCCCTCACCACCACCGCTACCGATGCCGGCCGAGATCACCGAGCCCCCCGGCACACCAAAGGCACGGTGCAGCGATTCGGCTACCTGTTGGTACTTCTTGGCATCAATCTGCGCCATCGAGTACAGCACGATGAAGAAGACCATCAGGAGTGTGATCATATCGGAATAGGTCAGGAGCCAGCGTTCCTCGCTGGCGCCGCCGTGTCCGCCTCCACCGCTCATGCTTTGGTCTCCTTTGCCCCACCCTCGGCCTTCGCCCGTTCCTTGGGTGCGAGGAAGGCGCTGAGCTTCTCGCGCACGATGCGGGGGTTCTCACCGGCCTGGAGCGCCAACACGCCCTCCATCATCAGATTGCGCATCTCGACCTCTTCATGGCTCTTGGCGCGCAGCTTGCCGGCGATGGGCAACCACAGCAGGTTGGCACTCATGATGCCGTAGAACGTGGCCAGGAAGGCGACGGCGATGGATTCACCCAGGTGGGAAGGGTCGGACAGGCGGCCCAAGACATTGACCAGGCCCATCACCGTGCCGATAATGCCCATTGTCGGCGCATAGCCGCCCATCGCCTGGAGGACGGCAGCGCCCTGCTCGTGACGCTGCGCCATCAGATTCGTCTCGGTTTCGAGGATACTGCGCACCTGTGAAGGGTCCACACCGTCCACAACGAGCATCAGCCCGCGGCGTAGAAAGTCATCCTTCACGTCCTTGGCGTCCTGTTCCAGGGCCAGCAGGCCCTCGCGCCGGGCCTTGTCGGCCAGGGTGACGATCAACTCAATGATGGCGACGCTTTCGGCTTTATAGGCTTTGAAACTGTTGGCAATAAGCTTGGGAACGGCTAAGACGCGTTTCAGCGGGAAGCTGATGAACGCCGCGCCGATGGTCCCCCCAAACACGATCACCGCTGCCGACGGGCCGACGAGTTCGGCCGGCGAGCCGCCTTCCATGAACACCGCCGCGAGGAGAGCGCCGAAGCCAGCGACCAGACCCAAGAGAGTGGAAAGTTCCATCGGTTCACCCCGCCTGCTCCGTGACTTCCTTCGTTAGGAACCGGCGCGGAATCGCATTGATCTGGCGCCAGTAGGCGATCACCGCAGCCACCACGCGCTCAGGGGGATCGGCGACGACGATCTTCTTACCATCGGTCAGTGTAATGACCGTATCGGGTGTGGCTTCCAGGAACTCTATTAGATCGGCGTTGACCCAAAGCTCGCTGCCATTGAGGCGAGTTAGTTTGATCATCGCCCCGATGATAGCACGGCGGGGCGGGGCTGTCAGTAAAGGGGGCGTGAAGGGGACATTAAGGCGGCGTTAAAGCGCGGTATGTGAAATGCCAGATGTCAAACGTTATGGCGTCTCCTATCTGACGTTTCAGGTATCACCCATCGGCAGGCTCACGACGACAGTCGTCCCCTGCCCTACCTGGCTCTGGATGGCCAGGTCGCCGCCATGCTGCTTAACGATGCGATAACAGATCGAGAGGCCGAGGCCGGTTCCCTGACCCGGCGCTTTGGTCGTAAAGAAGGGCTCCAGCACACGCTTCAGTTGCTCCGGTGGGATGCCCGGACCGTTGTCGGCAATCGCTACCCGGATATGGCCATTCTCCCGTGCCGTTTGGATGCGGATCTTGCCGTCGGGGCGGCCCGCGACGGCATCGCGGGCGTTGAGGATCAGATTCAGCCAGACGCTCTGCAAGCGGTCGTGGCTGGCATGGGCCGCCGGCAGATCGGGGGTCAGGTCCAGGTCGAGCTGGATGTTCGATTGGCGCAGTTGATGCTGGATGAGGTCCAGGGCGCTCGCGAGTGATGCGTTGATGTCGGTGGGCTGCAACTCCGGCCGCTCCTGGCGGGCGAAATCGAGCAGGCTGCGCACCACCTTGCGCGCCCGCTCACCCGCGCGGACGATCAGGTCTACCGATTCGTAGCGCGGATCGTCCGAAGGGACCTCTTTCTGGAGCAACTGGGCGTTGGCGATGATCGCCGTCAAGGGGTTGTTGATCTCATGGGCGACACCCGCCGCAAGCTGGCCGATGGCGGCCAGCTTCTCGGACTGGGCCAGCGAGGCCTCCAGTCGCCGCGTTTCGGTCACGTCGCGTTCGAGCACAATCGCCTGGACCGGGGTCTGTGCCGCGTCGCAGATCGGATAGATGCTGACATCCCATTCGACCAACTGGCCGTCCGCTCCCCATTGGCGGTTAATGCGGCGGCGGAACCCGGCCTTCTGGCCGGGCTCGATGGATTGGCTGAGAACTTCGGTGATCTGGCAGCCCGGACAGGGGCCGCTGTTGCCCCACAGCACCTCATAGCACGGGCGGCCCACTGCGGCCTCGGGCGCGATGGCAGCCCGCGCGGCGCGGGCCTGGTTGACTGCGACCAGATTGAGTGTGGCATCCACGATATACAGGCTATCCGTGATACCGTCGAAGAGGGCCTGGAGCGTGTTGCGGCTGTGCAGCACCTGCCAGCGGCTGGTCTCAAGTTCGGCATAGGCAGCCATTAACTCATGGAACAGGCGGGCGTTCTCAATCGCAATCGCGGCAGAATGCGCTATGGAACTCAAGAGGTCCAGGTCGCGGACTGTGAACGCCCCCTTCCGCTTGTTAATCGCGGCGACAGCGCCGACGGCTCGCTCCTGCACAAGCAGGGGGACACAAAGGAGGGAGTGGGGCTTGCGATTCCCCACTCCATCTACAGCCGGGTCGCACCGGCTATCATCGGCCACATCGTTGACTAAGAGCGGAGTTCGCTGGCAGATGCTGTGACCGACCAGTCCGCGACCGGACTGGTGGCTGCGCTCGACGATCCAGTTCTGGGTCTCGGTCAGGATTTGTTTGAAGACCAGTTCGTCCTGTTCTTCATCCAAGAGGGCCAGAATACCAGCCTCAGCATCGAGTGTGCTGTGGATGCCCTGCATCACCGCCGCGAGGATATCGTCGAGTTGTAGTGAGGAGATGATGGTGGCGGCGATGTTATTGAGTGCGGCCAGGTCGCGATTGTGCTGCTCCAGTTCGCGCTCGGCTTCCCGGATGCGGAGTTGGGCGCGGATGCGCGCCAGAAGCACCGCCAGTTTATACGGCTTGGCGATGTAGTCATCGGCGCCCTCATCCAACCCCCGGATCATGGCCTCGTCCTCGGCCAGTGCCGTCACCATAATGATCGGCAGGTGCTGCCGTGTCGGGTCCTGGCGGATGGCGCGGCAAACCTCCAGGCCGGATCGATCCGGCAGCATGATATCCAGGAGGACCAGATCGATCTCGTCCGTTTGAAGCAAGGATAGCGCGGCAGCGCCCGAATTCGCGATGAGGGTCCGATAGCCGGCCCGCTGCAGCGCATGACAGGTCAGACCGGCGAGACCGGGGTCATCGTCAACGATCAGGATACAGGCGTTCATCGGCAATCAGTAGCCAGTAGTCAGTAATCAGATGGTCGTCGGCGGTCTGGCCACTGACTACTGGTTACTGACGACTATGGCATAGCCGTGCCCTTGAATAGTGCGGAGATAAACGGGTGCTGACGGATCAGGCTCCAGTTTCTCGCGCAGATTCTTGATATGGACCCGCACCAGGTCTGGACTGCCCGCGTCATAGGGATAGTCCCAGACATCTTGCAGCAGTTGCTGGGCAGAGAGGACCTGGCCGGCATGGCTCATCAGATAATAGAGCAGGTCGAATTGCACCGGGGTCAAGGACACCCGGCGGTCTTTGACGGTCACCTCGAACGTATTGCAGTCGAGCACCAGGTCGCCGGCCTGGAGCTGTCGCTGCGCCGACTCAGGCGGTGCCGTGGCTGTGGAGCGACGCAGAATCGCCTTAACGCGCATAATGAGTTCTTCGACGTTGAAGGGTTTGGGCAGATAATCATCGGCACCGACGCGGAAGCCCTCTATCTTGTCCTCTTCTTTGGAGCGGGCGGTGAGAAAGAGCACCGGCAACTGGCTGAGCAAGGGGTCGGCCCGCACCTGGCGGCAGACCTCATAGCCATCTATGCCCGGCATCAGGATATCGAGGATCATGAGATCAGGCGGCTGGCGGCGAGCAATTTGCAGTGCCTGCACACCGCTGTAGGCAACGGTCACGCAAAACTCAGGGCTGCGCAGGCTGCGCTCGATGGTGCGCGCCACAATCTCATCATCGTCCACGATCAGAATATTCTTCGCATGAAGAACATCCTTCATGAGTTCACCCCTGTGATCTAGTCGAGGCCTGATCATAAGTTGTCAGGCGGCCTCAAGAAAAGCCTTAAGACCGACACCCCGGTCTAAGCCCTGCTCAAAGCGGTATACCAAAACTGACTGCCAGCGTCAATAGACCCGATGTACTGCTCGTATGTCAGGGGGAGATCAGCGGCGACGGCGTTCCACGGTCGCCAACTCGAAGCCGGCCTGGGGTCAATCGTCCATCAGCGTCCCATAACCAGACGGACGAAGCGGCGCTTGCCCACCTGGAGCACAGCCTCGCCCGCCAACTCCAGCACCTCGTCCGGGCGCTGAATTGTGCGGCCATCCAGGCGCACCCCGCCCTGGTCAATCAGGCGGCGGGCGTCGCTGCGGCTGCGGGCCAACCCGGCGCCGGTCAACACATCCACAATGGTCGCGCCGCTGGTGACGGTGAAGGCCGGCATCTCCGGCGGCAGCGCGCGCTCCTGGAACACGCTCACAAAGTGACGTTCGGCCTCGCGCGCCGCCGCATCGCCGTGGAAAATACTGACGATCTCGCGGGCCAGCTCCATCTTCACGTCGCGGGGGTGGCGCGAGCCCTCGGCCAGGCCCCGTTCGATGGCGGCGATCTGCGCTGGCGTGTAGCGGGTGACCAGCTTGAAATAAGCCGGCATGGCGAAGTCGGGCAGGCTCATAATCTTGCCGTACATATCCTCCGGCGTCGCCGTGATAGGGATGTGGTTGCCCAGGCTCTTGGACATCTTGACCACGCCGTCGGTGCCGGGGAGGATGTCCAGGATAATGCCGATCTGGGGCCGCTGGCCGAGCGCCTCCTGCAGCTTGCGCCCGGCGACGATGATGTTGAAAAGTTGGTCCGTGCCGCCCACCTGGACGTCGGTCTCCTGGGCGACGGCATCGTAGGCCTGCATGAGGGCGTAGAAGGTCTCGTGCAGGTAGATAGGCTCGCCCCGGTCCAGGCGTTTGGCGAAGTTCTCACGGGCCAGGAACTGCTGAACGGTGAAATGGGAGGCCAGGTGGATCAGGTCGCCGAAGGTCAGGCGCGACAGCCACTCGGCGTTGTAGCGGATGCGCGTCCGGTTGCGGTCGAGGATGCGGAAAGCCTGCTCGGCGTAGGTGCGGGCGTTCTCCTCAACTTGCTGCGGCGTCAGGATCGGGCGGAGGCTGTCCTTGTCCGAAGGGTCGCCGATCAGGCTGGTGTAGTTGCCGATCAGGAAGGTCACCTCATGGCCGAGGTCCTGGAACTGGCGCAGCTTGCGCATCGTGATCGTATGGCCGAGGTGCAAATCAGACGTGCGCGGGTCGTAGCCGCAGTACACACGCAAGGGCCGGCCTTCGGCCAGGCGCTCGTGCAACTCGGCCTCCATGGTGCGATAGATGGCATCATCACCGTAAGCGGTGCCCTGCATCAGCAAGGCGACCTGATCATCAATCGTGGACATAGTAAGAGTGATTATAGGTCAGCCTTATCACAACCAGCAAGTGACAAACATCACTGAGGCACGTGCTGAATATGTGTTAAGATAGCAGTCAGACTCCCAGGCGAGGTAGAAGATGAATACGAATGCTGAGCTGGAATTGACCGACCTGACCCCCACGCCAGAGGAGGAGTGGCAGCGCCTGCTGCGCTTTGTGGGATGGAGCGAGGCTGATCGGGTAGCTGCCTCCCGCTCGGTGGAGGTCCTGTTCCGGCGCGGTCCGGAATTGGTGGTAGGGACTTATGACTACCTGCGCCGCGTGCCGGAAACGGCCGCCATCCTCGGCTGGGAGCAGGGCGTTGATGAGGCCCATCTTGAGGAGCGCCGCCGCTTCTTTACGGTCTGGCTGGCCCGTACCTTGGGTCTGGACAGCAGCGACGAGTTCGCACGTTATCTCTTTCGCGCGGGTAAATATCATGCCGGACATGGGCCGCGCCACATTCACACGCCGCCGGAGTATGTGACGGCCTCGATTGGGCTGGTGCTGGCGGCCTTCACCCGCTACATGGCTGAGGCCCCCCTGGCCGGTGATGTGATCGCCGAGGCGATGGCCGCCTGGAGCAAGTATCTGACTGTGCAACTGAATCAGATGCTGCTGGGCTATCAGGTGGCTCGCGCCCTGGAGAAAGGGGCGTTCCCCGTCCGCCTCAAGGTCTTCGGTCGCCTGCGCCCGCTCCTGGGGACACAGGAGATCGAGGTGCGGGCTGAGGCTGGCGCCCATGTGGACGACGTGTTGCGAAAGTTCCTGAACTGCTTCCCGGAGGCCCGGCCCGAGGCGCTGGATCGCACCTGGCGCTCCGTTGAGAAGGGCGATACCTTGTGGATGGAGGTGGTGCCGGTCTATATGCCGCGCCGGGGCTGGCGCATCCTGCTTAACGGGCGCGATCTGAGTTACGCCGGCGGGTTTCGCCTGCCAATCCATGCCGAAGATGAGATCGCCATCTTCCCACCGGGAAGATAACCCCAAGGAGTTAGAGAACAGGCCTGATCTCCGATCCCGCTCCTTCATCCTTGATCCATGACATCTGTCACCCCCAGGTAAGGATATCTGTCACTATTGGGCCGCGCCTTTCGGTCTTATAATCAACCTGGTGCCATTGTACTCCCTGAATCATAACAGAAAGGGGGTATATCCTCAATGAAGGCCGTGTTTATTCAACCGGAGCGCTGCGTTGGCTGTAAGCAGTGCGAGGCGGCCTGTGCTGTCGCCCATTCACGCAGCCAGGACCCTTTCACCGCGCTCTTTGAAACCCCGCCCCCGCGCCCCCGCATCCACGTTGAACCCGGTCTGTTTCTGAATACCGCCTTTCCCAACAAGTGCCGCCACTGCGATCCGGCGCCCTGCCAGGCCGTCTGCCCAACCGGCGCCATCAGCCGCGCTGCCGATTGGCCGGAGATCGTCCTGATTGAGGCCAGCAAGTGCATCGCCTGCGGCATGTGCGCCATGGTCTGCCCGTTTGATGTGATCACCTTCCATGCCCCTCAGGATGTGCCTTACCGCCGGATCGTTGCGCTCAAATGCGACAATTGTATCGAGCGCCAGCAGCAAGGACTTATTCCGGCCTGCGTCGAGGTCTGTAAGGCGAATGCGCTTCTGTTCGGCGAGATCAACGAACTGGTCAAGGCCGCCCGGACGCACCTGGCGGAGGCCGTGTCAGTGGCGGTAAGCCAGATCCAGCCAGTAGAGGGTCTCAGCTTGCCGGATAACGTGGAAGGCTGGAAGGCGTGGGGCCGGGACGTGGCCCGTGTGAACGCGTAGCGAGGAAACCATCGCCCCCCTTCGCGTCGCTCAGAGCTTTGGCCTGAGCCCCTGAGCGTAGCGAAGAGGCAGCAAAGGAGCGGGAGGGATGAAGATGAACACACACTTCAGCGGCAACGGCTATCGCCGCCTGAGCATCAACAAGGACACCTGGGCGATGCTGGAACGCGCCCAGGACGAAGGCATCCCGACTGTATGGGAGCGGCTGGCGGCGCAGGAGCCCCAATGTGGCTACTGTGAACTGGGCGTGAGCTGCCGTATCTGCGCCATGGGACCGTGCCGGATAGACCCGTTCGGCGAGGGACCTCAGCGGGGGGTATGTGGCGCTGATGCTGACATCATTGTCGCTCGCAACCTGGGGCGGATGATCGCCGCTGGCGCCTCGGCGCACGGCGACCATGGGCGCGACATCCTGGAGACACTCTACCTGGTGGGGGAGGGCCGCACCAACGCCTACACCATCAGCGACCCGGCCAAATTGCGCCGCCTGGCGACGGAATACGGCCTGGCTGTGGACGGGTTGAGCGACCAGGAGGTCGCCAAAGCCCTGGCCGAGGCCATGATGGAAGAGTTCGGTATGCGCAAAGGGCGCCTGCAGTTCACCGGCCGGGCGCCAGCCAAGCGGCAGGCGCTGTGGGACAGGCTGGGCATCACCCCACGCGGTGTGGATCGTGAGAATGTGGAGATGTTGCACCGCACCCATATGGGGGTGGACAACGACTGGGCAAATATCCTGCTGCACGGTCTGCGCACCGCCCTCTCCGACGGCTACGGCGGCTCGATGATCGCCACCGAGCTTTCGGATGTGCTCTTCGGTACGCCCACGCCCAAGATGAGCCGGGTCAATCTGGGCGTGCTCAAGCCCGATCAGGTCAATATCGCGCTGCACGGGCATAACCCTATGCTCTCCGAGGTCATTGTACGGGCAGCGCAGGACCCGGAGTTGCTGGCGCTGGCAGCCAGCCTGGGCGCAAAGGGCATCAACCTGGTGGGGTTGTGCTGTACCGGCAACGAGGTGCTCATGCGTAAGGGCATCCCTATGGCCGGCAACCATCTGATGCAGGAACTGGTCATCATGACCGGTGCGCTCGAGGCCATGATCGTGGACTACCAGTGTATCATGCCGGCCGTAACCGACGTCGCCCGCTGCTTCCACACGCAGGTCATCTCGACCTTCGACAAGGCCAAGTTCCCCGGCGCGACGCACATCTCGTTTAAGCCGGAGGAGGGCGTGGAGACCGGCAAGCGCATTGTGCGCCTGGCCGTGGAGAACTACGCTCGCCGTAATCCGGCCCGCGTGCGCATCCCCGACGCGCCGGTGGACCTGATGGCCGGCTTCTCCGTCGAGGCTATCCTGGGGGCGCTGGGGGGCAGCCCTAAACCGCTCATTGACGCCATCGCCTCTGGCCAGATCCGGGGCGCAGTTGCCATCGTCGGCTGCAATAATCCCAAGATCAAGCAGGATCACGGCCATACTACGCTGGCGCGGCGGTTGATCGAGCATGATATTCTGGTGGTTGTGACCGGCTGCGCTGCTGTGGCCAACGGCAAGGCCGGGCTGATGGTGCCGGCCGCGGCCGAGCAGGCCGGGCCAGGGTTGCGGTCGGTGTGCCAGGCGCTGGGCGTGCCGCCGCTGCTGCACCTGGGCTCGTGTGTGGATAACACCCGCATCATCACGCTGGTGGCGGCGCTGGCCAACGCGCTGGCTGTAGACATCAGTGACCTGCCCGTGGCCGCGGCTGCACCGGAGTGGTACTCGGAGAAGGCGGTCGCCATCGGCGCATATGCGGTGGCCTCAGGCGTATATACTGTGCTGGGCGTGCAGCCGCCGATCTACGGCAGCCGTAATGTACTTAACCTGCTGGCCGAGGGGTTGGAAGGCGTCGTCGGCGCCAGGTTCGCCGTTGAGCCCGACCCGGAGAAGGCGGCCGTGCTCATCCGCCGCCATATCGAGGCCCGCAGAAAAGCGCTGGGGCTGCCGGCCCTGGCACCGGAGAGCATCGGCCTGCCGGAACCTGTGCCGGTGTGAACGCGGTCTGGTTGCTGACATGAATATCCTGATCATTGGCGCCGGGCCGGCAGGCGTCAGCGTCGCCGAGGCGTTGCGCGCCTATGGCAGCCGGGACGCGATTACCGTCCTCTCGGCTGAGCCTTACCCGCCCTATTCACCGCCGGCGATGGTGGACCACTTCCTCACCGGCAGCGATGTCCATCTCTGGCGGGGATATGACTGGCCGGAGCGACTGGGGTTGACCTACTACAGTGGCACCCCGGCCGAGGCTGTGGACCCGAACGCTCACACTGTTCGGCTGGCTTCTGGCCAGCTTCTGGCCTACGACCGGCTGGTGATAGCTGCCGGGGCGCGACTGTACGCGCCGGTAGAGGGCAGCGAGCGAGAAGGGGTATATAACTTCAAATCGCTCAGCGCTGCCGAGGCGCTGGTCGCCCGCGCCCGGGCGGGCCAGGCGCACTCAGCGCTGATTGTGGGCGCGGGGTTCATCGGTGTCGAGATCGCCCTGCTGCTACGGGCGCTGGGCCTGGACGTGACCCAGATCGAGATGCTCGATCGGGTGATGCCGCGTATGCTTGACCCGGAGACCGCTGCTATCGTCGCCGGTGTGATGCGCAAGCGGGGGATAGACTTGCGGCTGAACACTGCGGCGCGGCGCTTTATCGGGAATGGTCGGGCCGAGGGCGTCGAACTGGAGACCGGCGAGGCCCTGCGAGCCGACATCCTGGTGGCGGCCACCGGCGTCAAGCCCAATATCGAGTTTCTGAGAGGTTCGGGGATCGAGACGCGCTGGGGCATCATCGTGGACGAGAACTTGCGCACAAGTGCACCTGATGCTTACGCGGCAGGCGATATCGTCGAGGCGCACGACCGGCTGACGGGCGAACGCTACGTCCACGCGATTTTCCCCAACGCCGTGGCTCAGGGCCAGGTGGTGGCACTCAACCTGCTTGGCTGGGGGGTACGCTATGAAGGGGCCGAGAACATGAATAGCCTCAAGCACCTGGACCTGCCGGTCATGGCGGTCGGTGCCCAGTCCGGTGCAGAGACACTGCGCTTGCAGCGCGGCGCGGTGTTACGCCAGATCTTCCTGGACAATGGGCGGGTGGTTGGTTTCCGCCTGGTAGGGGACACGCGCCAAGCGGGCATGTTACGTGGTCTGATGCTGCGGCGCGCCGACGTCCGGCCGCTGCGCCAGGCTTTGCTTGACCCGCGCTTCGGCGTGGGCACGTTAGTTATGTGAAGCATAGAAAGGAGGAACTATGGCACTTGGAGGCTATGCCAACCGGATTGCCCATATTGACCTGTCCAAGGGCAAGGTCACCTATGAGCCCATTCCGGAGGAGTGGGCGCGTAAGTATATCGGCGGACGCGGCCTGGGGGTGAAGTATGTATTCGAGAACGGTCCCCAGGTCGATCCTCTGTCGCCTGATAACATCCTGTGCTTCATGAATGGGCCTCTCACCGGGACAGAGGCCAACATGAGCGGGCGCATGGCCGTCGTCACCAAATCCCCACTCACCGGCACCATCACTGATAGCCACCACGGCGGCTGGTCGGCGGCGCGGCTACGCTGGGCCGGCTTCGACGGCCTGATCTTCAAGGGCAAGGCCGACAAACCCGTCTATGCCTATGTCCACGACGGCCAGGTCGAGATCCTGGATGCGGCGGAAGTGTGGGGGAAGGGCGTGCACGCCACCCGCGACTTCTTCCAGGAGAAATATGGCGAGAAGAACCTGACCGTGATCGCCATCGGACCGGGCGGTGAGAGGCTGTCACGCTTCGCCTGTTGGATCAACGAGAACGACCGGGCCAGCGGGCGCGGCGGCACGGGTTGCGTCGGCGGCAGCAAGCTGCTCAAGGCCATTGTCATCAAGGCCGAGAAGCGCATGCCCAGGGCCCAGGATCGCGATGCCTGGAAGCTGGCTCACCAGCGGGCGCTGGCCACGATCATGGACGAGAAGAACGTGACCAGCCCGCGCAAGGGCGGCCTGTCCGTCTACGGTACCAATGTGCTGATGAATATCACCAGCAACATGGGCGCGCTGCCCACCCGCAACAGCCAACTCACCTCGTTTGGCGAGAAAGCCGAGCGTGTCAGCGGCGAGTGGGTCAAGGAACACATCCTGGTGGACGACCCGACCTGCCATGCCTGCCCGGTGGCCTGCAAGAAGGAAGTCGAGATCACCGAGGGGCCGTTCGCCGGGCTGCGCATGGAGAGCGTGGAGTATGAGCCCGCCTGGTCCTTCGGCGCCAACTGCGATAACGACGACGCGGCTGCAATCGCCAAGCTGATTGACCTGTGCAACGACTACGGCCTCGACGCCATCGAGATGGGTGACGTGCTGGCGATGTACATGGAAGCCACAGAGAAGGGCTACACCAACGGCGCTGGTGGGCTGAAGTGGGGCGACACGCTGGGCATGGTCGAGATGGTGCGCAAGACCGCCCTCCGCGAGGGCATCGGCGACGTGCTGGCCGGGGGCACCGAGCGCGCCGCCAGGCATTTCGGCCATCCCGAGATCGCTATGACGGTCAAGGGCCAGGGCATCCCGGCCTACGACCCGCGCGGCCTGAAGGGCATGGGCCTGGGCTACGCCACCAGCAACCGCGGCGCCTGCCATCTGCGCGGCTATTCACCCGCCAGCGAACTGGCGCTCATCCCGCTCAAGACCGACCCGCTGGCCTGGAAGGGCAAGGGCGAACTGCTCAAGCTGCTGCAGGACCTGCACGCCTTCTCCGACAGCCTCGATCTATGCAAGTTCAGTGCCTTCGCCGAAGGTGCTGAGGAATACGCAGCCCAGTATTCGGCGATGACCGGCATCCCCTTCACGGCGGATGATGTGCTCAAGACCGGTGAGCGCATCTACAACCTGGAGCGCTACTACAACAACCTGGCCGGCTTCCGCGAGGGCAGCGACACTCTGCCGGAGCGCTTCCTGAAGGAGCCTTCTACCATGCCCGGCTCGAAGGGCCACATCTGCGAACTGCCCGAGATGCTGGCGGAATACTACAAGGTGCGTGGCTGGGTCAACGGCGTGGTGCCGGAGGAGAAGCTGAAGGAATTGGAGATCCTCTAGCCGGGAAAGGGTTCCCGGCGCTCATGGGTACGAGGAGGAGGCAAGACAACACCTCCGCAACCTCTGGCCTATCAGCAACCTGTGCACTGCAATAAGGAGGGGCGGCGCGCATGGGCCGCGCCGCCTTTTCCTTCGCCGCGCTCAGGATAACATGTCTTATCCGCCGGCGCGCAACAGTCGCTTGTTCAGGGCCGCTTGCAAGGATTCAAGAGCAGGAGCCTGCCCTTCAAGTTCAAGGCCTACCCGGCCCACGCGCAAAGAGCCGACCCGCTGATCTTCCACCTGGGTCAGCCGCGCCTGCCAGCCCTCACCCCGCAGCCAACCGTCGCTTCCCAAGCGCCCGCCAAGCTCCTCGATATATTCCTGCACAAGCCAGAGGGGAATGCCGGTGATGATCTGGTTGATTTGCATGAGAACCTTGGCTGTGCTCAGAATAACGCAGTCCCTCACCGGTTCACCGGCTGCTGGGGGGTTGTGGCTGAGATCGGTTCTCCGCCGGCCACAGGTGGGAAGATGCTCACCGTGTCATCCGGCGAGATCCGCGTCTCCAGGCCGTCCTCCAGGTAGGGTACATCACGCCCGTTGACAAACACATGCACATGAGGGTAGAGATGGCCTTGCTCGTCTAGCAACTCGCGACGTAGCCGCGGGTAACGTGCGATGAGCGCGTCAACCAATTGCCGGACGGTGATCCCCTCGCCAAAGGGGAGCTCGACGGTTTTGCCACCGACGATCTGGCGGTATGTGGCGTAGAAATTGATCTTCATAGCAACTTCCCTCCTGGCTATTATAGCAGAAAAGCCGCGAGGCTTCAGCATCGTACTGAAAAAGCGACGCTCCTGTGGGGTCGAGGAAGACCTCTCCCCTCCTCTATCAGGGGAGGGGCCAGGGGAGAAGTTAGCCCGCAGGGCCTGGCTCTCTCGGCCCGGAGCTAAAGCTCCGGGCGGCTGCTCTTGCCCCCAGACTGAAATACGCCCCCTGCCGCGAAAGCGGTTGACAGGACGCAGGCTATGCTTTAGAATGACGCATTACATTACCTGCATTACCTGAAGGAAGAAGAGAGCTTAGAATGGCGCATGATGCTGCCCAGGAAGATACCATGAAACCAATGACCAGCCCTGAGATCTGGCAGGCCTTTCTCGACTTCTTCGCCGAGAGAGGCCATACCGTCGTGCCGAGCTCTTCGTTGATCCCGGTCAACGATCCGACCCTGTTGTTTGTGAACGCCGGCATGGTCCAGTTCAAGAATGTGTTCCTGGGCCTCGAAGAGCGGCCCTATCGGCGGGCGACCACGGTGCAGAAGTGCATGCGCGTGTCCGGCAAGCATAACGATATCGAGAACGTAGGCCCATCTCCACGCCATCACAGCTTCTTCTTCATGCTCGGTAACTTCTCATTTGGCGACTACTTCAAGCGCGAAGCCATCCGCTACGCTTATGACTGCCTGACCCGTGTCTTCCATCTCCCATCGGAGCGGCTGGTCTACACCGTCTTCCATGACGACGAGGAGGCCTTCTCCGCCTGGACCCAGGACATCGGCGTAGCGCCGGAGCGGGTCTATCGCATGGGCGAGAAGACTAACTTCTGGTCTATGGGCGACACCGGCCCCTGCGGCCCAACCTCCGAGGTCCACTATGACTTCGGCCCCGAGGCTTGCACCTGCCACGAGCCCAATTGCAGTGTGGCACTCGATAACGGCTGCAACCGCTGGCTGGAGATCTGGAACCTGGTCTTTATGCAATACAACCAGGCCGCCGACGGCACGCGCACGCCCCTGCCCAGGCCCGGCGTGGACACGGGCATGGGGCTGGAGCGGCTGGCCTCGATCATCCAGGGCGTCCCCAGCGACTACGATACCGATCTGTTTGTGCCGATTATCCGGCGCACCCAGGAACTTCTGGGGCACAGCGATGCCCAGGTGCAGGAGCATCTGGTCGGCTATCGCGTCATCGCCGACCACGTGCGCGCCATGGTCTTTCTCATCGGCGACGGCGTCTTGCCGGGCAATGAGGGCCGCCGCTATGTGCTGCGCCTGATCCTGCGACGCGCGGCCCGGCACGGCAAGCTGATCGGCTTCGAGGGGCCGTTCCTGGGCGACGTTGCTGAGGTGGTGATCGAGCAGATGGCACCGTACTACGAGGAACTGGCGCGACGGCGTGACTTCATTTTGCAGACCATCCGACTGGAGGAGGAGCGCTTCCAGCAGACGCTCAGCATCGGCCTGCGCCTGCTTGAAAGCGAGATCGCCGGGTTGCAGGCCCAGGGTAAAACCATCCTGCCGGGGCCAGTCGCATTCAAACTGTATGATACCTACGGCTTCCCCATTGACCTGACGAAAGACGTCGCCCGTGAGAACGGCCTGACGGTGGATGAGGTCGGCTTCCATCAGGCGATGGAGGAGCAACGCGAGCGCTCGCGGGGCGAGCAGCCTGTGGTCATGGACGAGACACGGGCCGCCTATGCTCGCTTGCTGAACGACCTCAAGGCGACGGGTGCGCTGGATGAGGATGGCGTGCTGTACGATCCGTACAGCACAACCGAAGTGGATACGGTCCTTGTCGCTATCTTGCGGCTCAATGAAGGCGCACCGCCCACGCGGGTGCGAATGGCCCGCCAGGGCGAGCGGGTCGAACTCGTCATTCCCATCACACCCTTCTATGTCGAGTCCGGGGGCCAGGTGAGCGATACAGGTGTGTTCGCCCAGCCCCGCGAGGGCTCAGACGAGTTGCAATGGGAAGTTCAGATCGAGGACACGCGCCAGCCCGTGCCGGGGTTGATCGTGCATACCGGCCAGGTTACTCAGGGCACAGTGCGCGAGGGTGACCCCTGCTGGGCGATGGTGGATTATGAGCGGCGCTGGGATATCATGCGCAACCATACCGCCACTCACCTGCTGCACAGCGAATTACGCTACGTCCTGGGCGAGCACGTCCATCAGGCCGGTTCGCTTGTCGCGCCCGACCGTTTGCGCTTCGACTTCACTCACCCGGCGATGATGACGCAGGAGGAGCTGGCCGCCGTGCAGCGCTCGGTCAACGCAGCCATCCTGGCGAATTATCCGGTGGAGACCGTCTTCACCGATTACCGCACGGCCGTGGCAGAGGGTGCCATGGCGCTGTTTGGTGAGAAATACGGCGATGTGGTCCGCACTCTCCGCATCGGGCCGCCGGACCAGCCGTTCAGCTATGAACTGTGTGGTGGAACGCATGTCAACGAGACGGCCGAGATCGGCCTGTTCCACATTCTCAGCGAAAGCAGCGTTGGTGCTGGCGTCCGCCGCATCGAGGCGGTGACCGGGCGCGCCGCCTACGAGTTGGTGGAACGGCGTCTGGGCCAGTTGGATAACATCGCAGCCTATCTGGGCATCCCAGCCGATCAGGTGGATCGGCGCGTGCTATCGTTGCTTGAGGAGGCCCAGGACGCGCAGAAGGAAGTGGCGCGGCTGCGCCGGCTGCTGGCCCAGCGTGACTTTGAGGCGGTCATGAAACATGTGCAAGAGGTCAACGGCGTCCCGGTCCTGGCAGCGCGGGTGGAGGCTTCGGATGCAGATATGCTGCGCGAGATGAGCGACTGGTTCCGTCAGCGGGTGGGCAGCGGCGTCGTCGTGCTCGGCGCGGCCATGGAAGGGCGGCCCAGCTTCGTCGCAGCCGTCACGCCAGACCTGGTCAAGCGCGGTCTGGATGCCGGGCGACTGGTGAAGGCCGTCGCCAGAGTCGTCGGCGGTGGTGGCGGCGGCAAGCCGACGCTGGCCCAGGCCGGTGGGCGCGACGTGGGCCGATTGAAGGAGGCACTGGCCCAGGTGCCTCAGCTTGTGGCCGAGGCGCTACGAACCTAACCCCCCAATTCCCTTCCCTGTTAAGGAAGGGGGCTTTCCCCCCTCCCCTGATAGGAGAGGGGCCGGGGGAGAGGTTCCATTGATCGAGGATGAGTGAGCGGACAATTCATAGCAAAGCCGGCGAAGACGTAGCTGCCATTGCCGCCAGATTAGATGGACTGGCGCCGGGGCGGGTCGTGTTGGTATTTGATGATGGCAGCAGTGACCCCAACCACTCCCTGAGCCGTCTCGACCTGTTGCGCCTGCAACGCTACGCCACTCATCATGGGTTGGAACTGGGGCTGGTTGCCGCTGATCTTGACTTGATCGAAGAAGCCCGGGCGCTGGGCCTGCCCGTGTTCGACTCAATCCACAAGGCCCAACGCCGCAAGTGGCCGTCCCCTGCCCAGAAATCCAGAATCGTTAGCCAGACACCTGCCGTCATTGACCCCGACGATGTGCTGGAGATGTGGCGGCGCAATCGAGCGTTGCGCCGACAGCCCCATTGGCTGGTGTGGGCAGTCTCGGCCCTGGTCTTTGCCCTGACACTGGCTGGCCTCGTCGCGACCGTGCTGGTGATCTGGCCGAACGCACGTGTGCGCCTGGTGCCGATCAGCCGGCCGGTGACAGCAGTGGTCACATTGGTGGCTGATCCGGCGGTCACAGAGGCCGATGAGGCCGCCGGCGTCGTGCCGGCTCGCTATCTGCCGGTCGAGGTAGAGAACCAGGCTCAGATCACGACCAGTGGGACCAAAGACATCCCTGATACACCTGCCTCAGGTAAGGTCGTATTCATCAACATCCTGCCACAGCCGGTCAGTATCCCCAAAGGGACGATCGTGCGCACCAGTGCCGGCGTGCCGGTGCGCTTCGCAACCACAGACAACGTGGATGTACCAGCGGCTGGCGGGGCCATGGCCCCGGTTGAGGCCCTGGACCTCGGGCCTGTGGGCAACGTGGCCGCTGGGGTGATCAACCGGATCGAAGGCTCACTGGCATTGCAACTGCGGGTCACTAACCCCGAACCGACTCAAGGCGGTTCGGCCAGGCAGGTGCGGGCGGTGAGCCAGACCGACCGCGACCGCTTGCAAGCGGCACTTTTACAGCAGCTTCAGGAACAGGCCCTGGCACAGGTGAGTGCCGATCTCAAACCCACCGAGTTCGTCGTCACACCCAGCCTGCGCCTGGTGGATGTGCTCGACGCCAGCTACGATCGCTATGTGGGTGAGCAGGCTGACCTGCTGGGAATGCAGATGCGGGTGCGCATGCAGGTGATCGCCGTGGATGAGGCTCCAGCGCGCACGCTGGCCCTGGCGGCCCTGGCGCGCCAGGTGCCCCCCGGCTACACTCTGATTCCGGCCAGCGTCACGACGCCGCGTCGGAGCGAGTCGGTGCAGGTGGACGAAAATGGGCGGATCACGTTTCGCATGGCTGCCAGCGGCGCAGTGGCGGCGCAGGTGGACCTGAACGAGGTCAAACGGGCGATTCGGGGCCAGCCGCTGGTGAAAGTACGCGACTACCTGGCCAGCAAGTTGCCCTTAGCCCGACCGCCCCAGATCGAGGTGTCGCCAGCCTGGTTCCCTTATCTACCGTTCCTGAGTGTCCGCACCACGGTGGAGCTTACGACAGTGGGTGATGGGCAGTAGTCAGTGGCCAGTCTACGGATCGCTGACCATTATACTATGCGTATCATGGCATTGGATGCTGGAGAGCGGCGCATCGGCGTGGCGATCAGCGACCCGACCCACACGGTTGCCCGGGCGTTGACCATCATTGTACGCCGCTCGAAAGCCGAAGACTTTGAGCGGCTGTGCCAGTTGGTGGCTGAGCACGAGGTCGAGCGCGTGATCGTCGGCTATCCGCGCAGTCTGTCGGGCCAGGAGGGGCCGCAAGCGCGTCGCGTCGCTCGCTGGGCCGAGGCACTACGGGCAGCGCTGCCGGTGCCGGTAGAGTTATGGGACGAACGCTTCTCGACTGCTATCGCCGAGGAGGTTCTGCGCGAGCGGGGCGAGCGGCACAGGGCAAAGAGCCATCTGAACACGAAAGGGGCCCCTTCGCGCCGCTCAGGGCCGGCTCTGGCGCGCAAGCAGCGCAGGCCGGTAGATGATGTGGCCGCAGCAGCGATCCTACAGGGCTATCTCGACGCGATGACCGATGACCAGTAACAGATCGAGCCTGATCAAGCTGATGGCACGGGCGCTGGTGACACTGGCCGTGGTCGGCCTGATAGCGCTGGCCGGCTGGCTGGTGGTCAGGCAGTTCAATCCGCAGCCGCAACCGGGAGCGCAAGAGGACGGCCAGGCGCCGCCAGGGGGTGCCAGGTTGGGCGGGGCTGAAGGCTGGCTCCTGGGCCTGTACCTGAGCGCGCGCCAGGGCGAGCTGAACACGCCGGCGGGGAAGGACGATACACCGGTGGAATTTACGATTGGAGCAGGAGAATCGGTGACCTCGATTGCCGCCCGGCTGGCACAACAGGGCCTCATCCGCGATGCGACGCTGTTCCGCTACTATGTCCGTTACCATGGCCTGGATGCCGGCATCGAGGCCGGTAAGTTCACGCTGCGCCAGACGATGACCATGCAGGAGATCGCGGACAGACTGGGACATGCCCTGAGCGATGAGGTGGTGTTTCGTACGGGCGAAGGCTGGCGCATGGAGCAGATCGCCGACGCGCTGGCGAAAACCCCCGGCCTGAACATCGCACCGGATGACTTCCTGCGATTGGCGGGGACAGGCCATTTCGACTACGACTTCCTGGCAGAACGGCCGGTGACGGCGTCACTGGAAGGCTTCCTCTTCCCCGATACCTATCGCCTGGACAAGGACACTACAGCCGAGGATTTAATCAACAAGATGTTGACCGACTTCGGCCAACGGGTGACGCCGGAAATCCGCCATGGCATCGCCGGGCAGGGCCTCACCCTGTACCAGGGTCTGATCCTGGCCTCGATTGTCGAGCGCGAGGCGCGCATCCCGGAAGAGCGGCCGCTGATCGCCAGCGTTTACTTGAACCGGCTGAAGATCGGCATGAAGCTCGACGCCGACCCGACGGTGCAGTACGCCCTGGGGTTCCAAAAGGACACCGGTGAGTGGTGGAAGAAGCCGCTGCTTCTGGCCGATCTGGATGTGGATTCGCCCTATAACACCTATCGCTATCCCGGCCTGCCGCCCGGCCCTATCGCCAACCCCGGCCTGGCCTCCATCCAAGCCGTGGCTCAGCCGGCCCAGACGGATTTCCTGTATTTCCAGGCGGAGTGCGACGGCAGCGGCAGGCACCGCTTCGCCCGCACGTTTGAAGAACACGCCGCCAACAGTTGTACCCCCACGCCGTGAGCGGCCGGCTGCTCTCGGTGCTGAGCGTTCTGGCACTGACCGCCTGCAGCGTGACTCAGCCGGTGGTGAAGATCGGGCTGGTTGCGCCGTTTGAGGGGCGCTACCGCGAGGTCGGCTATGACGCGATTTACGCAGTGCGGCTGGCTGTGCGTGAGCGCAACGCGGCCGGCGGCCTGAACGGTTATCGGGTTGAGGTCGTGTCGCTCGACGATAGCAG
>CADDZL010000035.1 GCA_902812335.1 Chloroflexota bacterium | reverse complement strand
GCCCATCCTGCTCTATCATCACGTCGCTAAGCCCGGCTGGCGAGCAACCCGCTTCAACGTCACGCAGGCGGATTTCGAGAAGCAAATGGCCTTCCTGGCCGCACACAACTTCCACACGGTGAACCTGGAATCCGTCGTCGCCGCCCTGGCAGGCGGCCCGCCCTTGCCGGAACACCCCATCGTGCTGACCTTCGACGATGGCTATCGCGATGCCTACACCGGGGCTTTTCCGATCCTCAAGCAGTACGGCTTTCAAGGGACGTTCTTCCTGCCGACCCATTACATCAGCACTACAACCTGGTTCATGAACTGGCCTCAGGTGATCGAGATGCGCGACGCGGGCATGTTCTTCGGCTCGCATACCCTCAACCACCCCAGGCTGACACGCCTCGCGCCCGGTGAGGTCTGGCGGCAGGTGGAGCAGTCGCGGCAGGAACTAGAAGCGCACCTGGCTATCTCGGTCACGGTCTTCGCCGACCCCTATGGCACCACCGATAACCTGGTGATACAGGACCTGGAGAAGGCCGGCTACATCGCGGCGGTGACGGTGGGTCCGAACTATCACCGGTCACTCTCCCAGCGCTACCGGTTTAGCCGGGCCATGATCAGTGGCTACGACAGCCTGGCGGTATTCGCTTCGCGCCTGCCCCCGGCCTGGCTGGCTGAGCCGAATCCTCTGGCCAGCCTCCTTTCATCCGGGATCCGTTAACGTCCTTTCTCCAACGCTTTGCGGCGGCTGCGCCAATGATGGCCGGCCGGCATTCCATATAACTTGTCTATAAAGGTCATATTAGTCCATAAATACGGATAAATGGGTATGTAAACTACGTAAAAGATCGTATTGATTCTTTGACTTCATTGAGCTACAATGACTTAATAGGTCACCGCTCTCCCTCATAATTAGCTCAGAGTTAGGCCAATACATTGCTGGCACTGCTCTAACGTCGCAGTGCCTTACACTGACAGGAGGCTGATGACTGTGCTGCCGGAGGGCTGGGGAGCCTGGCAGTAGCCTACGATAAAAGTGTGGGCGTGCTACGTAAAAGATCGTATTGATTCTTTGAATAGTTAGGCTATTATAGAGGGAGTGGTTCACGCGGGCTACCAGTTGCTCTGCTTATTGGTCGGAAGTCGAGCCTGACAGATTCTAGCGTTATCCTAATGCGTCGGTGTCTCTGTTTCTAACCTCTTAGATCTATACTGGGCTTGGGTCAGGTACCGCGTGTTATTGTGGATAGCTGCGATCGGGAAAGCGGTGGCTGGGGGGAGGGCCGCAACTCAGGCTCTGTGGAGAGCCCGGTTCCGGTTGCAGACCAGGGTGAGAGCAGGCCGGGCTGAAGCCGGGTGAGTAGGCCGAGGCAGGCCAGGAAAGGACCTACTAACCCCCAGCATCTGCCCCGATTGCGTCCTGCTGATTCGCTCATTCTGGTAGAGACAATTCTTAAACCTTAGAAGGGGATACGATGATCCAACTTTTCAAGCCCTATATGGATGAGGAAGAGGTACAAGCTGTGGCCGAGGTGCTGCGTTCAGGGTGGATTGGTCTTGGCCCTCGCACCACAGAATTCGAAAAACAACTGGCACAATATATCGGCGTCTCTTACATGATCGGCCTGAACTCGGCCACTGCTGCTCTCGACCTGGCGGTACGGCTGCTGGATATCCGTCATGGGGACGAGGTGATTGTGCCAACCATGACATTTGTCTCCACAGCCCATGCTGTCGCCTATAGCCTGGCGACCCCGATCTTCGCCGATGTGGATGAGGCTACCCTGAACATCAGCCTGGAGGATGTCGCCCGCAAGATCACTCCGCGTACCCGCGCGATCATCCCGGTGCACTATGGTGGCAGGCCGGTAGATATGGACGAACTGCGCAAAGTGGTAGGGGATATCCCCATCATCGAGGATGCCGCCCATGCCTGCGGGGCTGAGTATAAGGGACGCAAGTGCGGTTCATTGGGCGACCTGGCGTGTTTCAGCTTCCATGCCGTGAAGAACCTGGCGACCGGCGACGGCGGGGCACTGGCTTTGAACAACAAGTCACAAGCCGACCGGGCCAAGCGACTGCGCTGGCTGGGCATTGACAAGGGGACCTGGGACCGGACAGAAGGGGACCGCTCGTACTGGTGGGAATACCACGTTGACGAGATTGGGCTGAAGTGTCATATGAACGACATTACTGCCGCCATCGGCCTGGTCCAGTTGCGCAAACTCCCCAGGATGAACGCGCGCCGCTTACAAATCGCGCACATGTACACTGAGGGACTGCGCGACTTGCCCTGGCTGCGGACGCCGCCCCCCGACACGGCGGACTCCAAGTCGAGCTGGCATATCTACTGTATCCAGTGCGAGGACCGGGATGGGCTGAACACGTACCTACAGGAGAAAGGGATTGGCACGGGTGTACATTACAAGCCGATCCATCTGTATACCTGTTACGGCAACCGGCCCCATCTGCCCGTAGCCGAGAGCCTCCTGCCGCGCATTATGTCCTTGCCGATGCACCCAGGGCTGAGTGATGACGATGTGAATTACATCATAGATTCAATCCGCTCCTTCCAGCCGGCGGCGTCCAGAACGGGGGGGAATACGCGACGCCCGGCGGAGATGAAAGCGGCCACCCCTCGGCCGCTGGGACAGGTATCCAGGCCAGGCGAGCTTCAGTAGATCACAGGACTGTCAGCCCTTCACTGCGCGAAGGGGGAAAAGCCAGGGCCGAAGGCCGCAGTCCTGAGCCAAGCGAAGGGCTGAGACTCCATAGGGTCTAGTCAGAGAAAGGGGCACCGGTGCAATCTCACCCAGAAGTACAACTTTCGGTTGAGCATATCACCCTCTCTTTCGGCGGTACCAAGGCGCTAAACGACGTCAGTTTCCAGGTCTACCGCGGCGAAATCCTGGCCATTATTGGCCCCAACGGCGCCGGTAAGACCTCGATGCTGAACTGTCTCAACAACTTCTATCGGCCGGATTCCGGTCGGATCATCTTTGAAGGTCATGACCTGACGCGCCTGCGGCCCCATCAAATCGCCCGGCTGGGTATCGCCCGTACTTTCCAGAATATCGCTCTGTACACCGGCCTGACCACGCTGGGCAACCTGATGGCGGCGCGTCACATTCATATGCGCGCCGGGATGCTGCAATGCCTGCTGTACTGGGGCACGGCTCATCGTGAGGACATCGCGCACCGGCGGGTGGTGGAGGAGATTATTGACTTCCTTGAGATCGAACACATCCGCAAGTCGGTCGTCGGGATGCTGCCCTATGGGCTGCGCAAGCGCGTCGAACTGGGGCGAGCCCTGGTGATGGAGCCCAAGCTGCTGCTGCTGGACGAACCGATGACGGGTATGAACCTCGAAGAGAAGGAGGATATCGCTCGCTTCATCCTGGACGTGCACGAGCGCCACAGGACGACGATTGTCTTGATTGAGCATGACATGGGGCTGGTGATGGACATCGCCGACCGGGCGGTCGTGCTGGACTTCGGCATCAAAATCGCTGAGGGCACACCCGAGGAGATTCGCAACAATCCCACGGTGATTCAGGCCTACCTCGGTCAGGAGATACAGGAGGAGAGACCCCAGAATGGGACAGCCCGAAACCATTCCGCAGTACTTTCTTGATGCGGTGCAACGCTACGGCGACCGCAAGGTCGCCATCCGCCAGAAGCGGTTTGGCATTTGGCAGGAATCTACCTGGAGAGAATCCTACGAGCAGGTGCGCGACCTGGCCCTGGGCCTGGTCGAACTCGGCTTGAAGCGCGGCGACCGGGTGGCGATCATCGGCGATAACGACCGCGAGTACCTGTGGGCCGACCTGGCGGTCCTTTCTGCCGGCGGCGTGGCGGTCGGCATCTGGACCGATGCCACGCCAAACGAAATCGAATACTTCATCACCCACACCGATGCCGCGATTGTGATGGCCAAGGATCAGGAACAATGCGATAAGCTGTTGGAGGTCAGGAAGCGCCTGTCGTTCGTCAAGCGGGTCATTTACTGGGACGACAAGGGTATGTGGAGTTATGCCGAGCCTTGCTTGAAGGACTATAAAGAGGTGCAGGCCATCGGTCGCCGGATCGCCGAACGGGACCCTGGGCGCTTCGAGAGAATGGTGGCGCAGGGCAAGGAGGACGAGGTCGCGGTGTTCATCCACACCTCCGGCACTACCGGCCGGCCCAAGGCGGTCCCATTGACCCACAAGTACCTGATCTTCGTTAAGCGACAGATTTACAGCATTGACCCTCGCTACGCGACGGACAATCACGTCTCGTTCCTGTCGTTCGCCTGGACGCCGGAGCACCTGTTTGGTGTGACCGCCCACGTCACCGACCATGTCACCATGAACTTTCCTGAGTCGCCTGAGACCTTGCAGCAGGACATCCGCGAGATCGCACCGCAGGAGTTAATGTACAACAACCGCTTGTGGGAGAACCTGGTGAGAACGGTGCAGATGCGCATCAACGACTCGACCTGGTGGAATCGGACGCTGTACCGCCTGTTCTTGCCGGTAGGCTACGCCGTGGCCGATCGGATATTCGAGAAGAAGCCGATTGAGCCGTGGCTGCGCCTGGGATATGCCCTGGGGAACGTCCTGCTGTTTGCGCCGTTGCGCGATCAACTGGGGCTATCCCGGCTGCGCACAGCCTTCACGGGCGGCGCGGCCCTTAGCCCCGATGTGGTGCGTTTCTTCCGCGCCCTGGGGATCAACCTGAAGCAGATCTATGCCATCACCGAAACCGGCGCCCTGGCGATGCACCGTGACGACAACATCAATTTCTACTCGGTTGGGGAGCTCGTGCCGGGCACCGAAGTTCAGATCTCGTCGGAGGGCGAGATCCTGTCCACCTCGCCGGTCCTATTCCCCGGCTATCACAAGGATGAGGCTGCCACCCGGAAGGCCATCTACATTGACCCCCAGGGACGCCGTTGGTTCCGTACGGGCGATGCCGGTCGGCTGGACGAGAATGGGCACCTGTTCTACTTTGATCGGCTCGACGATATGATGGAACTGGCCGGTGGACACAAGTATTCGCCCCAGTACATCGAAGGGCATCTGAAGTTCAACCCGGCCATCCGCGACGTAATGGCCGTCGGCGGCGAAGATCATGAGTACGTGGCTGCGATCATCACGATTGACTTCGAGAACGTTGGGCGCTGGGCCGAGAAGCACCGGGTGCCATACACCACCTACGCCGACCTTTCGCAGAAGCCCGAGGTTTACGACCTGTTGCGCCAGCAGGTGGAGCGGGTCAATCAGGCCCTGCCGCCTCCGGCCCGTGTCAAGCGCTTCATCTCATTGCCCAAAGAGTTCGATGCCGACGAGGGGGAGATGACGCGCACGCGCAAGCTGCGGCGGCGCTTCTTGCAGGAACGCTATCGAAACCTGATCGAGGCCATCTATAACGGGGCCGATGCCGTCACCGTGAGCGCCCCGGTTCAGTACCGCGATGGCCGGGTTGGCGTGGTCGAGACGAGGGTTCGCATTGTGACTCTGGAGACGGGGGTTAGTCTGCCCGCCCCTGCCGCCAACCCGCTCATGGAAGGTGTGCCAGCATGAACTGGCAACTCCTGCCGCAATTCGTTGTCACCGGTATTCTGTCCGCCGGGCCGATCGCCCTGGTCGCGCTTGGCCTGATCCTGATTTTCAAAGCGACCTCTATCTTTAACTTTGCCCAGGGCCACTTGCTGCTCTTGGGCGCACTGGTTACCTGGTGGTTCGCGGCCGAGAAGGGGCTGCCCTTGTGGCTGGCGATCGTGCTGGCCCTGGGCATCGCGGCCCTGGTCGGTTTTCTGATCGAGCGGTTCGCCTTGCGCCCGATGACGGGCCAACCGCTCCTATCGATCATCTTGATGACCCTGGGGCTGGGCGAAGCCTTGCAGGGCCTGGCTTTGCTTCTGTTTGGACCCACCGAACGCAACTTCCCCCAGATCTTTCCCCCCGCAAGCCCTTACAAGATCACCACGCCGTTTGTCTACGATGGCAAGGCCATCGTGGTCATTCTGAAGCAGGACCTGGTCTGGTCGTTCATCGTCGCTGTTGTGGGTGTGATCTTGATCACAGCCCTGTTCCAGTGGACGCGGACGGGCCTGGCGATGCGGGCTACGGCAGAGGATCATGAACTGGCCCAAGGGATCGGGATCCGCATCCGCCGCATCTTTGGCCTGTCCTGGGCGCTGTCCGGCATGCTGGCCACGGCCGGGGGCATCCTGCTGGCCACTTCCAGCGGCCTTGACCTGAGCCTGTCGGTGGTGGTGCTGTCGGCTTTCCCGGTCGTGCTGCTGGGCGGCCTGGAGTCTATGCCGGGTTCGATCATCGGCGCGATCATCATCGGTCTGGCAGCCGGGTTCGTATCAGCCTCAAAAGCCCAGTTCGTGCGTGACTCGGCAGAGGTTGTACCCTACGTGGTGTTAATGCTCGTGTTGCTTGTCCGGCCGGAAGGCCTGTTCGGCCTGAAGCGCATCGAGAGGATATAGCCAGCATCGGATCTGAGCCCGGCATCGGGTCTGAATCCAGGGCTGGTTTGTGACGAAAGGGACGAAAGCACAAAAGATGGCTGTCTTGCGGCCGGCGGGGGAATTTGATTATAGCTATGCCTACGATATGGCGACGATTCGGCGGCGGTGGCAGTGGGTGCTGCTGATCGCCTTCATCGTCGCCCTGTACGTCCTGCCCTTTTACGCCAGTGAGAGTGTGGTATCGCTCGTCAACCGGATCGGGATGCTGATCATCGCTGTACAGGGGCTGAACCTGCTGACAGGTTATACCGGCCAGATGTCACTGGGCCAGGCAGCTTTTATGGCCGTAGGAGGCTACCTCTCGACTCTGCTGGTCGGCCACCTGGGTTGGTCGTTCTTCCTGGCACTGCCTGTGGCCGCGCTGGGTGCGGGGGTTGTCGGGCTGATCTTTGGCCTCCCTTCCTTGCGCGTCAAGGGCTTTTATCTGCTCATGGCCACGCTGGCAGCGCAAATCATCATTCCCTGGTTCGTGCGGACGGCTTTTCCGGAGGTGCTCAACGGGCCGCAGGGATTGAATGTGCCCGCGCCGCAACTCTTCGGCTTCGAATTCAATGAGCCTGGACGCTACCTGTACATCACCCTGACGCTGTTGATTCCTTCAACCATCGTCGCCCACAACATTGCCCGGTCGCGGCTGGGCCGGGCTTTTGTCACCATCCGCGACAACGACCTGGCTGCCGAGATTATGGGCGTTGATCTGTTCCGCTACAAGCTTCAAGCGTTCTTTCTGGCGGCGGTCTTCGCCGGGGTGGCCGGTGCGCTGTGGGCGCATAATCTGCGGCACATCAACTCGGCCACGTTTAATCTGGACATGTCCGTTTTCCTCCTCGGCATGTTGGTGGTCGGTGGGCTGGGCACCAGTTTGGGTCCAATTCTGGGAACCATCGCTGTCACTGTGCTAACCGAAGCGGCCACACTGGTCGGGCCGTTTTTCCTTCAACTATTCCCCGCGGCAGGAGAAAGCATTGTTCTGGCTCTCAAGCCGCTTTTCTTTGGCGTCGCGCTGATGCTGTTTCTGATCCTGGAGCCGCGCGGCCTGGCTCACCGCTGGCAGTTGACCAAGGCCGCCTGGCGTTTGCGGCCATTCTCGCACTAGCGCCTGCGAAAGGGTGATACCATCATTTGACTGACGCTGACGCAACTCGCCTGCCCTGGTTATCCCAAGCAATGCTCGAAGGGGGAGAAACGCCATGTCAGAGAAGTTATTTTTCCCTGTGTCTATCCTGCTGATAGGCTGGCTTGTACTGGCCGCCTGCTCGCCTGTGACGCCGCAGGTGACACAAGCGCCTGCCGCAGCCTCGCCCACGGCCGCCTCCAAAGGCAAGCCCGATCTGACCGGCAAGACGATCAAGTTCTATGGCTTCGGTGACCTGAGCGGGCCGTTTGGCCCTACTACGGTCACGGTCGTTGCTGGAGCCAAGGACATGGTCAACTACATCAATGAGAATGGTGGCATTTTCGGGGCGAAGATCGAGTGGCTCTTTGAGGATGAGGGCGGCAAAGTGGACCAGGCTTTGGCGATCTACGACCGCTACAAGAGCCAGGACAAGAATATCCTGATGCTCTTTATGTATAGCACACCCGATCAACAGGCGCTTAAGGAGCGGGTCAAGCAAGACCATATCCCCACGATGGGCAGCGGACCTGATGTCACCGCCTTGTATGGGGTGAAGGACGGCTGGCAGTTTACCACTGTGCCGCTCTATGATGAACAGCTTTGCTATTTCCTGGACTATGTAACAGCCAACTGGCCCAAGATCAAGCCGGCCGGGGCGGGGGATAAAGTCAAGCTGGCCTACCTGAGCTGGAACAATGCGCTGGGCCAGGCGGCGCTCACCGAGGGGAGCAAGGGGTGCATGGCCAGGCTCGGCGTGGAGCTGGTTTCGACAGAACTGTATGAGACTTCACCCAAGGCGGATACCACCACTGCTATCCTGAATGCCCAGGCCGCCGGTGCTAATGTGATCTACAACAACACCATTGGCTTCGGCTTCGCCAACCTGCTCAACGATCTGAAAAGACTGGGCCTGCGCGATCAGTTCGTGGTGGGCACCGGCATGTTAGCTATGGACATCGTCCCCTATGCCTTCCTGGCGGATCCGGCCAATGCCGACGGTGTCTACGGTATCACCCCCTATGGTTGGTGGTCGGACGTTGACAATCCCGCCATCAAGCTCCTCGCTGGGATTGCCGACAAGAATAACCGCGAGGCCAAGATGAGGTCTTTCGGTCGCCTGATCGCTTCAGCTTCAGTTGACGTGGCTAAACACGCCATCGAGCAGGCCATCCTGAACGTAGGCTACGACAACTTGAACGGCCAGGCGATCTACGATGTTCTGACCCAGATGAAGGATTACAAAGTCCTGGGTGGTCTGACGACAGTTGACTACACCAACGGTGTGCGCGCAGGCCGGCAGATGCAACTGCGGCAGATCCAGGGTGGCCCGGATAAGTTCGTTGTCGTGAAGGACTTTGGCGTGGGGCCCGACTTGCGCCCGAAGTAAGCCATCGCAGAGTTGAGAGTTGATTATGCTGCGTCTCAATAATATCGAGGTCATTTACAGCAAGGTCATCCTGGTCCTGCGCGGAGTCTCATTGGAAGTGCCCGATGGTCAGATCGTCTCGATCCTGGGCGCGAATGGGGCCGGTAAGACCACGACCCTCAAGGCCATCTCCGGCCTGCTGCGTCGGGAGGAAGGCGAGGTCACCCGCGGCAGCATCGAGTTTGATGGCCAGCGCATTGACCGGCTGCCGCCGGAGGACATCGTGCAGATGGGGATTGTTCAGGTGATGGAGGGCCGGCGCTTGTTCCAGCATCTGACGGTCGAGGAGAACCTGCTCGTCGGCGGGTTGGCCCGGCGTGAGAATGGCTCACAGGTCAGCCAGGACCTGGAACAGGTGTATCACTACTTCCCCCGCCTGAAAGCTTTGCGCAAGCGAACCAGCGGCTATCTGTCGGGGGGTGAGCAGCAGATGTTGGTGATGGGGCGGGCACTGATGGCCCATCCGAAGCTGATGCTGCTGGACGAGCCCTCACTGGGCCTGGCCCCGCTCCTCGTCGAGGAGATCTTCAATATCATCCGCAAGATCAACGCCGAGGAGAAGATGTCCATCTTGCTGGTCGAGCAGAACGCGCGCATTGCGCTTGAGGTCGCCTCCCACGCTTATGTGATGGAGACGGGGCGGGTGGTGCTGGATGGATTGGCCGAGCAGTTGCAGCAAAACGAAGACGTCAAGGAGTTCTACCTGGGCCTGACACAACTCGGTGAGCGCAAGAGCTACCGCGATGTGAAGCACTATAAACGGCGGAAGCGCTGGCTGGGCTGAACCCGGTCAGCCTGCCCAACTTCCTCAATGAGGAGAAGGAGAGGAGATAAACAATGCGTACACATTTAGTCACCGCAGGGTCCATCGCAGTTATCATGGCACTGCTGCTCGCTGCCTGCTCGCCCGCGGCAGCTCCGGCCACTGTGGCCCCCCAACCGCAGGTGCCCACCACGGCTCCCACCACAGGTCAGCCCGATCTGACCGGCAAAACGATCAAGTTCTACGGCATGGCTGACCTTTCCGGGCCATCCGCCCCAACCGCTACAGCGGTCGTTCGTGGCGCCAAGGACCTGGTCGCCTACATCAATGATCACGGTGGCATCTTCGGGGCGAAGATCGAGTGGATCTTTGAGGATACAGCTCTCAAGGTGGACCAGGCCCTGTCGATCTACGACCGCTACAAGAGCCAGGACAAGAACATCGTGATCCTGTTCGTCTTCGGTACCCCTGAGCAACAGGCGCTGAAGGACCGGGTTAAGGAAGACAAGATCCCGCTCATGGGAGCCGGGCCTGATTTCACGGCCTTATATGGGGTGAAGGATGGCTGGGAATTCGCCTCTGCGCCGCTTTACGATGAGCAGTTCGCCTACTTCCTGGATTACGTGGTGGCCAACTGGTCTAAGATCAAACCGGCCGGGGCCGGGGACAAGATCAAGCTGGCCCTCTTGAGCTGGAACACCGCGTTGGGCCAGGCCCCGCTCACCGAGGCAAGCAAGGCCTATATGGCTAAGCTTGGGGTAGAGCTGGTTTCCAAAGAGCTCTATGAAGCCTCGCCTAAGGCCGATACCACCACAGCCATCCTGAATGCTCAAGCTGCCGGCGCCAACGTCATCTACAACAACACCATCGGCTACGGCCTCGCCAACTTGCTCAATGACCTGAGGAAACTGGGCGTACGCGATCAGTTTGTGGTCGGCACCGGCATGTTAGGGATGGATCTGTCCACCTATGCCTTCCTGGCCGATCCGGCCAATGCCAACGGCGTCTACGGAGCCACGCCCTATGGCTGGTATTCAGACGTGGACAACCCCGGCATCAAGCTTATCACCGACATCGCTAACCAGAATAACCGCGATGCTAAGCAGCGTGGTTTCGGCCGCCTGATCGCCAGTGCCCAGGTTGACATCGCCAAATATGCTATCGAGCAGGCTATCCTCAAGGTCGGTTATGACAACCTGACCGGCCAGGCGGTTTATGATGCCCTGACCCAAATAAAGGACTACAAGCCCCTGGGCGGGCTGACGGCGGTTGATTACACCAATGGTGTGCGTTCAGGCCGCCAGGCGCAACTGCGACAGATTCAGGGGGGCCCCGATAAGTTCGTCATCGTCAAAGACTTCAGTGTGCTGCCCGATTTCCGTCCGACCCAGTAGTAGCGCCGCTGAGTGAGGGCAGGACCGCCTGCCCTCACTCAGGCCCGGCGACCATTGATCGGACGATGTCTCAGAAAGGAACGGTCGATATGGATTCATCTCCTGAAGAGCGGTTACGCCACATCATTCACCACGCCTACCAGCATGCCCCGGCGGTGCGGGCTATCATGGACGGCGCTCACGTCTCCCCTGGCGACATTCAAAGCATCGCCGACCTGGACCGCATCCCGGTCACCAGCCGTGATAAGTTGATTGAACTGCAACGGGCCAACCCGCCCTTCGGCGGTTTCCTGGCCGTGCCGCGCGACCGGCTCAAGCATATCTACCTCTCGCCCGGCCCGCTCTACGAGGTCTGGGCCGGGGGGACTGAGTTTATGATTGACCAGATGCGGAAGTCGTTCGACGTGGCCGGCTTCAGCAAGGGGGACCTGGTGATCAACACCCTGGGCTACCATTTAGGGCCAGCCGGTTTCCAGATGGACGAGGCGATCCGGGCGACCGGAGCCACCGTTATTCTGGGTGGGGTGGGCAATCAGGATTTGCAGATCAGAATGATGCTTGAGCTGGGTGTCACGGGTTACTGTGGGACCCCTTCCTATTTGATGGCTCTGATTCAGAAAGCCGAGGCGATGGGCTTCGATTTCCGCCAGAGCTTCGCGCTGCGCAAGGCCTGGGTTGGAGCTGAGCCGCTGCCGTCGGGCCTGCACCAGACCTTCGTAGAGAAATATGGCCTGAAGGTAACCAACATCTATGCCATGTCTGGGGTCGGCCCTGTGGCGTACAACACCGAAGGTGGGCGCGAAATGCATCTGTTCGACATGCCCATTATCCAGGTAGCCCACCTCGAAACCGGCCGGACGGTCGCCCCGGGTGAAACGGGGCAGGTGGTCGTCACTAATTTCCATGAAGCCTTGCCCTGGATCCGCATCGGCACGGGCGACCTGGCGCTGAACCTGGACCCGGCCCCGGGTCAAAGCCGGCAGGAGGAACGCTCGATCATCCTGGTGGGGCGCGTGGGCGAAGCCGTCAAGGTGCGGGGCCTGTTCGTCCACCCGAACCAGTTGCGCCTGGCGATCAGCCAGGTGCCTGGGATTGCACGGGTACAGGGCATCGTCACCCGCCCTGAGACCCGCGATGAATTGACGGTGAGGGTGGTGCTGACCAACGGTGAAGGTGAGAGCACAACCGGTCAGACGGTTGACCGTGAGCAACTGATCGGCTGCCTGAGCGAGGCTATCCGATCCAACTGCCGGGTCAAGGTTGATCGGATCGAGTTTGTGTCCTCGGAAGACCTGGCCGAGGATGCCAGGCTACTGGTGGACAAGCGCACGTGGGGGTAAGGATGATAGCTCCATCCGGCTCCTGGTTGCAGGGCAAGCTGGCGCTCGTCACAGGCAGTTCACGCGGCATCGGGCGCAGCATTGCGCTGGAGCTGGCGCGGCAAGGGGCGGACATCATCGTGAACTACCGGGCCAACGCCGGCGCCGCCGCCAGCGCCGTCGCCGCTATCGAAGCGTTCGGGCGCGCTGCCATCGCCCTCCAGGCAAACATAGGCAATTCCGACGAAGTGGCCGAACTGTTCAAAGCCATCGGCGAGCGCTTTGGTGGATTGGACATCCTGGTGCTCAATGCCGGGACCGGCTGGCGCACAAGCGCTGTCGAGACCCCCATCAAGGCCCTTCACACGGTCATGGCGGTGAACCTGGTCGGACCCTGGCTGTGTGTCGAGGCCGCAGTTCCGCTGATGAGGGCGCGCGGCGGTGGACGCATCGTGGCGATCACCAGTTCAGGCACCCAGCGCGTGTTTCCGCAATACGTGACAACAGGCGCTTCCAAGGCCGCTCTGGAGGCGCTGGTGCGTTATCTGGCGGTGGAATTGGCTCCGGACAATATTGTCGTGAACGCCATTGCGCCTGGGCTTGTCAGGACTGAGGCACTCGAGCGCCAGGCCACGCCGGAATATATCGCCCATGTCATTGCCAACACGCCTTTGAAACGGGCGGTGAGGCCTGAGGAAGTGGGCTATCTGACGGCCTTCCTGTGTTCTGAAGGGGCGGCGATGATCTGCGGGCAGGTCATTGCGATTGATGGCGGCTTGTTTCTTCCGGCGCTTCCGCTGTGAGGCTCCCCTGCGTCAGCGACGCAAGTGGACTGTCATGATTATGATGGTGCAGACTCAGTAGATCACAGGTCTGTCATGCCAGGCCCAAGCCCTGAACGCAGTGAAGGGGGTGACAGTTCTGCAATCTACTGAGCCTACGTAAAAGATCGTATTGATTTTCTGAACCTCATTAGGCTATAATGAACGAGCACTTCGCACAGGTCGCCAATCACCTTATCGGTTAGTTCAGGGTCGGCTGGCTGCGAGCGGGGACCGACGGATGGGGTCGTCCTGGCCGGGTACAATACCTGGGACAGGGTAAGCGAAGGCTATTCGGTAGCAGAGGTTCACGAGAAGCTGGCTGGGGTAAACGTATGATCTACGGTCGTAAGGTTGGCCTGAGGCCGGTAGAAGAAGAGGATTTGTCGCTCTTGCTATACTGGCGCAACGATCCACAGGTCCGACCTCTGTTCTTCTGGCCCTTCCTGCTCTCTGCCTCCGGTCAGAAGAGGTGGCACAAGGCTCTATTGGATGACCCAACCCGCCTGCACTTCATGATTGTCAGGCTGGCGGACAACAAGACCATCGGTGCTATTGGGCTGGATCAGATTGACTATCGCAATCAGGCCGCGCAATTGGGTAGTATGATCATTGCGCCCTCGGAACGCGATCTCGGCTGGGGGACCGACGCAGCGCTGGCACTGATGCGTTATGCCTTCAACGAGCTTAATTTGCATCGTTTGTGTGGTAGAGCCTATGCCTTTAATACGGCTTCTATACGCGGATGTAAGCGGGGCGGTATGAAGGAGGAGGGCATTGCCCGTAAGGCCGCCTTCGTCAACGGCCAGTTTCACGACGTTGTCTTTCTGGCCGCCCTGCGCGAGGAATGGCAAGAGAACCCCCCTCCAGAGGCGTTTGAAGATTGAAGAGGATGGTTCCGATTAAGAGAGGACATATGTCACGTAGACTGATAGCCTTGTTTGTATTGATGATTCCAATGGTGCTGTCGAGCTCCCCTGCGCCTGCCAGCCCGGGCATTGACCTGACGTATAGCACGGTATCCGGTGTGGTCGCGCTTGCTCCCCCCGCCGCCCATAACTGGCCGCTGCGGCTGGTTGCGCCAGATTATAACAACCGTAATACCAGCAACAATCCCAGTCCTCAGAACACGCCGAGCGTTGCCATCAACCCCGTCAACTATTTCACTATCGTCGGCGGCTTCAATGACTATCGGGCAGCCGCGAACAACGACGCGAACTGCGGCTATACCCGCAGTTCAGACCGTGGCGACACCTGGTCATCGGGCATTCTGATGGGTATCACTCGCGGCAACGGCGGGCCGTTGGACTACGATGCCGCCGGTGATCCGTCGATCTACTACGCGGCTAACGGCACAGTCTACTACACCTGCCTGGCCTTCGATCGCAGCTTTGGCCGCAGCGCGCTGGTGATCCTCCATTCCGGCGATGGCGGCGTGACCTGGTCCACGCCGTCGGTCATCGTGCAGTCGGATACCGCCGATGTCTTCCATGATATGGAGAAGCTGGCCATTGATACCAGCTCGACCAGTCCATACTCTGGCCGGATGTACGTCCAATGGACTGAGTATACCAATACCTTCCTGACCTCCAAGATGTACATTACATACTCGTCCGACGGGGGTGTGACTTGGGCTGCGCCCATCCTGCTCAGTGGCACACAGACGGATGCTGCGGGCGCTTCGCCGGCTGTGGGCCCGGATGGCACGGTCTACGCCTTCTGGTGCTCGCCGTGCAGCGGTAGCACAGTGAAGATTTGGCTCAGCAAATCAACCAGCGGCGGCGTGACCTGGGGATTGCCCTCGGGTATCGGCACGTTCACGGGGGTGCCCAATCCCCTCCCCGGCAATCTCCTCCGCGTCAATAACTTCCCATCGGGCGCTGCCAATCCGGCCAACGGCCAGGTGTACGTGGTTTACAACGACTACAGCAGCGGTAACGCCGATATCAAAGCCAGGACCTCAACTGATCAGGGTCAGACCTGGGCGCTAGCCGTGACGGCGAATAAGCGTCTGGCCGACGATCAGTTCATGCCGGTGGTCGCCGCCTCAGCGGATGGCCCCGTCTGGATCTGCTATTATGACCAGAGCTACACCACCATGAACTGGCTGGATGTGACCTGTGTACGCTCGCTGACCGGCAGAAACTTCAGCTTTGCCTCGCGGGCCAACACGCGAGGGTCGTTCGACCCGGCCTACGACGGCTTTGGCGGCGTTTGGATGGGTGACTATCTGGGCATGTCCCTGGGTCCCGGCTCTGACCTGCCTAGAACGCTTTGGACCTCCACGATTGCCGGCAATGCCGAGATCTATACGTCCAATCCCAGCCAATAGCCAGCCGCTCACGGTCAGAGGTCTGACGGTGGGCTACGGGCAGAGTAGCCAATCATGAGCAAGGTGATCATCGGGACGGGCAGTGACTTGCCCGAGTGGGCATTGACGAACGACGATCTCGAAGCCCTGGGCGTCGGCTACGACCGGTCGCGGTCGGGCAAAACGCTGGAGCAGTGGTCGCTGGAGCGGGTGGGGGTGCAGGTGCGCCATCGTGTCCGGCCGGGCGAGGGCCCTTCGGACATGGGGACGCGCGCGGCGCAGCGGGCCCTTGACGATGCCGGCCTCCAGGCCAGCGACGTCGGCTTGATGGTCATGGCTACCTTCAGTTCAGATTATCGCACGCCGCCTTCGGCAGCCTTGGTCCAGGCCAATCTCGGCTGTCGCTGTAAGTTCATCCAGATTGATGCCGCCTGCTCCGGCTTTGTGGATGCGACCATCACGGCCGCCGGGCTGATGGATGCCCTGGATGTGGAAAACGCTCTGGTGATCGGCAGCGATGCCAACTCGCTTTACTGTGCTCCGGATGACTTCATGGCCCACTGTATCTTCGGTGACGGTGCCGGGGCTGTGGTCCTCCGCAACATGCCTGGGTCGCCTTACGGACTCAAGGCGTATTCTGGAGGGGGTGACGGCAGCCGGGGCAAATACGTCTGGTTGCCGGGCGGCGGGTCTAAAGAGCCGATGAGTGAGAAGGTGCTCGCCGAGAAGCGGCAGTATATCCAATGGGCCCATAAGGAAGTTGGCGTTTTCGCTGCCGAGAAAATGGCCGAGTCAGCCCTGGCCGTCGCCGAGCGCGCGGGTTGGGGCCTGGACGACGTAACGTGGTTCATTCCCCACCAGGCCGGGCGCAACGTCATCCTGGCTGTCTCCAGGTTACTCGAACAACCTGAGGACAGATTCTTTATCAACATTGACCACACGGGCAATACCTCGGCTGCTTCCATCCCTATCGCCCTGGATGAGATCAACCGCGCCGGCAAGTTGAAGGATGGCGACAGACTCATCATGCCGGCGGCGGGTGTGGGTATGGCATGGGGCGCGCTGGCGGTAGTATGGTCGGCAAAACGATCATGGTGAAGTCCCTGTCCCTTGTTCAGCAAGCCTCACGCCACCTGGTCTTCGCTCTGGCGGGGTTAGCGGCCTCAGGCCTCATTCACTTGCTTGTGGCGTCGCTGCATGGTCAGGAGTCGGTGGTCCATGTGGTTGCATTCACGCTGGCGGGCGTGGGGCAACTGGTGGCGCTGCCTGTGTTGCTTTTCTGGCAGCGCCGCACGCTTTACTGGTGGGGTCTGCTCCTGACCACTGCGCTGATCTTCGCGTATCTGGTGGCGCTCGTCCTGCCGTTGCCGTTCGCAACGCACCATACAGCGCCGGAGCGGCTGGACCTGATCGGCGGCCTGAACCTGCTGGCCGAATTGCTGAGCCTGTATGCCTTCACCCGGCTCCTTCAAGAAGCGCCGGCCGCTGACCCCTATGGACAATCCTGGCCAGGCCCCAGCCTGCGCCGTGGCGTGGTCTTGGGCGTCCTGCTCGCCGCTGGCACTCTCGCCGCCGGCTACAGGCTGCAGGGTTTCGCCTTGATGCGTTACTTCTATCTGACTGCCACCAATATCTACTATACTCAGCTCTCCGGTTTGCAACCTGTCCACTGGGCCGACCAGGCCATAAGGAGCCGCGTCCCCAGTCGGCCTCCCTCAGCCGAGCCGGTGACACTGGAATTGGCCCCACCGACGGATGACTTGCAGGTCCATGAGATATCCATCAGCACAGCCCCCGTGGATGTGCCCTCATACTCCTATCGCTGGCAGGTTAAGCAATTGCCTGACCGTGTCTATATCGTTCCTGAGGACATCTGGATCGTGGGCGCTCGCAAGCAGGAGATTGACGCCACCGGCCAGCTGCTGCCGCGCAGCCATGTCATCCACCACGATACCTGGATCAATACCAGCCGTGAGAGCCCTAAGTGCGCTGTCTTACACGACGGTATTCTGAGCTGGGGCCACGGGCTGGATGCGTTGACCTGGCCCGCCGGTTACGGCTATTTCATACCCGCCGGCACAAAGCTGATCAGGGACACGCTGCTTGTGAATGAAAGCTCTGTCTCCTATTCGGGCTTCCAGATCATCACGACATTCTATTATGTCGTTAAACCTACTAACGGGCTGAAGCTGAAAGACACTGTGATCGTCCGCAACAGCGTTGGCCCGTGTGATCCGGGTTACATCCTGACCTGGCCGTATACCAGCGAGACATATACCAACGACATCGTTGCGCCGCTCAGTGGCCGGGTGGTGATCCTGGTTTCTCATGGCCATGACTACACCGACTATGTCACGCTGACCGATGTGACGAAGAACCAGGTTCTCTGGACCGCCCTGCCCGAAGTTACACCAGGTCCTGATCAGCACAACTACACCTACATGCCCAGCCAGACTCTGCCCCCGGATAGTAAGATGTATATCTCGAAGGGAGATATCCTTCGGGTGAGCACGCATTTCACCAACAACGACCAGGTTCTGGGTGAGTCCATCGGTCAAATGTATCTGTATGTGAGCCCCGAGGATGCACCGTAGCCGAGGGGCACTGAACCGGACCACCGCAATCACATTCATTCCGCTTGAGAGGAGGCTAGACACCATGCTTATCGGTGACAAGGTCGGATTGAGACTGGTAGAAGAGGAGGACTTGCCGCTGTTGGCGCGTTGGCGCAACGACCCCCAGACGCGGCTTCTGTTCTTCACACCTTTTATGGTCTCCCTCGCCGCCCAGAAGAAGTGGTATGAGGCGCTGTTGAACGATCCGACCCGCATGCAATTTATGATTGTCCGGCTGGAGGATAACGTCCCCATCGGCACCATCGGCCTGAGCCACATTGATTACCGCAACCAGGAGGCGGAGATCAGCCCCCCGATCATTGATCCGGCGGAAAGCCACCCCCAATGGGGGAACGACGCTGCCATGACTCTGATCCGCTATGCCTTCAAGGACCTCAACCTGCACCGCGTCTACTCCCATCATTACGCCTTCGACACGTCTTCTATGGAGCAGGCCGCGGAACTCGGCTTCCAGCAGGAGGTTGTGGCCCGCAAAGCTGCTTTTGTGAAGGGCCAGTTTCACGATGTGATCATGATGGCCCTCCTGAAAGAGGAGTGGCCCTATCTCAACCAGGGTGAGCAGCGCTTCACGTAATGGCTGTGCTGATCTGACTGGAATACAGGTTCAGAGGAGGCTGGATACTGTGCTTATCGGAGACAAGGTCGGACTGAGGCCTGTAGAGGAAGAGGATTTGCCGCTACTGGCCCGCTGGCGCAACGACCCCACTAATCGCATCAGGTTCTATACACCGCTCCTGATCCCTGCCTCTGGGCAGAAGAAGTGGTATGAGAAGCTATTAAGCGACCCAACGCGCATGCTGTTCATGATCATCCGGCTGGAGGATAATGCCCCCATCGGTATTTTCGGCCTGATGCGCATTGATTATCGCAATCAGAACCTGGAACCCGGCCCCTTCGTTCTGGATCCGTCGCAACGGGGCCAGCGCCTGGCAATGGATGCCCTGAGGACGTTGCTTCGCTACGCCTTCGGGGAACTCAACATGCGGCGTGTTTATGGGACTGTCTTGGATTTCAATATTTCTGCGGTCCTCGGCTTCGAGTCGGTGGGCTTCAAACGGGAAGGGGTTGCGCGCAAGGCCGTTATGGTCAACGGCCAGTTCCACGACGTGATCTACATGGGCCTGCTGCGAGAGGAGTGGTCATCCCTCAACCAGGAAGGCTTGGCCGGCGAGTGATAGGGCGTAATCACGGCGCTGAGCCGTGATTGTAACCTGATCATCCCCCCCATATCCGGATGGCGGCCTTGTTCTGACACCGGATCAGAACCCGCCCCGGTAGCGCAGTGAAACCTGAATTGTGACCGGCGCCTGGCTGGACGGCTGCGCCGCTCCTAGCGTGAAGAGACTCAGAGGGAGGTGATATTGTATGTTGATCGGAGAGAAGGTTGGCCTGAGGCCGGTTGAAGAGGCAGACCTGCCGCTGATAGCCCGCTGGCGCAACCACCCTCGGACACGGACCAAGTTCTTAACAGCGCTTCTGCTCCCTGCTTCCGGGCAGAAGAAGTGGTATGAGAAGCTATTAAACGACCCCACTCGCATCCAGTTTATGATTGTCCGGCTGGAAGATAACGTCACGGTCGGCACGATTGGGCTGAATCATATTGATCACCGGAACCAGAGTTTTGAACCGTGTGCGCTCATTATTGACCCGGAACAAAGAGGTCAGCATCTGGGGGTGGATGCTATCAGGATCATGCTTCGCTACGCCTTTGAAGAGCTCAACCTGCAACGTGCGGCCAGTCCCACGCTGCCCTACAACAAGAGCGCCATCCAGTGGTATGAAGAGCTTGGCTTCAAAGAGGAAGGCATCGCCCGCAAGGCCGTTTATATCAACGGTGAGTTCCATGATGTGATCCACCATGCGATGCTGCGTGAGGAGTGGCACGATGATCTACGGGGATAAGGTTGGACTGAGGCCGGTTGAAGAGGAGGATTTGCCGCTGCTGGCGCAGTGGCGCAACGACCCGCAGAGCCGGTCCATGTTTCTCATGCCCTTCCTGCTCCCTGTCTCCGGTCAAAAGAAGTGGTATGAGGCCGTATTGAACGATCCGACCCAGATGCGATTTATGGTTGTCCGGCTGGACAACAAGGCGGTGGTCGGCACGATCAGCCTGTTGCACATTGATTACCGCAATCAGATGGCCGAGATGGGTAGCGACATCATTATCCCTGCGGAACGGGGGCATCATTTTGGTCTGGACGCAACCAGAGCGCTGATCCGCTACGCCTTTGAAGAGCTCAACCTGCGGCGCCTCTATGGCAAAGGCCTGAGTGCCAACACAATTGGGATGCGCAAGCACATGAGGGCCGGTTTCAAGCCTGAGGGGATTGGCCGCAAGGCTGTAC
>CADDZL010000034.1 GCA_902812335.1 Chloroflexota bacterium | reverse complement strand
ATCCTGACACGCTGGAAGTAGGGCAGCCACAGAGCTGCCCCCCACCGCTATTGTTTCACGTGAAACAATGATTTGACATAACTGCTCCGAGAAATCTACGCGCGTGATGTAACCTTTCCCTGCCTCCGGCATCTAATCTTCGGGCAAGATCACGATTTTCATCCACTGATGGGATCAGTTCAGGAGAATCATGAACAGCATAACGACTGCACTTGGACTGACTGTGCGCTTGAACCTTGATTTCGAGGCAGCCATCGCGCGTGTGACGGAGGCCCTGAAGGCGGAGGGCTTCGGCGTGCTCACCGAGATTGATGTCAAAGAGACGCTGAAAAAGAAGCTGGGCGTAGACTTCCGGCCGTACAAAATCCTGGGCGCGTGCAACCCGCCCCTGGCCTACCGGGCCCTCTTGGCTGCATCCGAGGTCGGGCTGCTGCTCCCGTGTAACGTCACCGTCTCCCAGGTTGACGAAGGCGTTGTCGAAATCTCGTTGGTAGATCCGCTGGCCATGCTCGGCGTCGTCGCCCATCCCGACCTGAAACCCATCGCTGAGGAAGCTGCCGCCCGGCTGGAGCGAGTGGCGGCTGCCCTGGAGGGATAAGCCATGCCCATTTATGAGTTTGAGTGCACCACCTGCGGCACTCCCTTTGAAAAACTCGTCCGCAACGCCGCCGCTGTCACGGAAGTGACCTGCCCGACTTGTGGCAGCCACCACATCACCAAGAAGCTGTCGCTCTTTGCTGCGCCGATGGGCGGGAGCCGTTCCACCTTCGGCACTGCTGCCGACTGCGCCCCCAGCGGCACCTGAGGCCTCCGGCGCTGAGCCGGCCGTGCGCCGGCCGATTTAGTCTTAATGCCCGCGACCTGCCTGGTTGCGGGCATTTTGTTGTATAATTCCCCTGTGACCTGTAACGTCCGGCCGGGGATGGCATCCAAAGCCCATGACTGATACCGATACTGACCAGGCTCTGCTGGCGCGCCTGCGGGCGGGAGATAAGTCGGCCTGCGCTGAGTGTGTCGAACGACATGCCAATGGCGTGTATCGCCTGGCGCTGCGCCTGTTACGCGATGACGCCGAGGCAGAGGATGTGGTTCAGGAGACCTTCCTCAATGCCTTCAAGGCCATCAATTCCTTCGATGGGCGCTCCAAGCTGAGCACGTGGCTGTATCGCATTGCTTACAATGCCGCCCTGATGCGCCTGCGGCGGTCGCGCCCGCTGACTGTGTCGGTGGACGATCCGGAGCTATCCGACGACGGGTTTGAGACGCCCCGGCAGTTATTCGATTGGTGCTGCCTGCCGGAACAGGACTTTGAAACCGATGAGGCCCGCGCCCAACTGGAAGAGGCCATTCAGGAGCTACCGGAGAAGCTCAGGGCGGTATTTGTGCTGCGCGAGTTAGAGGGCCTGTCCACAGAAGAAACAGCCCAGGCGCTGGGGGTGTCGGCCGAGGCCGTCAAGACCCGCCTGCATCGCGCCCGGCTGCGGCTGCGCGAACGCCTGTCGGCCTACTTCACCGAACTGGCGGGCACGCGCCAGGAGAATTGATATGGACCGTGAGAACTGCCGGCATCTGCTGGGCGAATTATCCGACTACCTCGATGGCCAGGCCTCGGCCGAGATGTGCGCCGAGATCGAGCGCCACCTGGCCGACTGCGCCGACTGCCGCGTGGTGGTGGACACCCTGCGCAAGATGGTGTTGCTGTACCGGAATCTACCCCAACCTGACCTCCCGCCCCAGGCGCGCGCGCGCCTCTACGCGGCTCTCGACCTCACCGACTTCCTCGCCCCGAACAAATAACGGCGTCAACTGCCCCTTGACGCGAGGGCAGAAATAGCTTCTAACATACCCGGGACGATCCCTTGTCCTGGGCGGGGGCAAGATGTGACAAATATCACCCTTAAAAGGTGTTACTTGACCCTCCTATCCTGCTGCGAACTGCGCTAGATTGGATCAGTGTACCTCGAGCCAGGCCCGGCTGGCCCGCACATATTCGGCATTGTCTCAGCCGGCCGGGCCTGTGGAGACAAGTGGATGAGGTTGACTAAACGAACAGCGCTCTTTCTCTTGCTGGGCGGTGTCCTGCTGGCGGCTGCAGCCGCCCTCGCCGTCTGGCCCGCCGCTGCCGCTCCTGACCGGCCCGACGGGAATATCTGGGCACAGGCGTTCCCCCGGCCACCAGCCCTCTCGATCTTGAAATCCCCGGCCCAGCCCGCGCCTCCGGCCCAGGAGATCGGTAACGATGCCTGCCTGGCCTGTCATGGTACGCCGGGCCTGAGCACCAGGCTACCCAACGGCGATGTGTTGTACCTCACCATCGATCCGGCGGCACTGCAAGCCTCGGCTCACGGCCAGCAGGGCTTGCGCTGCGTCAGTTGCCACACCGGCTTCACCGGCTACCCTCACCCGCCCCTCACCGCCCAAAGTCGCCGGGACGTGACCTTGCAACTCTATCAATCCTGCCGCCAGTGTCACAACGACAAATACGAGCTGACCCTGGACAGCGTGCATCAACGTACCCTGGCTTCGGGCAACCCCAACGCCGCCGTCTGCACCGACTGTCACAACCCGCATACTCAGGCCCGCCTGACCGATCCGGGCAGCCGCCAATTACTGCCCGAAGCGCGTGTGCAGATCCCGCAGACCTGTGCCCGCTGCCATAGCGCGATCTACGACGAATATAAGCAAAGCGTGCATGGCTCCGCGCTCATCGGCCAGGGCAATCCGGATGTGCCCACCTGCATTGACTGCCATGGGGTGCATAACATTGAGGACCCGACTACGGCCGCCTTCCGGCTCAAGTCGCCGAACATCTGCGCCCGCTGCCACACAGACCCCGCGCGCATGGCCAAATATGGCATCTCCACGGACGTGTTAAATACCTACGTGGCTGATTTCCACGGCACCACCGTCACCCTATTTGAAAAGCAGTCGCCCGATCAGCCGACCAACAAGCCCGTATGCTTCGATTGCCATGGTGTCCATGACATCAGCCGCGTGGATGATCCCCAGCACGGCCTGCGCGTCAGGGATAATCTGCTCCGGACCTGCCAGAAGTGCCATCCGGGGGCGACGCTCAACTTCCCCGACGCCTGGCTGAGCCACTACATCCCCGGTCCGGAGCGCAACTCGCTGGTGTACTACGTGCAGCTTTTCTACAGGATCTTTATCCCCACGGTGATCGGCGTGATGCTGATCTTCGTCCTGACCGACCTGGGCCGGCGTCTGATCGAGCGCCGGAAGGGAGCAGCTCAGTCATGAGTACAACCACGACTCAGCCCCAGCAGATAGCGGAAGAGGGCCAGCCCGCTGTGCGCACAACCCGGACGTATCGCCGATTTGCCCTCAGCCAGCAGATCGAACACGGCCTGGTGATCCTGGCCTTTGTCACCCTGGCCCTCACCGGCCTGCCGCAGAAGTACGCCGGCGCGGCCTGGGCCGAGGCCATGATCGGCCTGTTCGGCGGTATCGAAAGGACCCGCCTCATCCACCATTATACCGCCATCCTGTTAATGCTGGAGGCGGTCTATCACATCGTCGCGGTGGGCTATCGGGTTTTTGTGCGCCATGTGGGGCTGACCATGCTCCCTTCCTTGATGGATGTGCGCGACGCCTGGCAGACCCTTTTGTACAACCTCGGCCTGGCCAGGCAGCGCCCGCAGATGGGCCGCTATACCTTCGAAGAGAAAGTGGAATATTGGTCACTGGTCTGGGGCACGATCATCATGATCGTCACCGGCTTCATGATGTGGAACCCCATTGCCACGGCCCGCTTCCTGCCCGGCCAGTTCATCCCCGCTGCCAAGGCCGCCCATGGTGGTGAGGCCCTCCTGGCGGTGTTAGCGATCATCATCTGGCATATGTACCACGTCCATCTGCGCCATTTCAACAAGAGTATGTGGACCGGCTCGCTCACCGAAGAGGAGATGATCCACGAGCATCCGCTGGAACTGGCCGACCTCAAAGCCGGCGTCGCTGTGCGGCCGGTGGACCGGGCGACCCTGCGAAAGCGCCAGGCAGTCTACTTCCCTATCGCCGGCGTTGTGGCAGCGATTCTATTGTTGGGCGTGTACTACTTTGTCACGTTTGAGCAGACTGCGGTTGCCACAGCGCCCGAGGCCGAACGCGCACCGGTTTACGTGCCGCAGACGCCCACCCCCTTGCCGACCACGGCGCCGACCCCCACAGCAGCGCCCGTGGCCAGGCTCACCTGGGTGGACTTTGCCGGGCCGTTATTTCAGCAAAAGTGCTCGAAATGCCATGGCACCATCATGGGTCTCTCCTTCGCCACGTATGCCGATGCGCTGAAGGGCAGCCAGAACGGGCCGGTGATCGTCCCCGGTGACGCCAACGCGAGCAAGCTGGTCGTGGTGCAGTCAACTGGCACCCACCCCGGCCAGCTCAGCGGCGATGAACTGGCGAAGATAAAAGAATGGATTCAACAAGGAGCACCGGAGAAGTGAAGGGATGAAACGCCTGCGTTCAATCATTCGCGACTTCTTCTTCCCTCCGCCCGGAACCCGGCTGTCAATCCGGCTGCTGCCCTACATTACCCTGGGCGTCCTGACTCTGGTGGTGTTGGTCGGTGCCGCCTACGCCTGGGACTACACCAACTCGCCCCCGTTCTGCGGCACGATCTGCCACACTATGCCGCCGGAGTACAGTGCCTATCTCGTCTCGCCGCACGCCCGTATTGACTGCGTGGATTGCCATATCGGCCGTGGCTTCATCGCTACCCGCGTCACCCGCAAGGTCGGTGATGTCAAACACATCGTCTCACTGGCCTTCAAGAAGTACGAATTCCCCATCACCGCGACCGATCTGCGCCCGGCCCGCGAGACCTGTGAGCGCTGCCACTTCCCGGAGAAGTTCTCCGCCGACAGCCTGCGCGAGATCAAGCATTTCGGGGATGACGCCAACAACACGCCGACCAGCATCTTTCTCATCCTCAAGACAGGCGGGGGCAGTAAGCGCCAGGGGCTGGGGCGCGGCATTCACTGGCACATCGAAAACCGCGTCCTGTACTATCCGGCCGACAAAGAAGAGCAAAGTATCCCCTACATTCGGGTGTATAACGACGATGGCAGCATAGATGAATATACCGACCTGACCGCCGGCTTCGATCCTACGAAAATCCGCGAGAGCGATCTTAAGGAGATGGACTGCATCACCTGCCATAACCGCATCACTCACCTGATCAATACGCCCGAGGCCTCGATGGATACGGCCCTGGCCCGCAAGGTGATTGACCCGGCCATCCCTGAGATTCGCTCGAAGGGCGTGGAAGTCCTGCGGGCAACCTATACCTCCAATCAGCAAGCCCTGGCTGCCATCGCCGCCCTGGAAGACTATTACCGGACGGCCCACCCGGATTATTATGCCGCCAACCCGCAGGCCGTCCGGGCGGCTGTCGCCGCCATTCAGGACATCTACAGCCGTTCCGTTTTTCCGGAGCAGAAGGCCGACTGGAACAGCCATCCTAATAACGTTGGCCACAAAGATTCGCCCGGCTGCTTCCGCTGCCATGACGGCAAGCATCTCAATGCCAGGCAACAGGCTATCCGCCTGGAGTGCAACCTGTGCCACTCCATCCCGGTGGTGGCCGGTGCCCAGGAATTCACCACAAAAATCGAGATCAGCCGTGGGCCGGAGCCACAGAGCCACCTGAACTCGAACTGGATCGCTATCCACCGGCTGTCCCTTGACCAGACCTGCTCCTTGTGCCATACGACGACCAATCCCGGCGGCACCGACAACTCCTCGTTCTGCTCAAACTCTGCCTGCCATGGGGCGGGGTGGAAATATGCCGGGCTGAACGCGCCGGAGCTGGCGCGGGTCATCGCTGCGCAGTTGCCTACCCCGGCACCGACGCCCACGCCCGCGCCGGTGGTTGGCGCACCGACCTATGTCGCCAATATCCAGCCGATCTTCGAAGCCAGGTGCAGCGCGTGCCACGGCGACGGCAAGGCCGCCGGTCTGAAACTCACCACCTACGCCGATGCGCTGGCCGGTTCGGCCAAAGGCCCGGTCATTCTGCCCGGCAATAGTAAAGGCAGTCGAATTGTAGAGGTTCAGAGTGGCAAGCACTTCGCCAATCTCAGCGCGGATGAGTTGAAGTTAGTCGCGGAATGGATTGACGCCGGTGCTCCTGAGAAATGACAGCCTTTCGCGGCCCTTTTCACCGACTCAGACATAGCCTGCGCGCCCGGCTGGCGCTGGGTGTGGCCTTGCCCGTCTTGCTGGCGCTGTCCTCGCTATCGCTGCTACACTACTGGCGCGAGCGCAATCTGGTGGAAGACCAGGCCCAATTGGCTGTGACCCAGCTTGGACAGGTGCTGACCAGCAGCCTGCGACACACCATGCTCGTCAACGACCGCGAGATGCTCGCCAGGGTCCTGAGCGATGTCGGTACCATAGACACCATTGAACGGGTGCAAATCCTGGATCTCGCCGGGCAGGTGAAGGTTGCCAGCGATGCCTCCGAGGTCGGCCAATTGCGGCGCGTCGAGGACCCGGGCTGTAGCGAGTGTCACCGCTTTACGCCGGAGACGCGCCCCCGCACGGTGCTGCTTTCGAGCGAAGCCGGGATGCTGCGGATCGCCGCGCCAATCGCCAATGAGCCTGCCTGTACCAACTGCCATCCGCAGCAGACAGCGCACCTGGGCATCCTGCTGGCCGATATGCCCATGATGGCCCTGGAGCAGCATGTGCTACGGGACTTGCAGGCGGACCTGGTGATCTCGGCTGCCATCACGCTCCTGGTGACGGTTGGCGTTTACCTGCTGGTGCACCGCCTGGTCGTGCGCCGGGTGGAGGCCTTTCGCCGCCCACTGGCCGAGTACGCCTCAGGCGATTTCGCCGTGCGGCTGCCGGCCGCGCCCACCGCCAGCGACGAACTCGACGAACTGGCGCAGGCCTTCAACCGCATGGCGGACGAACTCGAACGCCACGCCCGCGAGCAAGAGGAGCGCAACGCCCTGCGCCAACGGGCGATTAGGGAAGAACGTGAACGCATCGCCCGTGAACTCCACGACGGCCTGGCCCAACTTATCGGTTATGTCAATACCAAGGCGATGGCCGTGCGGCTGATGCTCAAGAACCATCAGATGGAGGCCGCCAATGAACACCTGCTCCAACTTGAGGAGGCCGCCCGCGAACTCTTTATTGACGTGCGTGAGGCTATCCTCGGTTTGAAGGCGGCGGGAGGGGCCGGTGCCGGACTGGCCGCCATGCTCAAGGACTACACCGCCCAGTTCAGCCGCCTCAGCGGCATACCGATCCAGGTGAGCATTGCCCCGGGAATCGAAAGCCTGCCGCTGGCCGCCGAGACCGAACTGCAGTTGCTGCGCATTGTCCAGGAGGCGCTGACCAATGTCCGCAAGCACGCCGCGGCCCGCCAGGCGTGGGTGAGCCTGCGGACCAGCAACGGCGACCTGGAGCTGACCATCGGTGACGATGGTACGGGGTTCGAGCCGGAACGCGCCCGGCTCAACCACCGGCCACATTTCGGGCTGAGTACGATGCGCGAACGGGCCGAGGCCATCGGCGCCGAATTCACCCTGGACTCCAAGCCGGAGGCTGGCACCCGCGTCACGGTGCGGCTGGCAATTGAGAATGTAGAGGAGTGAGACCATGCGTGTCCTGGTAGCCGATGATCACTCTCTGTTTCGTGATGGCATCGTCAGCCTGCTCGAAGCGGCCGGCTTTGAAGTCATCGGTCAGGTTGGCGATGGCCGGGCGGCCGTCGAGGCGGTGCAACGCCTGCGTCCCGACCTGGTGCTGATGGACATTACCATGCCCCAAATGAGTGGGTTGGAGGCTTTGCGCCTGATCAAGGCGGAGTTGCCCGAGGTGCAGGTGGTCATGCTCACCGTCTCCGATGACGATACCGACCTGCTTAATGCCGTGAAGGCGGGGGCGCGCGGCTATCTGCTGAAAAACCTGACGGCCGACGAGTTCCTGGATATGCTCGGTGGGTTGGAACGGGGGGAAGCCGCTATGACCCGGCAGACCACGGCCCGCCTGCTCCAGGGGCTGGCCGACCTCTCTCAGCCGCGGGCCGAGCCGATGGAAGGCCTGACGCAGCGGGAAATCGAACTCTTGCGGTTGGTGGCGGAGGGCCTGTCCAATAAGGCCATCGCCCAGGCACTATCTATCAGCGAGAATACCGTCAAGTACCACTTGAAGAACATCCTGCAAAAACTGGGTGTGCAGAATCGGGCCGAAGCTGTGGCCCACGCCATCCGCGCCGGCCTGCTCAAATCCAACGGCGCCGCCTAGCGCTCAATCGCGATGCGTAACCCGATCAGCCGGGCGTCGGCGGGCACCGTACGGCCGCTGACAGGGGGGCCGACGATGATGGAGCCGCTCTGCACGCCGGTGAAATTGAGCAGAGTTGCCTCGTCCCCCAGCACCACCTCCACCTGATAGCCGGCTGCCTTGAGCAGGTTAGCGTACTGATCGCCAGCGGTGCGGGCTGTCAGAACCGGCATGGTTGAGTTGGGCGGGATATAAATCTCGTACAGCCACACCTGCTCCGTCACCCGCCCGGGTGCGCAGTCGCGTTGGCCTTGCGCGCAAGGGTCAAAAGCCGGGTTGTAGGCCACAAACTGAGCCGGTGACGGGATGGGAAAGCCGGCCGGTAGCGGAAATGGAGTGGCGGTGAAACCAGGCTCAAGGCCGCCGGTTGCGCCGCCCTCTTGCGCCGGGGGCTCAGGCAGGAACCTGGGCTCAATTGTGATACGCAGACCGACCAGGATCATGCCGGCCGGGGGGGTGTGATCGCTCACCGGCGGGCCGACGAGGATCGAGCCGTGCGGGGCGGATGCGTTGGCCGGCTGACTGAACGTGAGCGTGGTGGCACCCTGTTCGGCCTGGGTCTCCACGGTGTAGCCGGCTGTCTTGAGCAGGGCCGCATAGCGACCGGCGACGACCACGTGCGGAACGGCGGGCCCCATCGAGTTCGCGGGAAACGCGATCTCATATAGCCAGACTTGCGGGGGGAACTGTCTCTGCGGACAGAGCAGCTTTCCGTTGGTGCAAGGGTCAAAGGCTGGGTTATAGGCCACAAACTGGGCCCCTGGCAGAAGGGGGAACCCCTCTGGCAGGGGTACAGGGGTGGTAGTGAAGCCCGGCCCAGGGGTACTGGCTACGTTGCTGGTCGCCGGGGGCAGCGTGGTCTGGCTTGGAGTAACTGTTGGCGTAGATGTAGCCTCGGCTGCCTGGGTGGCGCTGGATTCCGGCACACTGGTAGGCTGCGCGATGCCGGGTTCAGCGGCTGTGCCACCACAGGCGGCAAGTGCCAGGGCTGTGAGCAATAGGGCAAGTGTGCCCATGTATGTGCACAAAGGTCTCATCGTTCCCTCCCGTGCGCAGTATAGAATACTGCGCCGACCGGGTAAGTCGCTTAATCTGACTATAGACGCCGCAAGTTTGTGTTTTGTTCCCGAAGTCCCCTCACATCCATTGTACACCCTTTTGGCCTACCTGTTCGGGTAGTCTCGTCCCCTCTCTTTCGGGTAGGCCGTGGCTGCCGAACTGCCTACCCATACGTGTGCTCAGGTTTGCACCGATGAGGGTTGTTGAGCACATGCGTCTTGCGCTAACATTCACAAGTAGCAACCGACCGTCAGGTTGGTGAGGTGTATGTGGCGCGTTCCCGAGTCGTTATTCTCTCAGGCCATTCGCTTTTTGCCGAGGGCGTGGCCAGCCGGCTGCGGCAGCATTTACACGCACTGGAGTTACAGGTCGTAGATCCGCGGCAGCCGGATGCCATCGCTCGCATCACTGCGGCCCAACCCTCCACGGTGATTCTGGATGCCAACGACTCGGAGGTAATTGAGGCCTGCCCTCTGGGCAGGCTGCTGCGCGCCTTACCGGCGCTTAAGGTGATCCGCCTGGATTCGCAGCAGCAGGAAATCCAGGTGGTAACGAGCGAGTTGCGTTCGGTGAGCGAGGTGCGCGACCTGATTAAGGTCATTGAATCTCCCGTGTAGTCACGGGCGCACCCCTGCTTGCTCTCTTAGCTATTATGTGTGAGGAAAGGAGAGGAAAATGAAACGAAGAGTCCTGCTTGTAGGGGGCCTGCTGCTGGCGGCCGGCCTGCTCCTGGCCGCCTGTAGCCAGGCGGCGACGCCTACCGCAGCGCCGCCGCCGACCCAGGCTCCCACCACGGCTCCACCGACCACGGCGCCCACTAAGGCACCTGCGACAGCGCCGCCGACGGCGGTGCCGCCAACGGCGACGAAACCGCCGGCGCCGACACCCACACCTAAGCCCTTCACTGCCAGCCTGAACGTGCTGGCTATCTCACCGGCGCAGGGCATCACCATGACCGTCCCTGGCGCCACGACTACGGTGTCCCTCGCCACGGGTGGCTTGAAGGTGGTCCCGCCCGGCGTACCCCAGTATGTGCAGGCAGGCGGGCTGAATATGGCGCAGGGAGCTACCCTCACTGCCTACGACTGGAAGTTCACGCCGCCCCAGGGGTCAAAGGCGACTCTCACCGAGGTGAAAGCGGATGACGCGCATGGCATTCCGGCAGGGAGCGCCGTCTTCACCCCCGACGTGTTGGGGACCTATACCATCGCCGTGACGGTTAAGGACAGCGCAGGGAACACCAGCCAGCCGGCCGAGCTGAAGATCGAGGTGGCGACCTACGTCGGTGTCGGTGGGCTGGACGGGAAAGCGGCCCAAGCGCCTCAGTGTGCGGCCTGCCATGCTGACCGGGTGGCCCAATGGGCCAAGACCGGCCATGCCAACTTCTTCAAGGAACAGCTCGATACGAATCCCACCCAGCACTACGGCCCTGCCTGCATCGTCTGCCATACCGTCGGCAACTACCCGCAGGCAACGGCCGACACCGGTGGCTTTGCGGCAGTGGCGAAGAAGCTGGGCTGGACATTCCCGGCGAAGATCGGTGTGGCGGGGACCTTTGACGCCCTGCCGGGTGAACTCAAGAACCTGTCCAATATCCAGTGTGAGAACTGCCACGGGCCGGGTGGGTCTCACAAGGGCGATACCACCAAGATCGACAGCAACCTGGCCGCGGGCACATGCAATCAATGCCATAATGACGGGCATTTCCACGTCAAGGGGGAGCAACTCCAGAATGCCGGGCACGCGCAGGCCGCTACGCTTGGTGCCCCCGATGGACGGGCGGCGTGTGCCCGCTGTCACTCGCCCGGAGGTTATGTTGACTTCACCAACGGCGTGGCTGAGGACAAGCGGCGCAATCAGATCGGTGCCATTAGCTGCGCCACCTGCCACGACCCGCACGGCAACGGCAACCCCTGGCAACTGCGCGTGGTGAACGACGTCAAGGATGTGCCGGTTGAAATTAAGGACGTCGGCCTGTCGGCCACGTGTATGGAGTGCCACAATGGGCGCGTTACCGCGGACAAGGTCGTGACTCAGAGCCCGGAGTTCCCGCACTACAGCGCGGCGGCGGAGGCCGTCACGGGCCAGGGCGGCTACGACTTCGGCCAGCAACTCCCCAACTCACCCCACGGCCAGGTCGTCGGCGCGGCGGCTGACCCCCAGAAGTTCGGTGGCTTCAAACCCGGCCCCTGCGTCTTCTGCCATATGGCTGAGACGCCGGGCGGCAGCGCCAACACGCCGGACTCCGAAAAGGTGCCGGGCCATAACCAGGTGGGAGGCCACTCCTTCAACATGGTCAGCCCCGACGGCACTGTTGAGCACGTCGAGGTCTGCCAGAGTTGCCACACCGATGTCAAGACGTTCAACTTCACCGCCGAGGCCGACTACGATGGCAATGGCAAAGTAGAAGGCGTGCAGGACGAGGTCAAGGGGCTGTTGAAAGTGCTGAAGGACGCCATCGTGGCTAAGGGCGTCAAGGCGACGGATAGCTATCCGTACTTCGTCTTGCCTGACAATGCGTCCACCGAACTGAAGGGCGCTATCTACAACTATCGCTTCGTCATCGGCGTCATCCCCTCGGGCGAGGGGCGGGCCGCGGCCATCCATAACTTCAAGCGCACAGTCGCGCTGCTGCAACTCTCCTATAACAAACTGACGGGCCAAGACGTACCGAATGCGACCCTGATCAAGTAGTTAACGAACCCTTACCGGCGAAAGACCTCGCAGGTCTCACCCACCTGCGAGGTCTTTTTTTCTCAGTCGGCGGCGCTCAATGCCGGCCCGACCTCACTATCCGCGCGTCTGCCCAGGGCCTGCTGCTCACTACCCACCGCTCTATGGTCCACCACATTCAGGTAACGCACACCCAGGCTGATCGCCAGCAGCCCATAGGCCACAACCCCGGCTCCGCTGACGACCTCGATCAGCGAGGGTGCGTAGTTCGTATAACGGGCGACCATCTCTTGTGGCAGGTAGCTCAACACCACCAACTGCCCCGCCAGGTTGGTGTCCCAGCGAAAGGCCACCACACCCCCCACGACCATCACCAGCGCGGCCAGCCGTAATAGCGGCTTATGGCGCAACGGTCGCCTGAGCAGGATGACGATGGGCAGTATCGCGCCCAGCAGGATCTCGCCCACCCAGAAGTTGAACGACAGCGGACCCGAGGTGAGCAGCCCCAACCCCTCGCTGCGCCCCGGCTGATAGGTGTAAGTCATGGAGAGCGCGTCCCAGAACCGAAGATACAGGTAGGCCACCAGCACCCAACCGATGAAGTTCGACAGCCGCTCGAGCAACTCGTCCTCGATGTGGATGCGCGGCGACAGCCGGGCCGCCAGCATAGAGACCAGTACGGTCAGCGCGGGCCCTCCGGCCATGGCCGAGGCAATGAACAGGACTGACAGGTCGGGCCGATACCAGAGCGGCCGGGCCTTCAGAATACCATAGGTCGCCCCAAGCGACGACTGGTGCAGCATAGATAGCCCCAGGCCCACTACAGCCAGGATTGGGGCGTAGTGGTGTAGCTGCATCAGCCGGCCGGCCAGCCCCGGCCAGCGGTGTTGCATCCAGCGGGTCTGGCCGATGATCGGTGCCGTCTCCAGCGCCAGCACGGCCAGGTATAGGGTCACGCACATCGTCACTTCCCACAGCACCGAGTGCGGGTTCCAGAACACCAGCGCGTGCCAGAAGCGGTCCGGTCGGCCGATGTCCAGCAGCAAGGTCAGCACGGCCATGCTGTAGCCGACCAGGCCAATGAAGGTAGCGGTGCGCGCCACCGGCAGGAAACGCTTCAAGCCCAGCAGATAGACCGCGGCGCACAGCAAGAAGGCCCCGGCGCTCATGGCGATGGACGATAGATCGATCGTGATCCACAGCCCCCACGGCACCAGGTCGGTCAGGTTCGTGACCACCAGGCCGCGCGTGAAGACGATCCCACCGGCAGCAACGCCAGCGGCCAGCACGGTCAAAAGCCCCGCCAGCCACAATCGGAAGGGGGTGAACCAGGTTCTGAACGTGGTGAGTGGATTCGTCCTCCGTCTTCCGTCCTTCGTCATCCTGACACCTCCTCACGAGTCGGCAGGTAGTACACGCGCGGCCCTGTGCCCAGGTCCTCGCGCAAGCGGTAAGAGGGATGTTGGGCCAGCGCCCGGCTGACCTCAGACTCAGGGTCGTTCAGGTTGCCGAAGATGCGGGCTTTCACCGGGCAGGCCACCACACAGGCCGGTGTAGCGTCCTCATCCACACCCGGCTTCAGGCCGAAGGCCAGGCCACGGTCAATGCGCTGGTAGCAGAACGAACACTTCTCGACCACACCGCGCGGCCGGCGGGGGACCTCCGGCTGGCCCCAGGTGGGCACAGCCGGGTTAGCGCCGGTGAAGGCCTCCCAGTTGAAGGCGCGGGCACCATAGGGGCAGGCCACCTCGCAGTAGCGGCAGCCAATGCAGCGATTGTAGTCCATCATCACGATGCCATCGGCACGCTGATAAGTGGCGCGGACCGGGCAGACCTCGGCGCAGGGTGGATGTTCGCAGTGCATGCAGGGCCGCGGCAGATAGACCGGCTTGCCGCCGACCTGGCCGGCCTGGATCACCCGGTTCCAGGAGATCTCAGGGGAAACGTCGTTGTGCGCCCGGCAGGCCAGCGTGCAGTAACCGCAACCTGTGCATTTGGCCTGATCAATCACCATCGCCCACCTGTATGTGCTGGTCGCTTTCTCCTCGGAGGCGGACGCGGTGATGTGGATGATGCGCATGCCGGCCAGCGCCACCGTTCCGGCCGCCAGGCCCTTCAGGAAATCGCGCCGTCCGATTAACTTGCTCTCCATCCTGCTCACCTCATCTACTGCATCGTAAACAGTGCAGCTTACTTGTCTTCATCGCGCCGGTTCAGGTGGCGATACCAGCGCTCCAGCCAGGGGGCCAGGACCATGCCGCCAGCCAGGCCGATTAGAGCGGATAGCACGGCGAAGCCGAACGGGCTCACCGGACTGGGTTCAGCGCTCACCGAGAGCTTTTCGACCGAGACCAGGGAATCCGGTGGCGGCGTCGGCGTTACTTTATCCGGGTGCACCTCAACCGGGTCATGCATCTGATAGGCGTGACAGGTGTTGCAGGTGGTCAGCCTGACGTTAAAGCTATGGTCGCGCACTGCGTGGCCTTCGCCGGTCTGCCCGCCCAGCGGCCCCAGATGGCAGTCGGCACAGGTCAGGCCCGTCTGGCTGTGCGGCGAGTGGGCGAAGTTTGAGGCCCGGTCGCGGTGACAGGAACTGCACAAGGATGAGGGGTCTTTGCCTTTCAGGTTGGTGGCGTGGGGGTCATGGCAGCCGACGCAGGCCAGGTCAACCTGGCGGTGCTTGCTGGCCTGCCATTCAAAGAAGGTCTCGGTATGGCAAGTGCCGCACAGCTTGCCCGAGCGGTCGGAAGGCATGGGGTCCTGAGGGTGGTTGGCCGGGATCGGGCTGTGGCAGGCTTCGCAGGTGACGCCCTCAGCTTTGTAGGTATCTGTCGTGCCATCGTAGCCGGTGGTGTGGCAGGTCAGGCACTGGCGCGGGCTGCCCTGCTCCTGCCAGGCTTTACTGAAGGCCGGATCGGATGTGGTACGTCCATGGGCGCCTTTTTCCCAGGCCGCCTGGAACTCGGCATGACAGGTCTTGCAGTCGGACTGGGGCGGCTGCGTCCCTTGCGGGGGCTGCTCTGCCTGTGCTGGTGGTCCGGCCTGCGCCAGTGCCAGTGACAGCAGAGCCATCAGCCCGGCAAACAGACACCCTATCAGAAAACGGGAGACCAGTTTCCTCATGATTACAAACACCTCCTCATTGGCTGGTTGTGATGTCTGATTTCAAACCGCCAGCGGTACGGGCGCCTGGCGAAAGATGTCGCAGTCGAGACATTCTTCCTTAAGCTGCCCACCCCCATTTCTGAAGGCCTGCCAGCAGGGGATCTCAGGGTGGGCGTAGGCCGGGCAGACATCTCGCAACGCCAGTGGGCAATTGCGCACTTGCCAGCAGCGCAGGCCCTCACCCCCCTTGCCCTCCTCTCCCCAAATCTGGGGAGAGGGGACGGAGGTGAGGGCTATGTTCCGCATACGTTGCTGCTCAGCCTCCCGCTGCCAGCGGGCATCGAGCCGGCGCAGCAGCCAAGCCAGGAGGGTGGTGATGCCCACCGGGATGGCGAGGCGCAGCAGGAAGCCGGCCAGGACAGCGCCGGCCGAAGTCAGCCATTCCATGGCATCGCCTCACGATCTAGCCAGCCTGCGGCGTTCTACCAGTGTGCCGATGATCAGGAGCAGGCTGATGGGCAATACCAGCCTGAGCAGAGTCAGAATCGCAATCACCAGTACAGCGTTCATGGTATCCTCCCGACCGAGACCTTCTCGGTCATCTACACTGTAAACGCCTGGACCGGAGATGTAAATCCGACGGCCGACCGATTTTTGGCCTGGTGCGCTTTGCCCATGCGAATGGCCGGGCCATGGGGGATTGACCCCATGCCGGCTACTGCGCTTTAGCGGAGCCGCGTGGGGTGATTACCCTATGGGGAAAGCAGCAGTTCAAATGAGGGGATTATGGCTGAATGATGCCTTTACGGATGGCGTACTTCACCAGCTCTGTCCGGGAGTGCAAGTTGAGCTTGCGCATGATGTTCTCGCGGTGCCTGGCCACAGTTTTCGGGCTGATAAACAGCACTTCGGCGATCTCCTGATTGCTGGCCCCATCCGCCAGATAGGCCAGCACTTCCTTCTCCCGCTCGGTCAGGTCGCTGGCTTCGGGCGCTGTCGCCAGGCCCTTCTCACGTGAGAAGTAATCCTGGACCAGGAGCTTGGCCAGCGAAGGATATAAATAGACCTCGCCGGCTGCTGCCGTGCGTATGGCGGTGAGCAGTTCCTCCGGCGCGGCCCGCTTGGGCACATAGCCGCTGGCCCCGGCCTGAAGCATCTTGAAGAAGTACTCTTCATCCTCGTGGATGGTCAACGCCACGACGGCGACCTCCGGCCAGCTTCGTTTGATCGCCTGTGTCGCCTCGATCCCCGACAGGTCGGGCAGGCCGATATCCATCAGAACCACGACCGGGCCTGAACCCGGTGCTGAACTTATCTGCTCGACCAACTCCAGGGCCTGGCGGGCGGTGCCGGCTTCGCTGACGATCTCCACATCGGGCTCATTTTCCAGCAACATGCGCAGCCCCGAACGCACCACAGCGTGATCGTCTACCAGTAGCAAACGGATGGTCATTCGGCCTCCCCTGCGCCCTCGTAAGGGATTGTGACCTGCACCCGGGTGCCGCGTCCGGAATTCGAGTGAATGTTGAAGCGCCCTCCGAGCAGCGCCGCCCGTTCCTGCATCCCCAGCAAGCCCCATGAAGGACGGGGTGGGATGGCCTGGGCGGCCGTATCGAAGCCGCAGCCGTCGTCTTCGACCTCGAGGGTGATCTCCCGCTCCCCGTAATGTAGCCGTACCCAGGCCCGCTGCGCGCCGCTGTGTTTGATCACGTTGGTCAGGGCTTCTTGCGCCACGCGGAAGAGCGCAGTCTTGCGCGTCGAACTCAGCGGTCGCTGCTCGCCCGAAATCTCCACCTGGACATCCAGGGGCGTTCGGCTTTGTACATCCTTGGCATACCAGCGCAGTGCCGCTGGCAGGCCGAGGTCATCGAGATGCGACGGTCGCAGGTCGGCGATCAGATGATGAAGTTCATCGAGCGAGCGCGCCGCCAGGTTTTCAAGCTGGCGCAGATTGCGTTCTGCCAGGTCCACATCCTGGCGTAAACGGGTAGAGACGGCGCGCAGGCCCAGACCCAGAGCGGTAAGCGCCTGGCCGGTCTCGTCGTGCAATTCGCGGGCGATGCGCTGTCGCTCGGCCTCCTGGGCGGCGACCACCCGGCGCAAAAGCTCTCCGCGTAACGCCTCGCGACGCCGCGCCTCCTCCAGCCGGGCGGCTTGAAGTTCGGCGATCTGGCGCTGAGTCTCAACCTCGAAGGAGCGCAGGAAACGGATGACGAAGATGGCTGCGACCAGGGCCGCGCCGGCCCGCATCAACTGCACCGGGAAGCCAAACAATTGAAAGAAGAGGTCTTGATTGATCACGTTGGAGGGCGGCAATGGGCTGGCGGTCGGGAACCCCTGGCCGATCAGGCCATACCAGGCGAAGGCTACCGCCGCCCACAGGCTATCCCGGCCGAAGCGGATGAGCCCGGCTCGCCGGAAGGCACGCTGCTGCGCGATCAGGCCGGCGCAGGCCGCCAGCGAGGCCGGGATGCCCAGAACGTAGCGCGTCCAGACGTTGGCTGCGCCCCATAGTCCCGCGTCCAGACCGAAGTGGCCCCTCATCAGGAAAAGCCCGAATCCCCAGATAGCCTCCAGGGCTACCGGGACGAGCAGGCTGAGGCGGCGAAGGCGCTCATTGGGCGCGAGCAGCGAAGCCCCAAACGCACTGAGGGACAAGAAGGAGAACGCCAGGACAGCCAGACGCAGGCTCTCCCAAAACAGGGCCGCTACATCCTGCCCCGGCAGCATTTGCAGGCTCTGGAACATTTCGAGCCATTCATGCAGCGCGTGGATCAGTCCGAAGCCGGCCAGCGGCCTGAGGGCGTGGCGCAGTCGGGCATCCGAGGCGCGGCCGCCCTCCAGTGCTACCACCAGGCCCATGCTGAAGAACGCCAGGCCGTAGAGGAAGAAGATAAATGTAATATATGGGTGGCTCACCCCAGACGAACCTTCCCCATGCCGCCAAAGCCCTATAAGGGGCGTAGCGCTGCCCGCCGCCGGGTCGAAAACGCCGACGCCACAGGGTGCACGTGACTTTGGGGAGGATCATACTCTTCTTTACCGGGATTGTCCACTTGCGTCCCGCCCATGCTGGTGTTAATATCGCCCGCAGATCCTAAACAAGACAGTCCTATGGCCGTCCCCACCTCCTCCGACCGCCCGATTTGCGACTACGACGGCTCGCGTTACCGCACTGACTTTTGGGAAGGGCAGGGGCGCGAGTACGAGGACCGCGTCGAGCGCATTGCGCTGCGTCGCCTCTTGCCCCCGGCCGGCGCCCGTCTGGTCGAGATCGGCGCCGGCTTCGGCCGGCTGGCCGACCTGTACCGGGGCTATCAGCAGGTCGTCCTCCTCGATTATTCGCGCACCATGCTGGTCGAGGCCCGTGAGCGCCTGGGATCGTCTTCGCGTTATGTCTATGTCGCCGCCGATGCCTATCGCCTGCCCTTCGTGCCGGGGGCCTTCGACGCAGTCACCATGGTGCGGGTGATGCATCACATTGCTGATGTGCCGGCGGTGCTGGCACAAATCCGGACGATCCTCAAGCCGGAGGCAGTCTTCGTCCTGGAGTTCGCCAGCAAGCGCCACCTGAAGGCCATTGCCCGTTACCTGCTGCGCCGCCAGACGTGGAACCCCTTCGACCCGGAGCCGGTCGAGTTCGTCCGGCTGAACTTCGACTTCCATCCGGCCTGGATGCGGGCCCGGCTGGTCGAAGCCGGCTTCAGGCCGGAGCGCCGGCTCAGCGTCTCGCATTTCCGCCTGGGCTTAATGAAGCGCCTGGTCCCTGCCCGGCTCCTGGCTGCCGCCGACGCGCTCCTCCAGCCGGTCGGGGCGCTATGGCCGCTCAGTCCGAGTGTGTTTGTGCGCCTGCGCACGCCGCCGGGCGGCCCGGTCGCGCCGGAAGGAGCGCTTTTCCGCTGCCCGTTGTGCGGCGCCACCGGGCTGACCAGCCAGGATCAGGCGCTGGTTTGCCCGCAGGGGCACCGTTGGGCGGTGCGCGACGGGATATATGACTTCAAGGAAATGGCCGGATAATTTCAGACAAACCTGCCCCCTCCCAGTAGCCGCCCAGCCAAAGCTGATGTATACTGCACCAGTAATCAGTAGTCAGATATCCGACTACTGGCTACTGACCACTGATTTCGAGCAATGTCATCCTGAGCGAAGCGAAGGACGGGAGACCAACCATGAAAGTATCTTGCCTGCAAGAGAACCTCGCCAAAGGGCTCAGCATCGTCGGTCGCGCCGTGTCCGCTCGCACCACGTTGCCGGTCCTCAATAACGTCCTGCTCGCCACCGACAAAAGTCGCCTCAAGCTGGCGGCGACTAACCTCGAACTGGGCATCACCTGCTGGATCGGGGCCAAGGTGGAGGAGGACGGCGCGACGACCGTGCCGGCCCGCACACTGACCGACCTGATCGGCAGTCTGCCGCCGGAGCGCATTGACCTGACGCTCAACGTGCGCAACCAGATGCTCGAACTGCGCTGCGCCCGTACCGAGGCCCGCATTAAGGGCATTGATGCCCAGGAGTTCCCGATCATGCCCTCGGCCGAGAGCGAAGTGTCCGAAGCGGCCGGCGCTCAGACGGCGCTTATCCGCGCCGAGGACCTGCGCGACATGATCAATCAGGTCGTCTTCGCCGCCGCTACCGACGAGAGCCGCCCCATCCTCACCGGCGTCCAGGTCGAGATCCAGGGCGACCGCATCACCATGGCGGCAGCCGACGGCTTCCGCCTGTCGGTGCGCCACGCCCCGCTGGTAGAGCCGGTCCAGTCCCCCATCACGCTGGTGGTGCCGGCGCGGGCGCTGAACGAAGTGGCCCGCATCAGCGCCGACGAGCAGAATCCGGTGGCCATCCGGGTTGTGCCGGGGCGCGGCCAGGTCTTGTTCCATATGACCAACGCCGAACTGGTGTCACAGCTCATCGAGGGCAACTTCCCTGACTATAACCGGATCATCCCGAAGAGCCATACCACACGCCTGACGGTGGACACTGGCCAGTTCCGCAAGGCCTGTAAGACCGCCGACATCTTCGCCCGCGAGAGTGCCCACACCGCCCGCCTGTCCATCACCCCCGGCGAGGATGGGACGCCGGGTAAGCTGGTAGTGACGGCCACCTCAGCCGAGACCGGCGATAACGTCGGCGAAATGGATGCGGTCGTCGAGGGGCCTGCCCTGGACATCGCCTTCAATGTGCGCTACCTGATCGAAGTGCTCGACCGGGTAGATACGGCCCAGGTGGCGCTGGAGACCACCACCGCCTCCAGCCCCGGCGTGGTTAGGGCCGTCGGCAACGAGGACTTCCTGCACGTCATCATGCCCATGCATCTGTCGCGATGACTCCGCCCCAGTCGCTTTCTCCCGACCAATTGCGGCGCGTCTATGATGCCAGCCGTGCCGGCTTTCAGAGCACAGCCGATCTGCCGCAGGTTAAGGACATCATCGGCCAGCCGCGCGGTACGCGTGCCATTGAATTCGGCATTGATATCAAGAGCCCCGGCTTTAATGTCTACGTTCTGGGGCCGGCTGGGACGGGACGGGCGACGGCGGTAGCGCGCTTCCTGCGCCAGAAAGCCGCTACCGAACCCGCCCCCTCCGATTGGGTCTACGTCTATAACTTCGCCGAGCCGCGCCGGCCACGCGCACTGAGTCTGCCGCCGGGCCTGAGCTCTCAATTCCGTGATGGCATGAAGGCGCTCATCGAGAACCTGCAGCGCGACATCCCCCGCGCCTTCGAGGCTGAGGCCTACACCCAGGCCGCCGAGCGCATCCAGCACGCGCTCGAAGACGAAACCAATGCCGCTTTCGAGGCGGTCCAGAACCAGGCTGCCGCGCGCAATTTCACCATTCTGCAGACACCGTCCGGGCCGGTGATCGCGCCGGTGGTGCGCGGCCAGGTGATGGCGCCGGAGGCTTACGAGGCGCTGCCGGACGAGGTGCGCAGGCAACTCGACCAGGCCCGGCGCGAACT
>CADDZL010000033.1 GCA_902812335.1 Chloroflexota bacterium | reverse complement strand
GGGCAATTGGTGGTAGGGGAGATGGATTCATGACGAGTGATGCTTTTCTCGAACGCCTCAATCGAGGCCCGATCCTGTGCGACGGTGCGATGGGGACGATGCTCTACCAGCGCACCGGCACCTTTGACCACTCTTTTGATGAGCTTAACCTGTCGCATCCGGAGTGGGTGACCGAGATCCATCGTGCTTATATCGAAGCCGGGGCTGAGATTGTCGAGACCAACACCTTTGGTGCCAACTGCTTCCGGCTGATGGAGCACCGCCTGGCGGATCAGGTTGCCGACATCAACGCTGCCGGTGTGCGCCTGGCCCGCGCGGCCGCCGAACTGGCCGGCCGGCCGGTTTTCGTCGCCGGTTCGATCGGTCCGACCGGTGCGCGATTGGCTCCCACTGGTGTGATCACGCCCGACGAAGCCCGCGCTGCCTTCCGGGCGCAGGCCGCAGCGCTGGCCGAGGCCGGCGTCGATCTGTTCATCATCGAGACCTTCTCCGACCTGACTGAGATCGAGGCGGCCATCCGCGCGGTGCAAGCGGTCTGCGACCTGCCCATCATCGCCCAGATGACCTTCACCCAAGACCTGCGCACGCCACTGGGCCACACACCGGAGGCTGTGGCCCAGGCTCTGGCCGCGCTCGGCGTGGCCGTCGCCGGCGTCAACTGTTCGGTCGGCCCGGCGCGTGTGCTGACCGTCGTCGAGGATTTCCTGGCGGCGCTGCGCACGGCTGCCGCTGACGACCGGGTGAAGGTCTCGGCCCAACCCAACGCGGGTTGGCCGGAATACATCAGCGGGCGCATCATGTACCCGGCCACGCCGGAGTATTTCGGCGACTATGCCCGGCGCTTCGTCCTGGCTGGGACGAGCGTCATCGGTGGCTGCTGCGGTACCACACCGGAACATATCCGCGCTATGCGTCTGACGCTGAACGCGCTGGCGCTGGCACCCCAGCGGCATGAGGCTCGCCTCGTCGTCCAACCGCCGGCACGCGAGGCGCAACCCCTGCCGCCGGATCCGCCCACCGAGTTGGCGCGTAAGCTCGAACGCCACGAGTTCGTCATCAACGTTGAGGTCAGCCCGCCGAAGGGCTTCGACCCGGGGCGGGTACTGGCCGGTGCGCTCATGCTCAAGCACGAAGGCGCGACGGTCATCAGTGTGTCCGATAGCCCCCGTGCCCGCCTGCGTATGAGCCCCTGGGCTGTCGCCCACCTGATCCAGAGCCAGGTGGGCATCGAGACGATCCTGCACTTCCCCACCCGCGGCCGCAACCTGCTGCGCGTGCAGAGCGACTTGCTGGCTGCTCATGCCCTGCGCGTACGCAATCTGTTCGTGGTGATGGGTGACCCGCCCAGCATCGGCGACTACCCGGAGGCCACCGACCAGTATGACGTTGTGCCGACCGGCCTGGTGCGGCTGATCAAGCAGCACTTCAACCGGGGAATTGACCAGGCGGGTGCGCCCATCGGCCGGCCTTGCTCGTTCCTGGCGGGGGTGGCGCTTGACCTGGGAGCGCAGGACCGCGACAAGGAGATCCGGCTGCTGCGCAAGAAGATTGAAGCAGGGGCCGACTTCGCATTGACCCAGGCCGTTTTCGACGTGAACACGGTCCGCGACTTCCTGGCCCGCCATGAGGAATTGCACGGCCCGCTGACGTTGCCCTTGCTCGTCGGCGTCTTGCCACTGGCGAGCGCGCGCCACGCCGAGTTCCTACACAACGAGGTCCCCGGCATCCGCCTGAACGAAGACGTCCTACGGCGGATGCGCCTGGCTGGCGAGCGCGGCCGCGAGGAGGGCATCCGCATGGCCCAGGAGCTACTGCTCGAACTGAAGGAACTGGTGCATGGCGTCTACCTCATGCCCGCTTTTGGCCGCTACGACACCGCCGCCGAGGTGATCGGCGTTCTCGCTCAGCCGGCGCCGGAGGGAAGCCGGCCTGCTCCGTGAATTACTGTTTTCATTTATTTTACAAGTGCTTTACCCTCTTTTAATGCACCTGGGCTAAAAAGAGGCAGTGCCACGGCTATAGCCGATTCTTGCGCTAATCAGGAGGAGGGAATGCGATTGAAGGGAGCCAGCCTGTTGATCGTCAGTGCGTTTCTACTGCTCACTCTGGGCTGTAGCCTGGGGGGGCGGCTGGGGGTGCGCGGCACTGCGCCAACTGCTGCGCCCGCAGTAGCTTCGCCGAAGGCGGGCAATACGACGCTCACGCAGGACCCGCTGCTCGGCGTAAACACCTCTGGGCCGCTGGACCCAATCCAGCTAGGCATTGTCAAACGAGATGTGAGCTACTGCACCGGCGACAGTGTGGACCTGAAAATGGACATCTATTTTCCGAAGACGGCAAGCAACGCATTGGCGCCGGTGGTAGTGTATGTGCATGGCGGTGGCTGGTCGGCGGGGGATAAAGCCGGCGGCGAGGGGATTGTAGATATACCGGAGTTGGTGACACGAGGCTACCTGGTCGCCTCGGTCAATTATCGCCTTGCACCACAATACCCATTTCCGGCCCAAATCGAGGACGTGAAGTGCGCGGTTCGCTTCTTGCGGGCTAACGCCAAGGCCTATCATCTTGATCCGGATCGGATCGGCGCAATGGGTGGCGGCGCCGGCGGGCATCTCGTCTCACTGCTCGGCCTGGCTGATGAAACCGCTGGCTTCGAGGGGGCGGGCGGATATGATGAGGAGGGCAGCGACGTGCAAGCCGTCGTGGATATGTTCGGCCCGATTGACTTAACGGCCTCTGACTTTGCCGGCCCTCACACGCCGTTGCTTCAGCAGGTGTTCGGGGCAACGTCACCCCAGGACCCGGTTCTCGCCGATGCCAGTCCGGTGACTTACATCACAAAGGATGCTCCGCCCTTTTTGATCCTGCATGGGGACCAGGACCAGGTCGTGCCACTGAGCCAGTCGCAGGAATTCTACAACAAGCTGAAGATGGCCGGCGCGCCTGTGACGTTGCTGGTGGTGAAAAACGCTGGCTACGACTTCTCACCCGCTGGCAGCGGTCCCATGCGCCCGACACGTGCGAATATCACGCAAATCATCGCCGAATTCTTCGACCAGTACCTGCGTTAGTGCGTGCCCAAGCCCGCCGACGGGGAATAGACGGCGTAGGGCGGGTTTCTATACCTGCCGGGACCGGCCCGGTATGTGTGCGCGAAACCGTGATCAAGTTGCCCATTGCTCGATCAACTGTTGCAGGGCTTTGGATCATCTCCCCCAACGTTTAGATGGTCGCCGGGGCGGAGGTGGAACGCGGTAGCGCAACAACTCCCCCACGCTCCAGCACTGGTCGGTAATGCCTGCTGCCATTGCCGGGGTGTGGCACTTCCCCCTCCTCAGCCCCCGTGTTTGCCGCACCAGCGCCGCCAAGTGGGCGCTTGTGGTAACGCTTGACCACTTGGCCAGTGACCGCCCCCGGCCAGGGCAACAGGCGAGGGCGTCCGCCCTGCCCCCTGTGCTCAGTCGCGCAGGCGAGGGGGTAGCGTTAGTGCAATTTGATGCAGCCTGGGGGTCATCCGTTCCGCCGTCATGGGCGACGCCTTCGATGCGCTGTGGGCCGCTGCCTAAATCTCGCCCCCAATCTGGAATACACCCAGGCTCTGGCTTCGACTTGACACCCGCGCCTTCTGGCGCTATAACCGCAATAGCCTGGTCTCTAGTCGGCATAGTATGGTCTGCCGGCGTCGGGCGCTACTGCTCGTCGAAAAGTGCTGGAGACCCTCCCAGTTGAGGCCAGGCACGCCCTGGCCATCAAACCATGTGATATAGATCGCCGGCGTCTCCGAGACCCCGGAGATCTAGAGGTGACTCCGATGCCCGAGATGCAAACCTATACGCTAACGGTCAATGGGGTACAGCGCCGGGTCGCAGCCACACCCAATGCCTCGCTGATGGATGTGCTCCGCGATCAGTTGCACCTGACGGGTGTCAAAGACGGCTGTGCGACCGGCCACTGCGGCACCTGCACGGTGATTCAAAATGGCCGAGCCGTGCGTTCCTGCCTGATCCCCATGAAACGCGCCGAGGGGACGAGCATTATCACGATTGAGGGTGTGACCGGCCCAGACGGCCGCGGCCTTCACCCCGTCCAACAGGCCTACATTGACCAGGGCGCGACGCAATGCGGTTTCTGCACCCCAGGCTTCATCCTGTCCACCCTGGCTTTACTGGAGAAGAACCCGCATCCCACGCTTCAGGAAATCTATGAGGGTCACAGATGGAATATCTGCCGCTGCACCGGTTACAACGCCATCATTCGGGCCATCCAGCAGGCTGCCGGCCAGGCCGTGCCATCTCTGCCCTCGGTCAAAGCCCCGCTCAAAGCCGTCGGTCGCCCCCTGCCCCGCCCCGATGCCGTAGATAAAGTCACCGGCAAGGGCATCTACACCGATGATCTATATATCGAGGGAATGCTGTATGCCCGGGCCCTGCGCAGCCAGTACCCGCACGCCCGGCTGCTGAGCGTGAATGTGAGCAAGGCCAAAGCCCTGCCCGGCGTCGTGGCCGTCCTGACCGCCGACGACATCCCCGGCCGGAAGGATTGCGGTGTGCACGAGATTGATTGGCCGGTGCTGTGCTACGATAAAGTCCGCTACGTGGGCGATGCCATCGCCCTGGTGGTAGCCGAATCGGAGGAGATCGCGGGCGAGGCCCTCAAGTTCATCGAAGTTGAATATGCGCCGCTGCCGGTCGTGACCGGGCCGAAGCAAGCCGCGGCCCCCGATGCACCTCCAATCCATGTCGGGGGCAACTTGCTGGCCCAGTTCCACCTGGCGCAAGGCGATCTGGCGGCGGGCTTTGCCCAGGCCGATGTGATCATCGAGCGCGAATACACCACGCAAATGGTTGAGCACGCCTTCCTTGAGCCGGAGGCCGGCCTGGCCGTGCCGGAGGCCAACGGACGAATCACCGTCTACTCCGGTGGCCAAATTCCCTTCGGCGACCGCAGCCAGATTGCCGCCACTCTGGGCCTGCCCGAGGAGAACATCCGGGTCATCAATTGCCTCATCGGCGGTGCATTCGGGGGCAAAGAGGATGTATCGGTGCAGATTCATGTCGCCCTGGCGGCCTGGGCCACCAAACGACCGGTCAAGATGGTGCTCAGCCGCGCCGAGTCGCTCCGGGTTCATCCCAAACGCCACGCCACCATCATCAAGATGAAAACTGGGGCTAAGAAGGATGGTACGCTGGTCGCTCACGAGGTCGAAATCTATGGCGATGCCGGCGCTTATGCCAGTCTGAGCAACCACGTGATGCTGCGGGCCACCACCCATGCCGCCGGCCCCTATGAAGTGCCCAATGTCAAGGTGGGCACTTACGCCATGTACACCAACAACGTACCCGCCGGCGCGTTCCGCGGCTTTGGTGTGACCCAGGTCGGCTTTGCCATGGAGTCGCAGATGGACATTCTGGCAGAAGCGCTGGGTCTCTCGCCCCTGGAGATCCGGCGTAAGAACATCCTGACTTACGGCAAGAGGACCCTGGCCGGTCAGGTGATGACCGAGAGCTGCGGCCTATCCCAGGCGCTGGAGTTGGTGGCCGCTGAAATGGAAAGACACGCCTTCGTCGCCGTCGAGGGCCATAAGCGTCGCGCCTGGGGGCTGGCCTGCGCCTATAAGAACACCGGTTATGGCAGTGGGGCTTATGACGCTGCCGGCGCCGAAGTCGAGGCATTCGCCAACGGTCGAGCTATCGTGCGGGCCGGGGCCGCCGAGATCGGGCAGGGCCTGCCGGCGGTGCTGGCGCAGATTGTGGCCGAGGAGTTGGGCTTGCCCTATGAACAGGTGGACGTACTTCTGTCAGACACCGATCTGACACCGGACGGTCAGGCCACGACGGCCTCACGCCAGACATACGTGACCGGCAACGCCGCGCGCTACGCCAGTCGCGAGGTCCGCGCCCTGCTCAGTCAGACCGCCGCTGAAATGCTGGACGTAGCCCCCGAAAGCCTGACCTTCGCCGATGGGTACGTACGCAGCACTGGCCGCAGCATCCCTCTCAGGGATGTGATCAAAGCTGCGCGCCGGGAAGGCCGGGTCCCCAAAGTCATGTACCAATATGTAGCCCCGCCCACCCAGCCTTATCAGCACATCGCCTTTGGTTTCGGCGCTCAGGCAGCGCTGGTCGAAATAGATGTCAAGACGGGCGAAACGAAGGTGCTGAAGGTCATCGCCGCTTGCGACGTGGGCCGGGTGATCAACCCGGTGACCTTGCTGGGCCAGGTGGAGGGCAGCATCTCGATGGGCCTGGGTCTGGCGCTTCAGGAGAACTTCGTCATGAAGGACGGTCAGGTATTGACCGACTCCCTGCACAAGTGTCGCCTGCCCACAATTGATCAGACGCCGGAAGTGATCGCCTTCTTCGTCGAGGAAGAGACCCGGGATGGCCCGTACGGGGCCAAGGGCGTCGGCGAACTGGCCTCCATCCCCACCGCCCCGGCGATTATCAACGCCATTTACAATGCGACCGGTGTTCGCTGTTACAACCTGCCCGCCGATAAGCAGTGGCTGAAGGCGGCGCTGGCGGAAAGAGGCGTTTCCGACGAATCGCCTAACCCTGCGGCTGCCACGCGCTGGCTTCGTCCAGGGCCTTCTTCTCCTCCGGGCTGAGCCGCTGACCGGCCGCCCCCAGGTTCTCCCGGAGTTGTTCCACGCTGCTGGCACCGATGATCGGGCTGGTGACGACCGGGGTGCTCAGCAGCCAGGCCAACGCCATCTGAGCGATGGTCAGACCCCGTTCCCGGCCCATGGCCTCTAGCCGGTCAACCAGCGCATAGTTGGCGTCGGTCATATAGGACCGGACCCGCTGGCTGGTCTGGCCGCGCGTGCCCTCGGGGATAGGTTGGTCCTTGCGGTACTTGCCGGTGAGAAAGCCGCCGGCCAGCGGGCTATAGGGGATAACGCCGAGGCCCTGATCCCGGCACAATGGCATCAGTTCGCGCTCAAACTCGTCGCGGTGGACCAGGTTGTAGTGGGGTTGCAGGCAGTCGAAGCGGGCCAGGCCGTGCTTGTCGCTGATCCACAGCGCTTTACATAGCAGCCAGGCAGGGAAGTTCGAGCAGCCGATATAGCGCACCTTGCCCTGATGGACCAGGTCATCGAAGGCGCGCAGGGTTTCCTCCAGAGGCGTGTCGTCGTCGGGCCAATGGGCCTGATATAGATCAATGTAGTCCGTGCCCAGGCGACGCAACGAGGCCTCCACCGCATTCAGAATATGGATGCGAGAGAGGCCCTGGTCGTTAGGGCCATCACCCATCGGGCTGCGCACCTTCGTGGCGATGACCACCTGGTCACGCTGTCGGCCACGCAACCATTTACCGATAATCTCCTCGGCGATGCCGGCCCGGTTATGCCAGCGTGAATAGACATCGGCGCTGTCGAGGAAGTTGCAGCCGGCGTCAAATGCCGCCGACAAGATATTGAGAGAGGTTGCTTCGTCGGCCGTCCAGCCAAAGGTCATCGTCCCCAGACATAACTCGGATACCTTCAGACCGGTCCGGCCCAGTTTGCGGTATTCCATGGACTATTCCCCTTATCCGGTGACATCAGCTTATGCACCCATCCACGCTTAGGCGGCCATATACTCGCGTATATCCACCTGAGCGCTGGCCTGGGCGGTCTCTTCTGTTGTCTATGACTCTCTTAAGCGATATTTCCAGTATAGCACAACCCGGCGTGGCGCGCAGGCTGGCCCAGCCGACGGGTGTATTCCATATGGGGGGCAAGTTCATCGTTCTGGGCGTAGCCGCCCGGAGGTAGTTGCCCCAGAACTGGAGTGCACCCCAGCCAACCCGCTATGCGTGATTGACCGCTCTGCCGGCCTCTGCTATACTGTCAGCCGGAACCCTGCCTGAAAGCCAGGGTAGTGGGTCAGCCCAGTGGGGCGCAACGCCGCTGGCCCGGCGGTGTTTACTGATCAGAGGGTCATGGCCGGAACCGCGCCCCGCTGCACAGAGAAGAGGGGGCGTGTCAGACAATCACCACACTCCCGACAGCCTGGCTGCGCCCGATCAGGGCGAGGCCGAGCTGGTGGAGCGGGCTCGCAGTGACCAGGCCGCCTTTGGCGAGCTGTATCAACGCTACGCCAGGGCGATTTATAACTACGTCTATTACCGGACAGGCAACCACCACGAGGCCGAAGACCTGACCGCCCGCACTTTCCAGCAGGCGCTGGGACACATCGAGAGCTATGTGGACCGCGGCCTGCCCTTCTCGGCCTGGCTCTATCGCATCGCTCACAACCTGGTCGCCAACTGGCATCGCGACCAGGCGCGGCGGATGGTGGTCTCCATTGACGAACTGGGCACGGCGGGCGCGCACGTCGAGCCGCTGCACGATACGATGCAGCCGCTGGAGATGCTGGCTGAGGACCACGAGCAGCGCGATCGGCTGCTGGCAGCCATCCGTCGCCTGCCTGCGGACCGACAGCAATTGCTGATCCTGAAATTCGTCGAGCGCCTGTCCAATGCCGAGGTCGCGGCCATCATGGGCCGGACTGAGGGGGCTGTCAAATCGCTATATCACCGCACACTCGTTGCACTGCGGGACGAACTCAGTCAGCAGTAGTCAGCGGCCAGTGGCCAGACCGACGACCGCGTCCTGACTATGGGCCACTGACCACTGGAGTTGAGAGATGGATGAGAAATTACTGGAGGAGATCCTGGCTGAGCACGCCGATGCGCTCAATCGGGGCGAAGATGAGACCGAGGCGCTGTTGGCGCGTTACCCCGAGGCACGGGGGCGCTTGGAGAGCCTGCTGGGGTTGACGCAGCGGTTGCGGTCGGCGCTGGTGCCCGTAGAGCCGCCTGCGTCATTCATCCGGGAACTGGGCGAGAGCCTGTCGCAGGCCGCCGTCCACAGCGGCCGCGCCGTGGCCCGCCGGACACGCCAGACCGTGCTCATTATCGCCGCCGTGGCAGGTTACCTGATCTCGATGGTCGGCCTGGTGGTGCTCCTGATACGCCGCCGGACCCGCCGCAGTATACCCCCTTAACCGGCCAGAATAGGGCGATTCCTTTATACTCACTTGTGGCCTGGCTTGTTTTTTGATTTGACCTATGCTAGAATTGGGGAAGTCCGTCACAAAGTAGGGGCGTCTCATTGGACCACGCCCCTACTTCCAGTCTTGATCGGTTCAATGGCTCGCTCGTGGCCCCCGCCTCCCTTCCACCGGAGGAGAGAGGGGGCTCGTGCTGGGGAGGGGCATGAAGCGCTATAGAGAACTGAGAGCGCCAACCAGACAAATCGTATTCCGGAGGGTTGATGCTGCAAGAGTATATCTTCATCGGTCTATTCCTCCTCATCGCTGTGATCTTTCCCGCAGTCCCTGTGCTGGCCGCCTGGATCGTCCGGCCCAAGAAACCCAATCCTCTCAAGAACGAGACCTACGAATGCGGTATTGAGACCGTCGGCGATGCCTGGGTTCAGTTCAAGGCCCAATACTATATCTTCGCCCTGGTGTTCGTGATCTTCGACGTCGAGACCGTGTTCCTATTCCCCTGGGCGGTCGCGTTCGACCAATTGAGGCTGTTCATGGTGCTGGAGATGGTCCTGTTCATCCTGATCCTGGCGGCCGGGCTGATCTACGCCTGGCGCAAGGGTGCGTTGGAATGGGTGTAGGCGAGAGGTAATATGATCGAGTTCCTGAAGAACCCCTTTGTATTCATCTATCTTCAGATTGAGCTTCTGCTCAAGGGCGCGGGCCTGTCGCCGGCCCTGGTGAGCGTGATCATGCAGATCATCGGCGTGCTGGCAGTGTCCACCTTCGGCCTGCTCCTGATTATCTTCACGATCTGGCTGGAACGTAAAGTCGTCGCCCGCATGCAGGACCGGCTGGGGCCAAACCGCGCCGGGCCGTTCGGCCTCCTCCAGACCGTCGCCGATGCGCTCAAGCTCCTGACCAAAGAGGACATCACCCCAACCGGTGCCGACCGCCCCGTCTATAACATCGCGCCCCTGCTGGCAGTCATCGCCGTTCTGCTCATCTGGGCCGTCATCCCATTCTCATGGAACATGATCGGCACCAATGTCAACATCGGCGTGATCTACGTGGTCGCCGTGGGCGCGTTCGGCACCCTCTCTATTCTGATGGCCGGTTGGGGTTCAAACAACAAGTACGCCCTGCTGGGCGCGTTCCGCGTCGTGGCCCAACTGATCAGCTACGAAGTGCCGATGATCCTAGCCCTGTTGGTGCCGGTGCTCCTGTCCCGCTCGATGCGCATGAACGACGTCGTCGCCGGCCAGACGGTGTGGTATATCGTGCTGGCCCCGATCTCGGCAGTGCTCTTCCTCATCACCAGCGTGGCTGAGGTTGGCCGCACGCCCTTTGATCTGCTCGAGGCCGAATCCGAGATCGTCGCCGGCTACCACATCGAGTATAGCGGCATGAAGTTCGCCATGTTCTTCCTGGCCGAGTTCCTGCACGCTTTCACCGTCTCGGCGCTATTCGCAACGTTGTTTCTGGGCGGCTGGCGTGGGCCGGGCGTCGGCGACCTATCCAACCCCGGCATCCCGGTGCTGGGAGTGGTCTACTTCATGGTCAAGACCTTCCTGGTGTACTTCGTGATCATGTGGGTCCGCGGCACGCTGCCACGCATCCGCATTGACCATATGCTGGCCTTCTGCTGGAAGTTCCTGGTGCCTGTCTCGCTGATCAACATCATGGTGCTGGCCGTCGTGGATAAGCTCATCCCGACGACAGCCGGGGCCTGGCCGCGAGCAGGCATCTTGCTTTTCACCAACCTGGTGCTGGGCGCCGTTATCCTGATGATGGTCGGTGCCGTAGCACGGCGGGCGCGACAACAGGCCGTAGGGCTTGCCGGGCAGCCGGCGGTGGGCGCCGGGCAGTTGGCAGCCACGGGTGGGCGGCGAGTAGCACGGTAGCCCCAATGGTCACAACCTCTTACTTTTGCCTGGAGATAGCATGACGGTCGAGCAGATCATCTTTATTGTCGTGAGCGTGGCAACACTGGGCTCAGCCCTGGTGACTGTGACCAATCGCAATCTGTTCCATTCCGCCTTGTGGCTGATCGCCACGCTCTTCGGTGTGGCCGCCTTCTTTGTCTTGCTCGAAGCCGGCTTCCTGGCAGCGGTGCAGGTACTGCTGTACATCGGCGCTATCGCCATCCTGATCATCTTCGCGGTCATGTTGACACGGCGGCTGATGGCCGAGACGCAGGAGGCGACTAACAGCGAATGGTGGCTGAGTGCGCTTTTGGGCGGTGTCTTGGTCGTCCTGCTAATCGTGATGATCAGCCGGGTGCCGGCCTGGTCCGTCACCCGACCGCAGGCGGATGTGAGCGGCAGCATCGCCGACCTGGGTCGGTCGCTCGTCAGTCCTGACCTGTACGTGTTGCCCTTCGAACTCGCCTCTGTCATGCTGTTGGTGGCGCTCATCGGAGCGATTGTTGTAGCGCGGGAGAGGAAATAATGGTGCCGTTAAACTGGTATCTGATCGTCGCAGCGATATTATTCTGCATCGGGCTGTACGGCGCGCTGGCGCGGCGCAATGCCATTGCCATCCTGATCGGCATCGAGCTCATGCTGAATGCGGTCAACATCAACCTGGTCGCGTTCTGGCGCTACCTGACGCCGCTGCTGATCAGCGGCCAGGCCTACGCCGTGTTCGTCTTCACCGTCGCCGCCGCCGAGGCAGCCGTCGGTCTGGCCCTGATCATCTCCATCTATCGCAACCGCGAGACCGTTGTGGTGGAGGACATTGACATCCTGAAGTTCTAGACAGGGCGCGTTTCGAAACCCGCCCCCATCCGATTGGTAGGTGTGTATGGATCCGGAGCTGCTTAAACTGTTTGCCTGGCTCATCCCGTTGCCGCCGCTGATCGCCTTTGGCCTGATCGTCCTGTTCACCCAGCCCTGGAAGGGGCTGAGCCACTGGCTGGCGATCGGCTCAGTCCTCCTCTCGTTCATCCTGGCGCAGTTTGTCTTCTGGAACGTCGTCAGCACAGGCATCGAGATCAATGCTGCCATCCCCTGGCTGTCGGCGGGCATGGACACCAGCAAATGGCTGAACTTCGGCATTCGCGTGGACCCGTTGACAGCGGTGATGCTATTCATGGTCCCGCTGACCTGCCTGATGATCTTCATCTACAGCGTGGGCTACATGGGGTGGCCCGCCCGCCGTGAGGGGGTGAAGACCCCGCCCGGCCTGGCAGCAGGCATCAGCCTGGATCCGCTTTACAGCCGTTTCTTCGCCTTCATCTCCCTATTCGCCTTCGCCATGCTCCTCCTGGTTGTGGCCGACAACCTGCTGCTCTTGTTCGTCGGCTGGGAGATCATGGGCCTGTGCTCCTACCTGCTCATCGGCTTCTGGTATCAAAAGCCCGCAGCCCATCGCGCCGCCGTCAAGGCCTTCATGACCACCCGCGTCGGCGACGTGCTGATGATGCTGGGCATCGCTTACCTCTACTTCCATAGCGGCACACTGACCTTCAGCCAGGTCCTGACCAATAAGCAGACGCTGGATGCCATGGCGGCGACGCCCAGCTTCGTCAGTGGGCTATCGGTGGCTGCGCTCATCGGCCTGCTCCTGTTCGCCGGGACGGTGGGGAAGAGCGCCCAATTCCCCCTGCACATCTGGTTGCCCGACGCTATGGAAGGCCCGACGCCCGTCAGTGCCATGATCCATGCTGCGACCATGGTCTCGGCCGGCGTGTATATGGTGATCCGCATGTTCCCGCTGCTCCAGGCCGGCTCGCACGAAGGTGTCCTGACCCTGCCGATGGTGGCGATGGCCGTGATCGGCACCTTCAGCGCGCTCTTCGCGGCGACGATCGCATTGGCGCAAAATGATATCAAGCGGGTGCTGGCCTACTCCACCATCAGCCAGCTTGCCTATATGGTGGCGGCGCTGGGCATCGGCGCGTACGTCGCGGCAGCTTTCCACCTGATCACCCACGCCTTTTTCAAGGCGCTCCTGTTCCTCGGCTCCGGCTCCGTCATTCATGGCATGGAGCACGGCGAGCACGCCGTGCACGAGATGGAGGCGCAGGCCGCCTCTCATGCTCCCTTCTACGTGGGAGAGGGCGAGCATTATACATATACCCCCACTGGGCAGCATGCGGAGCACGGGCGGGCTGCACCGCCGGAAGAGCCGGAGGGAATCCCCTTTGCCCAGAACATGCTGAACATGGGCGGGCTGGCGAAGCGGATGCCCTGGACCTATCTGACCTTCCTGATCGGCGGGCTGGCGCTGTCGGGCTTTCCTATCATCACCGCCGGTTTCTGGAGTAAGGACGAGATCCTGGCCGAGGCCTTCAACAAGGGTAGCGTCAACCCCGGTGCGCTGGTCGTGTTCATCGTCCTGGCGCTGGCCGCTTTCCTGACGGCGTTCTACACTGCCCGCCAGATTGGGCTGACCTTCCTGGGCCGGCCGCGTACCGCCGCAGCCGAGCATGCCAGCGAGAGCAGCACCTGGATCGTCTTCCCATTGATCATCCTGGCGGTCCTGGCGGTCTCTGCCGGTTGGGCCGGCATCCCCAACAATTTCCTGGGGCTTGAACTGGGCCCGATCAACTGGTTCCATGGCTTCGTCAGCAAGACGGTCGAGGGGGTGGTGCAGATCGAGGAAACGCTGCCCTTCAGCCCGGTGCCCCTGCTCACCAGCGTTGTGGCGGCGCTGGGCGGGCTGGCGTTGGGCTTCTGGCTGTACGCCTGGCGGCGGCCGCTGGCAACCGGCGAGGCCGACCCGTTGGTCGGCGCATTGGGCGGGCTGCACACCATCCTGCAGAACAAGTACTACATTGATGAACTGTATCATGCTATATTCATCCGGCCCACCGAGATTCTGGCCGAAGCGGTGGTCTATCAGGCCATTGATAAAGGGATTATTGACGGCATCCTGCACGGCATCGCCCGGGCGGCGCTATGGGTGGCCGAGGGCTATCGGGCCTTCGACCGGGGCGTTGTCCACCGCGCCGGCGACGAGATTGCCGAGAGCATCAAGGGGTTTGGCCGCAGCTTCCGCACTATCCAGACCGGGCGGGTGCAGGAGTACCTGCTCTTGTCGCTGGTTGCGGCGGTGGCCTTCGGCCTGTTCTTCTACTTCTTTATCGGAGTAAGGCCCTAACTATGAACTTCATTCTGAATAACCTGCTCACCCTGATTGTCTTCACCCCGCTGCTGGGTAGCGTGATCATCATGCTGCTGCCGCGCGAGAACAAGCCACTCTTACGCTGGGCAGCCTTCCTGATCAGCCTGGTGCCGGCGGCGCTCTCCATCATTCTCTGGTTCAGCTACCGACCGGATGTGGCGGGCTTCCAGTTCGAGGTCAGGGTCCCCTGGTTCACGACCATCAACTCCAGCTACCACGTCGGTGTGGACGGCATCAGCGTGCCGATGATCCTGCTCACCGGCATCCTGACGCCGTTGGCGATCCTCATCTCGTTCAGCATCGAAGAGCGCGTCCAGCCCTACATGGCGCTGTTCCTGATGCTGGAGATGGGCATGATGGGGGTGTTCATCGCGCTCGATTTCATTATCTTCTTCATCTTCTGGGAATTCGGCCTGGTGCCGATGTACTTCCTGATCAACAACTGGGGTGGGACCGATCGGCGCTACGCCGCCTTTAAGTTCTTCATCTACACCATGACCGGCAGCGTCGGCATGTTGCTGGCGATTCAGGTGATGGGCCTCACCGGCGGCACGTTCGACATGGTGGCGCTGACGCAGACCTGGCCGAACCTCACCGGTGGCCTGTTTGGGCTGCCCATCACCACCGTCAAGACCATCGCCTTCTGGGCCTTCTTCATCGCCTTCGCCATCAAAGTGCCTATCTGGCCTTTCCACACCTGGCTGCCCGACGCCCATACCGAAGCGCCCACCGCTGGCTCGATGATCCTGGCGGGTGTCCTGCTGAAACTGGGGGCTTACGGCTTCCTGCGCATCATCGAGCCGCTGTTCCCGCGCGAGTTCCAGGCCTTCGCCATCCCGGTAGCCATCCTGGCACTGCTGGCGATTGTATTGGGCGCGTACGCCTCCTTCGGCCAGCGCGACTTTAAGAAGCTGATCGCCTACTCCTCGGTCAGCCACATGGGCATTGTCATCCTGGGCATCGCCGTCGCCGCTTACGCGCTCAATCGCGATGCCGCCACGAAGCTCTCCGCGGTTATGGCAACCAATGGCGCGGTCTTACAGATGTTCAACCACGGCCTGTACTCAGCGGCGCTATTTGCACTCGTCGGTGTGGTCTACGAGCGGACGCACACGCGCGACTTGCAGGATTACGGCGGACTATGGGCGGTGCTGCCGGCCTACGGTGGCTTCCTGCTCTTCTCCTCGATGGCGTCGCTGGGTTTGCCCGGGTTGAATGGCTTCGTCAGCGAGTTCCTGGTGGTGCGCGGGTCGTGGCCGGTGTTTGCGCCGATCACCTTCATCGCGCTCCTGGGGCTGTTGCTGTCCGCCGCGTACTCACTCAAGGCTATTCAGAAGGTGCTGCACGGCCCACTTAACCCGCGCTGGGCCCACCTGAAGGAGATCACCTGGCGCGAGGCGTTGGCGATTGCGCCGCTCATGGTCCTGATGATCTCCATCGGTGTCTGGCCGCGCTGGATTCTGGACGTGATCAATCAGACGGTGACGAGGTTGATCGGATAACGACGGAAGACGGAGGACGGGTGGTTTCCGTCGTCCGTCCTCCGTCACGACGATAAAGAGGGTTTATGCAACAGATTCCATTTCTGAGCATCATTGTCTTCACGCCGCTGGTGACGGCGGCGATCCTGATGCTGATGCCGCCGGAGCGCAAGACGACCATCCGCGTGCTGTCGGCCATCGGCGCCTTCATCACGATGGCGCTGTCCATTTTCCTGTATTTTACTTACGATCAGCAGCGCGCCGGCTATCAGTTTGTCGAGCGCCTGCCCTGGATCCCCCAGCTCGGCATCAGCTACCATGTCGGCGCCGATGGGTTGAGCCTGCCGCTGGTGGTGCTGACGGGTATTGTCGCCTTCACCGGCGTCCTGATCTCATGGGGCATCGAGGACCGGCCGCGTGAGTTTTTCACCTTCTTCTTCCTGCTGGTCACCGGCGTCTTCGGCGTGTTCGTCTCGCTTGACCTATTCCTGTTATTCTTCTTCTACGAACTGGCGGTGTTCCCCATGTACCTGCTCATCGCCATCTGGGGCTGGCCGGTGACGCGCGAATACGCCGCGATGAAGCTGACGCTCTATCTGCTCATCGGCAGTGTGTTCTCGCTCATTGGCGCACTGGCGATGTATTTCAGTTATACCACGCCGCAGGGCACGCATACCTTTGACATGCTCGAGCTGGCCCTGGCCGGCTTCAGCGCCGATTTCCAGCGGTTATGGTTCCTGCCGACCTTCCTCGGCTTCGCCGTCCTGGCCGGCCTCTGGCCCTTTCACAACTGGTCGCCCGACGGCCACGTGGCCGCACCCACAGCCGTCTCGATGCTGCATGCTGGCGTCCTCATGAAACTGGGGGCATACAGCGCGCTGCGCGTGGGCGTGGTCCTTTTGCCCGAGGCTGCGCGCGCCTTCCTGCCCTTCATCGTCATGCTGGCGATGGTCAACGTCGTCTATGGTGCGTTCATCGCCATGATCCAGCGCGACTTCAAGTACGTCATTGGCTTCTCCAGCGTCAGTCACATGGGGTTGGTCTCGTTGGGCTTTGCTACGATGAACCACTTCGGCTGGACCGGCGCGGGCTTGCAGATGTTCTCGCACGGCATCATGACGGCCCTATTCTTCGCCGTTGTCGGCATGGTCTACGACCGGGCGCATACCCGCGACATCCCCAGCCTGGGGGGAATGGTGCAGAGAATGCCCTGGGCGGCGGTGGCCTTCATCGTCGGCGGTCTGGTCTCGATGGGCATGCCGGGCTTATCGGGCTTCGCGGCGGAACTGCCCATCTTCCTTGGGACGTGGCGCGCCGGCAGCGTGGCGGGCTGGTACCCGGCCATTGCGGTTATCGCAGCGCTATTTGGCATCCCCGTCACCGCTGCCTACATCATGCGCGTCGTGGGCCGCGTGTTCTTCGGCGAACTCAAGCCGGAGTTCGCCCATTTGCCCGACATCACCGTACTGGATAAGGTCGCGCTGGTCATCCTGGTCTCGCTTCTCATCGTCCTGGGCGTATATCCGGCGATTATGGCCAATCTGATCGAGACCGGCGTGAAGCCATTCCTGGCTGCTTTGGGAGGGGCATAGTGCAATTCACGAGCTTTGATCCAGCCAGCCTCCGCGCCATCCTGCCGGAGATCCTGCTGCTCATCCTCATGGTCCTGGTGCTGGGTTTCGACCTGGCCTGGCCGGAGTCGCGCAAGCGCGGCCTGGGCATCCTGGCCGGGCTCGGCCAGCTTGTCATCCTGGCCGCGATGCTCATCTTCAGCCGGCCGGAGGGGACCGGGCAATCGCTCTTCGGGGGGATGTTCCGGCATGACCTGTTTACCCTGATCTTCCGCGCCATGTTCCTGGCAGCGGGAGCAGCCACCTGCCTGATCTCGCTGGACGTGCGTGGCATCAACCGGCAGGGCGAGTATTATGCCATCCTCCTGGCAGCAGTACTGGGCATGGACCTGATGGCAGCCTCCAACGACCTGATCATGTTGTATGTTGCCCTGGAGACGACCAGCATCGCGCTCTACCTGCTGGCTGGTTACCTGCGCGACGACCAGCGCTCGAGTGAGGCTGGGCTGAAGTATTTCCTGTTCGGATCAGTGTCGTCGGCAGTGATGCTGTTTGGCCTGAGCCTGCTGTACGGCATGACCGGCAAGACCGGGCTGCACGACGTGGCGGCGGCGCTGACCAACTTCCAGGACACCATGCCCATCATCGGCGCGGCAGTGATGATCGTGGTGGGCTTCGGCTTTAAGGTGGCGGCGGTGCCCTTCCACTTCTGGACGCCTGATGTCTACGAGGGAGCGCCGACGCCGATCACTGCCTTTATCTCAGTGGCTTCCAAAGCGGCGGGCTTCTCGGTGCTCTTGCGCTTCTTCACGGCGGTGTTCCCGATCATCCAGCCCCAGTGGGTGCCGTTGATGGCGGCAATTGCGGCAGTGACGATGACCCTGGGCAATGTGCTGGCCATTCCTCAGCGCAACATCAAGCGGATGCTGGCCTATTCAAGCATCGCCCAGGCCGGTTACGCCCTGATCGGCTTTGTCGCCGGTCAGGCCTTCGGCCTGGCCGCGACGATGTACTATCTGCTGATGTATGTGTTGACGAATATCGCCGCCTTCACCGTTGTGATCCTGTTCGCCAACCTGACGGGTAGTGAGGAGATCTATGATTACGCCGGGCTGAGCCGGCGCTCGCCTTACCTGGCCTTCGCCATGCTGCTGGCACTACTGAGCCTGGGCGGCATCCCGCCATTGGCGGGCTTCTTCGCCAAGGTCTATGTCTTCGCGGCGGCGGTGCAGACGCCGGGGCTGGTCTGGCTGGCGATCGTGGGCGTGATCAACGCCATCATCGGCCTGTACTACTATCTGACCGTGGCCAAGGTCATCTACGTCCATCGTTCGGAGGAAGAAAACGTGGCCGTGCCTGTGCCCCCGGCCTACGCGATCGTCCTGGCGGTGAGTGTGGTCGGCATTATTGTCCTGGCTATCGGGAGCAATCCCTGGCTGACCTGGGCGACGCAGGCAGCCAGGCCGTTCTTCTTGCCGGGCAGTTGACGGCCTGAAGTGATTGTGATAAAATACACGTAGTCGGACCGATCCGGTCCGATATATGGGTGGTGGAGTGGGCTATCCAGCCTGCCCCGCAGGGCGCCTATGAAATCCGATCCATCCAAGACGGCTGCCGTGGTCTCGCGCAGCCTGATCATCGCCAGCGGCCTCGCCGGGCAGGTGGGCTGCGTGACGATCCTGTTCATAGGTGCGGCGCTGCTAGGAGGGCTGTGGCTGGACGAACGGCTGGGCACGAGGCCCTGGTTGACGGTGCTGTTGATCCTGGGCAGTGTGCCTCTCAGCCTGGCCCTGACGATCCGGATGGCGCTGTCAGCCATCCGGCAGATTGAGCAAGCTCAGCGGGAGGAACCCAAGAAGGAGTAACGCCTGTGAGACGTCTGATCACCGTTATAATCGTCCTGCTCGTCGTCGCTTTTTTGTGCGGCTTCTTGCCGGCACCTCTCCCGACGCTGCCCAGGCTGTTCCCATCGGTCCTGCCAACCGTCATCTTGAAGCCGGAGGCGGTGTTCACGGTCTTTGGCTTCGCCGTACCCAACTCCCTGATCGCCACTCTTCTGGCCGACTTGGTGCTGATCCTGCTGTTCTTCGCCGGCACGCGCAACTTGAAGCTGGTGCCGGAGGGGTTGCAGAACACACTCGAAGCTCTGTTAGAGGTCTTGAATGGCCTGATGGAACAGGTGGCCGGGCCCAAGGCACGGCGCATCTTCCCGCTGGGGGCGACTATCTTCCTGCTGGTGCTGACGGCCAACTGGATGGAACTGATCCCCGGTGTGGATAGCATCGGCAAGATCGAGGTATCGCACGAGGAAGGCATCCAGGGCTACGCGATCCAGGAGGCTGGCCCCATTGCCTGGCTGAACGGCACCAAGGTGCAGCCACCACCCCAGGGCGAGACTGCGACTCAGGAGGAGAGCCTGCCCCTGGCCGAGAGATGCCAGCAGTTCGGTTGTGTCGTCGTGCCCTTCGTGCGAACCGCCTCGACCGACCTGAACTTCACCCTGTCGCTGGCGCTGATCTCGGTGGTGATGACGCAGGTATATGGTGTGCAGGCGTTGGGCGGGCGCGAGTACTTCAGCCGCTTTTTCAATATCCGTGGCTTCAAGCGCAGCCTGCTCTTCGGCCCACTCGACTTCGTCGTTTCCATCCTTGAAGGTGTCAGCGAGTTTACCAAAATCATCTCGTTCACCTTCCGACTTTTCGGCAACATCTTCGCCGGTACGGTCCTGATCTTTGTGTTTAGCTGGCTGATCCCGGCGATTGTACCGGTGTTTGTATACCTGCTGGAAGTCTTCGTCGGCCTGATCCAGGCCTTCGTGTTCATGATGCTGACCGTAGTATTTATTAATCAGGCGACCACCGGCCATGGCGGTGAGGCGCACGAGGAAACCCACGCCGAAGCTCATTCAGCGAGCTAAGACGATCAACAATCCATCATCATTGTAAGGAGGGAAGACCCTGTGGATGTTCAAGCCGCGAGAATGTTAGGGACATTGATTGGCGCCGGACTGGCGATGATCGGAACGATCGGCGCCGGCTTAGGGATCGGCATGCTGGTGTTTGGAGCCGTGCAGGCCATGGGCCGCAACCCCGATGCGACCCCCATTATCCAGACGAACATGATCCTGGGCATCGCCTTCACCGAAGCCATCGCCATCTACTCGCTGGTGATCGCGCTGATCCTGGTGTTTGTCAAGTAGGGCATCTCCGGTGGGTGCCTGGAACCCGAAAGGGGCGATAACGCGACATGGATAAGCTTGGCATCAATCTGGGCTTCTTGGTGGCCCAGATCATCAACTTCATTCTGCTCCTGATCATCCTGCGGGCCGTCGCCTATAAGCCGCTGGTGGGCCTGCTGGAGCAACGGCGCGAACGTATCGCCAAGGCGCTGGAGGACGCCCGCCAGGCCGAGGAGGCCCGCGCCAACGCGGACCGCGATTACCAGAAGCGCATGGATGAAGCGCGACTGGAGGCGCAGCGCATCGTGGCCGAGGCCAGCCAGCGGGCCGAGCAAGCGGCCAGCGGTATCCTGGCCAAGGCCAATGAGGAGGCCCAACGCCTGCTGGCGCAGGCGCGCGAGGACGCGGAGTTGGAACGCAACCGGATGCTGGCCGACCTGCGCAGCCAGGTGGCCGCGCTGGCCATCGCAGCAGCCAACAAGGTCATCGGCGACACGCTAGATGAGCAACGCCAGCGCCGGCTGATTCAAGAGTTCTTCAGCGGCGTCAAATCCGGCCGGGTGCAGTTGCTTGAGGACGCGGGGATGGCGTCGGGCACATCGGCGCAGGTGACCAGTGCCCTGCCACTGACGGACGAGGAGCAAGCGCAGATTCGGGGCGACCTGGCCGAGCGGGCCGGCGTGAATCAGGTGGACTTCCGCGTGGACCCATCCATCCTGGGCGGGCTGATCATCCGCATTGGCGACAAGGTGATAGACGGCAGCGTCGCCGGTCGGGTCGAGGCGATGCGGCAGAGTATCCGCTAACGACAACGCATCGAAGGGGAAAACGGCGCGACGAACGCGAGGGGCCTTCGCGTTTTCGCGCTGTTTTGTTTTCTCCATGGGCAACTCTGCGGTGAGTTCCACCCAAGAGGATATTTG
>CADDZL010000032.1 GCA_902812335.1 Chloroflexota bacterium | reverse complement strand
TACATGCGCCAGCGACTCGCCATCCCGCTGACCGGCGTCACGCTGTTGCTCACCTTGAACTCGGCCACGGGGCTGGCTGCAACCGCCGTCACCGGCCCGCTGGTGGACCGGTTCGGGCGTAAGGGCGCTATGCTCGTCAGCCTGGTGGCGACCAGCCTCAGCCTGGTGCTGATGGGCGTTGCCAGCACATTGCTGCTGTGGGTCGTCCTGATCATCATCAATGGCGCTTTCAGCCCACTCTATCGCGTGGGGAGTGACTCGATGGTAGCCGATTTAATCGAACCGGAACGGCGGCCCGGAGCCTACGCCCTGCTGCGCATGGGCAATAATCTGGGGGTGGCGATTGGCCCTTCGGTCGGTGGGTTCATTGTCTCCCTGTCCTACCTGCTGGCTTTCTCTATTGCAGCCGGAGCGCAGTTCGCCTTCGCCTTGCTGATCCTGTTCTTCGTCGCTGAGACGCTCTCGCGAGTTGCACCGGGCACCAGGCCGGCCGGCCAACGCCGGCCCGAGAGCGGTTATGGCCCGGTGCTGCGTGACAGGACGTTCCTCACCTTCTGTAGTGTGTATACCCTGGCCGGCATGGCCTACTCGCTGATGATGGTGCTCCTGCCGGTATATGCCAAGGAAAACTTCGGCGTGCCGGAGAACCAGTATGGCCTGATCATGGCGACCAACGCCACCATGGTCGTACTGTTCCAGTACGGCATCACTCGCGTGACCGAGCGTTATCATCACTTGCCCGTATTGGCCATTGGGTCGCTGTTCTATGCCCTGGGTGTGGGCAGCGTGGCGCTGGGAAGCAGCTTCCCGGCGTTTCTAGTGAGCATGGTTGTCCTGACCATCGGCGAGATGATCATGATCCCAACCTCCACTGCGTTGACGGCCAACCTGGCACCGCCCGATATGCGGGGCCGCTACATGAGCGTCTATGGCCTGACGTGGGGGATCGGGTTCGGCATCGGCCCGGTATTGGGGGGCTTCCTGAACGATAACGTCGCGCCGGTAGCGATCTGGTACACCGGCCTGGTGATGGGGCTGGTGGCTACGTTGGGGTTCGCACTATTGGCGCGCGAGCGGCGGTTCGCCGCCGCGCCGGAGCCTTCCCCATAGCCCCACGTCCCGATTCCCATCAGGCCGACCTCCAGGCCGCTCAGGCCAGGCGAGGTCATTTGATCGATCTTACCGCCGCACGATCTCGCCCTGATATTCCCGCGCTCCGCTATCCACGTAGCCCAGGCTCTCGGCCAGTTGGATGGACTCAGTGTGGCCCTCAGCGACGACGTACAGCGGCCGCACTCCTGCCTCCAACAGGAGCGCGGTCAGTGCCGCCACGACCGAGCGGCCGTAGCCCCGCCCGCGCACGGCCGGCTCGGTGTGTACATACACCTCGGCAAAGTAGGGCGAGCGCCAGTTGAGCCCGGCTTCGGCGATGATACGCTCGCCGGAGCGGATGACCGCCCGCGGCGAGCCATCGGCGCCGTGCGCCCGCTGCACCAGCACATTGATCACCGGCTGGAAATGGCTGGGATCAAGCACGTACACCAGGTTCAAGTTGCTGCCACTCACCGTCACGGTCGCATTGAGAGCAGAAGCCAGTTCGGCCGGGACGACGCAGAAGTACGGCCGGCCCGGCATGAGCGCCTGAGACAATAGTTCGGCCAACATAGCTTGTGAATGTGCCCGCAGCGTGACCAGCGGCCGGAACAGGTCCTGTCCGGTCCAACACACCGCCACAAAGCCGTCGGCCTGCCCACTCATATCGTCATGCAACGTGAGCTGGGTGCGTTTGGGGTCGTGATACAGCGCGTAATACACGGCCAGGGCATCTGCCGGGTCCCCCAATGATAACAGCGGCCGGATCGCAGCGCGCTTCTCTTCCAGCGAGGCTTGCCACATCCTATAGTTCGTAATACCAGAACAGGGCAACTTCGTTCAGGTCAATATCCTCGTTCGAGTAAAAATGGTCGTCCAGGCCACAGAGCTGGAAGCCCAGCTTCTGGTAGAAGCGGCAGGCCGGCAGATTATTGGTCTGCGTCTCCAGCGCCAGCGCGCGCAGACGCTGGTGGCGCGCCCAGCGGATCGCCCGTCGCATCAGGCGTGTCCCCAACCCCTGCCGCCGGTAGGGCCGGTGGACGACGATGTTCCAGACCTGGCCGGTATCGCGCCAGTGCTCGCGCTCCAGGTCGAGGAGCGCTACCAATCGCCCGGCGTGCTCGGCGACCAGATACAAGCCGTCGTTCTCCGCCAGGCGCTGCCTGATCTCGGCCTGATCCTGCGCATCTATGTTGTAGTCAACGCTGATGAAAGGCGGCACCAGGGGCCGTTCGACCAGTCGCCAGGTCACGTTCAGGCCCGCGACCGTCTTCTCGACCGCCAGATGCGCCTCGGCCTGGAAGTTCAACTCCATCTCCGGCAGGCGTTCGATGTCGGCGAGTGTGAGCGGCCGGATGTATATCTCGTCCATCGGCTATGACCATCCGTGCTAAAGCACCTCCCGCCCCGGCTGGCGGAGCAGGACCTGGCGCAGGAGCGGGATGGGCGGCGCACCGTAGGCCAGGAGGGCGTCATGGAAGCTCTTGAGCGAGAAGGACGAACCAGCTTCCGCCTGCACGTCCTGGCGCAGCTTGAGCAGCATCAGCTTGCCCAACGTGTAGTTCAGATAGCCGGGGTCATAGGTGCCGCGCAGCGCCTCGCGGTAGGCCGGCAGGCGTTCCATGTAGGCATCGTCCATGAAGCGTTGCGTCGCCTGCTCCAGCGTCATGTCCTGCGTGTGCATGGCGATGGCGCAGATGTAGCGCACGTCGCGCAAGAGCGCCTCGGACAGGTGGCCCAATAGCAGCTTGAGATCGCCGGAGCCGTAGCCCTGTTCGAGCATCATGTGCTCGCTGTAGTGCGCCCAGCCCTCGACAAAGGCGTAGCTGCCGAAGACCCGGCCCACCTGGGAGGGCGTGTTTTTCCAGTGCAGGTAGTTCAGGAAGTGTCCCGGCCAGGCCTCGTGAATGGAGACGTCGCGCAAGGTGTGGTAATCGAACTTAGTCATCCACTCCTCGACCTGCTCCGGCGGCCAGTCGGCCTCAGGCGGCGTGACGTAGTAATACGTCTCTTTGGCGACCGTCTCAAACAGCCCCGGCCAGTCAATCATGGCGAAGGCGTAGCGCATGAAGCGCGGTGTCTCGGCGACAATGGGCATCTCGTCGTAAGGCACGCTGACCAGGTCGCGCGCTATGACGAAATCGCGCAGTTCGTCCAGCGTAGCGCGGGTGGCCGGGATCAGATCGGCCGGTGCCGGGTGCTCACGGGCGATCATGCGCATGACCTCGGCCGGGGGGCGGCCCGGTGCGAGGCGGGCGGCCGCCTCCTCAAAGCGGGCCTTATTGCGGGCCAGATCGGCTTCACCGACGGCCAGCAGCCGATCAAGCGGCACGTCCAGTGCCTCGCCTGTGCTTAACATCCGGCGGTAGTAAGCCTCGCCGATGGCGAAGTCGGGCGGAGCCTGGGGCAGCAGATCACGCAGGGCGGCGGCGAAGCCTTTGACCGCTTCCAGGGCCAGGGCGTTACTCTCGGCGAAGGCGCGCTGTGTCTCGGCGTCGTCCACTGTCGCCAGCGCAGCCGGCAACTCGTCCTGCAAGTAGGCGATAGCGCCGTCAAGCATCGGCAGGACCTCATTGAGGAAGGGGCGGGGCACGCGGCTCAGATTGCGCCGGGCGGTTTCGAGAAAGGCGGGCGTCTGGCGCTGCTGGGCGATGACGCCCCGGGCTCGTTCGATCAGCGGCGCGTAGTTGCGCTTGATATAGCGACTGGTATCGATCATGGATAGATAGAAAAGGGGGTTGCGCTGCCAGTCGCGCAGTTCGTCGAGCTGAAACAGCTCATTCTCGATGGCATAGCGCAAGACCTGGCGGTCGAGCCAGTGGCGTGCCTCGGCCCTCACCCCCGGCTCCTCTCCCAAACCGGACTGAAGCCCGATACCGGGCAGCCCGGTTTCGGTGAGGAGGGGAGAGGGGATCTCCTCGAGGCGCGCCAGCCAACCGCGCAGCGCCCGAATGCGGTTCTCAAGCGCACTCGCGCTCAGGTCGGGCAACCGCCCGTCGTACTGGTGCAACCCCAGCGCCGAGGCGTAGGATGGATAGAACTCGTAATAATCCGCCAGAAAGGCATCTACGAAGGACTGGAAAGTTTGGATGTCATTGCTCATAGGACAAAGTATAGCTTCAGATTATGGATATAGCCTATACAACATGCGCGGGAAGGGGATGGTCTCACGGATATGCTCAATGCCGCAGATCCAGGCGACGGTGCGCTCGACGCCCAGGCCGAAGCCGGAATGGGGCACGCTGCCGTAGCGGCGCAGGTCAATATACCACTTATAGGGTTCGAGCGGCAGGTTGTGCTCACGGATACGCTGGATAAGCAGGTCGGGATCGGCGATGCGCTCGCTGCCGCCGATGATCTCGCCGTAGCCCTCCGGTGCGAGCAGGTCCACCGACTTACATACCTCAGGCCGGCCCGGCCAGGGCTCCATGTAGAAGGCTTTGACCGCAGTCGGGTAGCCGTAGACGAACACGGGCTTGGTGAACTGCTGCGTCAGGGCCGTCTCGTGCGGGCTGCCGAAGTCGTTCCCCCATTCGAAGGCCAGTAGCGTCTTCTGCTCCGGGTCCTCTGTCTGGTCGCGGAGGCGCTGGAGCAGGGCGACGGCCTCGTCGTAGGAGATGCGCGGGAAGGGCGGAGTAACGCCGGCCAGTGCCGTCACGTCGCGCTCGAGCAGCTTGAGTTCCGCGGCGCGCTCGCGCAGGCACGTCTGGACGATGGAGGAGACGAACTGCTCTTCGATCTCCATAAGCTGATCGAGATCGCAGTAGGCGATCTCTGGCTCGACCATCCAGAACTCGGTGAGGTGGCGGCGGGTCTTAGAGCGTTCGGCGCGGAAGGTGGGGCCGAAGCAGTAGACTCTGCCAAAGGCCATGATATTGGCCTCATTATAGAGCTGACCGGTCTGGGCGAGATAAGCCTTATCCTCGAAGTAATTGACCTCGAACAGCGTCGTCGTGCCCTCGGCGGCAGCCGGCGTCAGGATGGGTGTATCCAGGTTGATAAAGCCGTGGCTGTCGAGCCAGTCGCGGATGGCGCGGATAACCGTTGCCCGAACGCGCAGGATGGCCCATTGGCGCGACGAGCGCAGCCATAGATGGCGGTTGTCCATCAGGAACTCGATGCCGTGCTCTTTGGGCGTGATGGGATAGTCCTCGGCCCGCTGGACTATTTGCAGGTCGCTGACGCCGATCTCGTAGCCGCCGGGTATGCCGGGGGCGCGCGGGTCGGCGCGAACGGTGCCGCTGACGATGAGCGAGGACTCTTGAGTGACGGTGCGGGCGGCTTCGAAGACTGCTTCGGGCACGTCTTTCTGGAAGACGACCGCTTGGACGATGCCGGTGCCGTCGCGGATAAGCAGGAATTGCAGGCGGCCCTTGTCGGTCTTGTTGTACAGCCAGCCCTGGAGTGTCACGCTTTCGCCGGTAGAGGCGGCGATGTCCTCAATGCGGATGATCTTACCCATGTTCCTCTTTCTGCTCCTCCTTCTGCTCCCCCCACCATTCGGCAGTGTAGAAGGCCAGATACTCGGCCGCGTGGGCGGACCAGTAGCTGTCATCGTGCTCACCGGGGTTGACGATGTAGGTATGGGGCACCTGGTTGGCGGTGAGTAGGGCATGGAGTTGATCCGGCCCGGCGCGTAGATAATCGTCCTCACCCACGTCCAGGTAGATGCGCAGGCTGCGGATGGCAGGCGATGTGACCAGATCGTAAGGGTGATAGCCGGCCGGCGCAATCGCGCCCGCCAGGGCGGCGCTGTGCCCACCTACGGCGCGGAACAGGTCCGGGTGCCGGAAGGCGACCTCGAGCGACCAGAAGCCGCCGCGTGAGAGGCCGCCAATAGCCCGGCCCGACTGCGTGGCGAAGGTGGCATAGGTCTTGTCTATGTAGGGGATCAGTTCGCTGACGATGACCTGCTCATAGGACCCTGGCCCGCCACCGCTGTCCATGAACAGGCCCGGACCAATAGGCGAGACGGGCATGACGATGAGAAAGTGCGGCAGAGTCCCATTGGCGATGCCGGTGTCGGCTGCCTGAGGGATGCCATCATCAAGCCATTGCCGGCCATCGGCCGAGCCGGAGCCATGCAGGAGATAGAGCACCGGATAGCGGCGGCCCGGCTGCGGATAGCAGGGCGGCAGGTAGATGTAATACGTCTGATCGGTGCCGGACACGGCACTGGGGTAGCTGCCAGACTCGACGTGGCCTTGCGTCTCCTGACAAGCCGGGGTCGCGCTGGGTGTAGAAGTCGGCGTCAGGGTCGGCGTTGGCGACGGCGTGCGGGTCGGTGTGTGCGTGGGCCGGGGCGTATTGGTGGGCAGCAGGGTCGGCAACGGCGACGGTGGTGGAAGCGTGGCCGTGGGCGCGGGGGCCAGCGTTTCCTCAACTTGGGCGATAGCGGCAGCTAGAGGTGGGTCTCGTCGGAGGGCCGGCTGGCCCAGTAGCGCCAGCCCTAATCCGACCCACAGCATGAGCAACAGAACCAGGAAGGGCAACCCCCATGTACGCATAGCGCTAAAGCATACCACATCCACCCGCTTGCGCCAATCTTGAACCCGTCCTACCCAGAATTCCTATTGACCCTGCCAGGCAATGTGAGTTATTGTCATGGTACCATTGTTATTGCGGCAGGGTGCCCGCCGTGCCGGCGAAGGAGTCATTCAGGAGGCATACATGTCGGACCAGATCGAGAGGAAGTTGCGATTCGTACGGTTTGCCCTATCGGCCCTGCCACCACTGGTATGGGCCGTGTGGCTGGCCTATACCGCGAGCGTGAGCAGGCTGGTGTACAGCCCCTTGGACGCCATTATGACTAATATGGGAGCGGCATTGGTGATCGCGTTGGTTGTGGCGCTGGCCTGCGTTGGAGTCTATTACGCCTATCGAGCGGCGATTACGCGGACTTAGGCGGCTTGATAGGCAGCAGCACGCCGGGCTGATGAGCGAAGGGAAGTAGGGGCGCAAGGGGGTTGCGCCCCTACTGTTTTAAGGCTAGGTACTGACTTGCGTAAATTACTTCCGAGCCAGACAGTTTGCCGATATACCGGGGCCAGGAGAAGACAGCTATGCCTGGACCCAAGCCCAAGTATCCGATGCAGTTCCTTGACAACCAAATAGCCCAACTGCGCCAACCGGTGAACTCGCCTAAAGCGCTACAGGGCAAGGTCAGGCGAGCCAGGATCACCCTGGCGGCTCACGAGCAGCCGGCGTGGAGCACCCAGGCGTTTTTCCCCCTGAAGTGCGCACTCAGGCCCCGGCCTTGGCCTGCAGCTTGCCCAAAGAACAGGTGAAGACGTTCAGCCGGGACAGCCGCTGCATGTCTCTCCCCGCTATCAGCGCCGGGGCGTCTTGTAGTTGTTTGCCGGGTTGAGTGTGGCGGATGGGCAGAAGTATGTCCAGACCTTTGCGCGCAAGCGCTTTGTGGACTTTTTTCTAGGAGGAGCGTAGCCAGGCATCTCCGGTTCGCACGTCAGAGGCCCTTCGCTGCGCTCAGCATGACAAATCTGGGATCTGCTCAGACCAACGGATCATGCTTGCGGCGTGACCGGCAGCGGTGCGCAATTCTATTGTTATTCTTATATTCGCTGGTTATAATGCCGTCATCTGCAATCATTCAACACGAGGTTATAGCATATGGATCTAAACAAATATACTCAGAAAGCCCAGGAGGCGATCCTGGCCGGCCAGACGCTGGCGACCGAATACAACCATGCCCAGATCGAGCCGGAGCACCTGCTGCTGGCGCTGTTGCAGCAGCCCGACGGCGTCGTGCCCCAGGTCGTGGACAAGCTCGGCGTTCGCCCGCCTGAATTGATCCGCGAACTGGAAACAACGCTGTCCAACCGGCCCAGAGTCTACGGCGGCGCAACTCAGGTCGGCCTGTCACGCGCGGCCAGCGATGTCTTTACGCGCGCCGAACGCGAAGCAGCCTCGATGCGCGACGATTTTGTCTCGACCGAGCACCTGCTGTTGGCGCTTTCTGCCGATGGCCGCTCGCCGGCCGGGGCCTTGCTGGCCAGGCACAATATCACCCATGATGCCATCCTGCGTGCCCTAACCAGCATCCGCGGCACGCAGCGCGTCACCTCGCAGACACCCGAGGCGACCTATCAGGCACTTGAAAAGTACGGGCGCGACCTGACCCAGCTCGCCCGCCAGGGCAAGCTCGACCCGGTGATCGGGCGCGACGAGGAGATCCGCCGCGTCATCCAGGTGCTCTCCCGCCGCACCAAGAACAACCCGGTGCTTATCGGTGAAGCCGGCGTGGGCAAGACCGCTATTGTCGAAGGGCTGGCCCAGCGTATCGTGCGCGGCGATGTGCCCGAGGGGCTCAAGAATAAGCGCCTGTTCCAGCTCGACCTGGGCGCGCTTGTCGCCGGCGCAAAATACCGGGGCGAGTTTGAGGAGCGCCTGAAGGCGGTCCTCAAAGAGATCACCGAGTCTGAGGGGCAGATCATCATGTTCATTGATGAACTGCATACCGTCGTCGGCGCCGGCCGGGCCGAGGGCTCGATGGATGCCTCGAACATGCTCAAGCCTATGCTGGCACGGGGTGAACTTCACGCCATCGGCGCGACCACGCTCGACGAGTACCGTGAATATATCGAAAAGGACCCGGCCCTGGAGCGCCGTTTCCAGCCCATCTTCGTGGACGAGCCCAGCGTCGAGGATACCATCTCGATCCTGCGCGGCTTGAAGGAGCGCTACGAGGTCCACCACGGCGTGCACATCACCGACGCCGCGGTGATCGCCGCGGCCACGCTCAGCCATCGCTACATCACCGGTCGCCAACTGCCCGACAAGGCGATTGACCTGATTGACGAGGCGGCCAGCCGCCTGCGCATGGAGATTGACTCCAAGCCGGCCGAGCTCGACGAAGTGGACCGGCGCATCATGCAGCTCGAAATCGAGCGCGAGGCCTTGAAGAAGGAGACCGACCCGGCCTCGAAGGAACGGCTGGGGAAGCTGGAGGCCGAGCTGAGCAACCTGCGCGAGCAGAGCCACGCGCTGCGGGCGAAGTGGGAGCAGGAGAAGACCGCCATTCAGGCCATCCGCGAGATCAAGCAGAAGATTGAGGATACGCGCTTAGGCATTGAGCGCGCTGAGCGCCGCGCCGATCTTGAGGAGGCCGCCCGGCTGCGCTACGGGGAGCTGCCCAGCCTGGAACGTCAGTTGCGCGAGCATGAAAGCCGCCTGAAGCAACTCCAGGCCGACTCGCCTCTGCTCAAGGAGGAGGTGGATGCCGACGACATCGCCGAGGTCGTCTCGCGCTGGACCGGCATCCCGGTGTCGCGATTGATGGAAGGCGAGGTCGAGAAGCTAATCCACATGGAGGAGCGATTGCATCGGCGCATCATCGGCCAGGACCAGGCCATTCAGGCCGTCGCCAACGCCGTGCGCCGCAGCCGCGCCGGCCTATCAGACCCGCGCCGGCCCATCGGCAGTTTCCTGTTCCTCGGCCCGACCGGCGTGGGTAAGACCGAACTGGCGCGCGCGCTGGCCGAGTTCCTCTTCGACGACGAGGATGCGATGGTGCGCATTGACATGAGCGAGTATCAGGAGCGCCACACCGTCTCGCGGCTGATCGGTGCGCCACCGGGCTACGTCGGCTACGAAGAGGGCGGCCAGTTGACCGAGGCCGTGCGCCGCCGACCCTACGCCGTCGTGCTGTTCGACGAGATCGAGAAGGCCCATGCTGAGGTCTTCAACACGCTGCTGCAATTGCTGGACGAGGGCCGGCTGACCGATGGCCATGGCCGGACGGTGGACTTCCGCAACACGGTCATCATCATGACTTCGAACATCGGCAGTACGATTATCAAGGAGATGGGCGGCAGGGACGAGACACTGATGCGCCGCCAGGTGCTGGCAATGCTCGACCAGCACTTCCGGCCGGAGTTCCTGAACCGGATTGATGAGATCATCATCTTCCACAATCTGACCATGGAAGACCTGGTTCAGATCGTGGACATCCAGTTGGAGCGGTTAAAGAAGCTGCTGGCCGAGCGGCACATCACACTGGAAGTGACCGACGCCGCCCGCCGCTATCTGGCCGAGACCGGCTTCGACCCGGTCTTCGGGGCGCGCCCGCTCAAACGCGTGATCGGCCGCGAGGTGCAGGACCCGCTGGCCCTGGCCCTCTTGCAGGGCCGGTTCCACGATGGCGATACCATCCGCGCCGACGTGCGCGATGGCGAACTGGTGTTAGAGTGTGCACAAGAAGCAGTGCCCGTGTAAGTGTAAGCGTGGCCCGGAGCTTTAGGCCCGCCCTATCTGCCGCAGGTTCCGGAGCTGCGGGAGGGATAAGCGAACCTCGGCATCAGATGGGGATGTCTATCTCGAATTGGCCTATTGACAATATCAATAATCGGCGATATAATGTAGACTAGGCGGGTCCGAATTCTCCCCTCTGACCGAGTCACTGGGCGGGACTATGTGATTGCCGCTACAGGCCTGGGGGCGATGCAAATCACCTATATCAATGTCCAAAGGAGGCAGATATGTCAGTTCAGACATCTAGAATGGCGGCGTCTACGCCCACCCAACAAGCGGTTGAGGCATTCCGCGCTCAACTGCGCGGCGAATTGATCCGGCCCGCCGACCCGAACTACGACGAAGCGCGCAAGGTCTATAACGCCATGATCGACAAACATCCCGCGTTCATTGCGCGTTGCGCGGACGTCGCGGATGTCATCAGTGCGGTGAACTTCGCTCGAGACAACCGACTCACCGTCGCCATTCGCGGCGGGGGACATAACGGGCCTGGGTTCGGTGTCTGCGACGATGGCCTGGTCATTGACCTGTCGCGACTGCGCGGCGTCCGCGTCGATCCGGTGAACGGTACGGTGCGCGTCGAGGGCGGCTGCGTGTGGGGTGACGTGGACCATGCCACCCACCCGTTCGGGTTGGCTGTGCCATGTGGGTTCATTTCGACCACGGGTGTCGGCGGGCTAACACTCGGTGGTGGCATCGGCTATCTCGCGCGCAAATACGGCCTGACGGTGGACAATCTACTCAGTGTGGACGTGGTCCTCGCTGACGGTCGTTTCGTCACGGCGAGTGCCGACGAGAATGCCGATCTCTTTTGGGCCGTGCGCGGCGGCGGCGGCAACTTCGGCGTGGTGACTTCGTTCCTGTTCAAGGGCAACCCGGTTCACACGGTTTATGGCGGACCGATGATATGGCCCCTCGACATGGCGGCAAAGGTGATGCAGTTCTGGCAAGATTTCATCTTGAGCGCACCTGATGATCATAATGGCTGGTTTGCGTTTCTTACTGTGCCACCGGTAGCACCATTCCCTGAGCAATACCAGATGAAGAAGATGTGCGCGGTCGTATGGTGCCATACCGGCCCACTCGATGAAGCCGAAGCAGCCTTCCAACCCATCCGCCAGGCCATTCCACCCGCGATTGATTTCGTGGGACCGATCCCGTTCCCGGTGTTGCAGAGCATGTTCGATGGGCTGTATCCGCCTGGTTTGCAGTGGTACTGGCGTGCAGACTTTTCCAATCGCCTCGATGACAAGGCAATTGGGCTGCACATCAAGTACGGCTCGCAGCTCCCGACCATGCACTCGACCATGCACATTTATCCAATTAACGGTGCCACCGGGCGCGTCGGCAAGGACGGCACGGCCTGGGGTTATCGCGACGCGAGTTTCGCGCAGGTGATCGTCGGCGTTGATCCGGACCCGGCGAACAATGAGCGGATGATCGCGTGGGCCAAAGATTACTGGCAGGCGCTGCATCCGTATTCGGCGGGCGGTGGCTATGTCAATATGATCATGGACGAAGGCGAGGAACGCGTCAAGGCCGCGTATCGCGACAACTATACGCGTCTTGCCCGGGTCAAAGCCAAGTACGACCCGCAGAACCTCTTTCACGTCAATCAAAACATCAGACCGGCGGGATAGCCCGGTATACAGCCGTGATATAGTAACGGAGCCGGGCGCTCACCCGGCTCCGTTTGCGCATACGGTATAGCGGTGTCGCCCCATTCACCCAGGCGTGTGCGCAGAGCCTGCTGCTCTCCAGAGCTTGTCACCAGACAACGCTTTGACTTTTCACCGGTCTACTCATACAATCGCCGGCTATGGCCCAGGGCGGGGCGGCCGACGTGCCCTCACTACCACAGACTCGCTCCATCCCCTTCTCCAAGCCCCTCCTCGGCGAAGAGGAGAGGCAGATCGTCCTGCGCGCCCTGGAGGAGGGCGCACTCGGCGGCAACGGCCCCTATACCTCCGTCCTATGCCAGACCATCCAAGCCCTGTTCAACGTTCGGCATGCCGTCGCCACCACCTCGGCCTCGGACGCGCTCGAACTGGCCATGATGGCCCTGGATGTCCGGCCGGGCGACGAGGTCATTCTGCCCAGCTTCACCTTCGTCTCGGCCGCCAATGCCGTTCTCCGCCAGGGAGGGCGCCCGGTTTTTGTGGACATCGAGCCTGAGTCCTGGAACATTGACCCCGACGACATCGAACGCCACATCACCCCGGCCACGCGCGGCATTATCCCGGTTCACTACGCCGGCCTGGGGTGCGCCATGGAACGCATCAGCCAACTGGCCCGCGCTCACCGGCTGTGGGTGGTCGAGGACGCTGCCCAGGCCATCGGCGCCCGCTATGCCGGACGCTACCTGGTCACGTTCGGCGATTGCGGCTGCTACAGCTTCCATATCACCAAGAACCTGACCTGTGGCGAAGGCGGCGCGCTGGTTACGAACGACGAGGCCCTGGCCCACCGCGCCGAGGTCATCGCCGAGAAGGGCACCAACCGCCCGACCTTTCTGCGCGGCCAGGTAGACCGGTACACCTGGGTTGCTCTGTGCTCCAGTTTCATCCTCTCCGACCTGCTGGCCGCGCTCATGATCGAGCAACTGAAGAAGCTCGACGAGATCAACGGCCGGCGCGTCGCCCTCTGGCAATGCTACCACACCGAATTGGCCGATCTGGAAGCGCAGGGCCGGATCGTCCGCCCGGTCAAGCGCCCGCAGGCCGAGCATAACGGCCATATCTACGCCTTCCTGTGCGCTGACGTGGGCCGCCGTGACCGGGTCCTGGCGGCGCTCAATGCGCGCGGTGTCGGGGCGACCTTCCACTACGTGCCGTTGCACTCCTCGCCCTATGCCCGCCGCCATGGCCTGTATACCGGGGACCTGCCCGTCACCGACCGCGTTAGCGCGTCGCTGGTGCGCCTGCCGCTCTATCCTGAACTGACGGCTGAGGATCAGACCTACGTCATTGAGTCCGTTTATGAGGTGTTCAAGGGGGCGTGAATGTCTTCAGTGGATGTGAGCCTGGTCCTGGCCTGTTACAACGAGGAGGAGCACTTTGACAACAGCCTGGCCCAGATCATCGAGGTTCTGGAGTGCACGCGCTTCAGCTACGAGATCATCTTCGTGGACGATGGCAGCCATGACCGGACGCGCGAGTTGATTGAGGCCGCTATACGCCGCTACCCTGGCAAGCCCTTGCGCTGGCTGTTCCACGAGCATAATCGGGGTCGCGGGCGGGCCGTCGCCGACGGCTTCCGCCTGGCAACCGGTGAGGTCGTCGGCTATATTGACATTGACCTGGAGACGCCCGCCCGCTACATCCCGTCATGTGTCATGGCGATCCGTCAAGGGGCCGACATAGCCACCGCCTGGCGCATCTATCGCTTCAACTGGCGTTCGCTCGACCGGCACCTGATGAGCCGGGGCTACGCCTGGCTGATGCGCCGGCTGCTACACGTGGACCTGAAGGATAGCGAGACCGGTTATAAGTTCTTCCGCCGCACCTCGGTGTTGCCGCTCCTGGACGCTGTCCAGGATGAGCGCTGGTTCTGGGATACCGAGATCATGGTGCGGGCCACTCTGCGAGGGGATCACATTGTCGAAATCCCTACGCTCTATATCCGCCGCTTCGACAAGCATTCCACGGTGAGTCCCGTGCGCGATACGCTGGACTATTTGGTCAAGCTGTGGCGCTTCCGTAAGGTGGTCGCCCAGATCAGGCAGGCGGCCGGCAATCCAACACCATCAGCCGGGCAGGAGTCGGCACTTGCAGGCGTTGCGGGAGATTGGCCCCAGAAAAGCAGCTAGGTATGTCACCACCACTTTGCTGCTGGTGCCATATCGCTGGCTGCTGTTCCCCCCGTTGCGGGCGGCCTATCTGCGGCTCCTGGGCGCACATGTCGGGCACGGGGCGGTGATCCACGATGCCCGTTTCTTCAATCTCTATCGAACTGGGTTGCGCGGCCTGACCATTGGCGACAGATGCTTTATCGGCGACGAGTGTCTGATTGACCTGGCCGACCGGGTCGAATTGTCTGCAGAAGTGACGCTCGCCGAACGCGTGACGATTTTGACCCATACCAACGTCGGTTATGCCGATCATCCTTTACAGCGGTTCTTTCCGGCGTATTCCGCGCCGGTGCGGCTGGAACGGGGCGCGTTCGTGGGCGCAGCCGCAACACTCATGCCCGGGGTCACCATCGGCGAGTGCGCCTTCGTCGGCGCGGGTAGCCTGGTCAACCACGACGTTGCAGCCTACACCGTCGTCGCCGGCGTCCCCGCCAGGGTCATCCGCAGTCTGCGTTAGACATCCACCTGTTCACTGCCTGCTGCCCACGGCTCCATTTGTTTGCGCTGCTCTTGCGCTCTGGCTACCAGATCAGGCAGGCTCTCTTCATAGGGTGGATAGGCAATACCCGCTTCCGTAATGATAGCAGTGATGTACCTGGCCGGGGTCACGTCGAAGGCCGGATTCGCCACTGCCACGCCGTCCGGCGTAATCTGCTCTCCGCCGATCTGCGTGATCTCACGGGCCGGGCGCTCTTCGACCTGGATGGCATCACCGTTGGGGATAGAAAGGTCAATGGTGCTGGTAGGCCCGACCACATAGAAGGGCACGCCATGTGCGTGAGCGACCAGAGCCAGGTTGTAAGTGCCGATCTTATTGGCCGTGTCGCCGTTCCGCGCCACCCGGTCACAACCGACCACACACAGGTCTATGCCTACGGTGCGCATGAAATAGCCTGAAGCGCCGTCCACGATCACTGTGTGCGGAATGCCCAACTGCTTGAGTTCCCAGGCGGTCAGGCGCGCGCCCTGCAAGCGGGGGCGGGTTTCATCTACGAACACATGCACACGTTTGCCGTGTTCGTGCGCCGCGCGGATCACCCCCAGCGCCGTGCCATAGCCCACCGTCGCCAGGCCGCCGGTGTTGCAGTGGTGGATGATATTGGCCTTGTCTGGAATGAGCGGCAAAGCGTTCAGGCCTATCTGCCGGTTGGCCTGGACATCCTCTTCAGCGATGGCGTGGGCCTCGGCCAGGACTGCCGTGCGGATGTCGGCCGGAGTTGCCAGGCCCGGATCGGCGGCGCGGTCCATCACCCGCTGGATGGCCCAAAAGAGATTGGCCGCGGTGGGGCGGGCAGTGCGCAGCACAGCGGCCGCCTGGGCCAGCTCGGCCCGAAGGCTCGCGGCATCGGCTGCCTGGCTATGAACGGCAGCCAGGGCCATAGCATAGGCCGCCGCCGCGCCCAGGGCCGGAGCGCCACGAATCACCATCTCGCGGATGGCGGTCGCAACGTCCCGGTAGTCCGCGTAGTCCACATAGACGGTCTCATGGGGGATCAGACGTTGATCCAACAGGCGGACCACGCCATCTTTCCATTCGATGCTGCGATAGGTACTCATCCCTCCTCCTGGCTCAAAGGGATACCCTTCCGTGTATCCGTGTCGTGCCTGATACCAGCGGCCAGTATAAGTCAATTCCGGCTCTTGTCAATGGAGCCTCTGTGAAATTTGCCATGAGCAGGCCAATGGATCATCGAGTTGGTGAGGAGGGCTACTCGCACATCATCTGGGGTGGTCGCGTACAGGCCAGTGGCATCACCTCCTCTGTTTATCCACGGGCCATGCCTGAGCTACGGTTTGATCGGCCTGGCTACTTTGTTAAAATTATGCCCGATGATGTTATTGTCGGGGGGCTATCCGGCAGCCGACGTGTGATGCATAAAGTGGTATGAAGCGAACCGTCACTAATCCGGCTCTCCGGCTCGCTATACTGGCCGCTCTCAGCCTGGTGGTTTATGTCGTGGCCTTCCTGGTGCCATATAGCCTGAGCCAATGGTGGCGCCAGCCTTTGCAGAACATTGCTAGCATGTCGCACCATGACGTTAGGGCGGGTGTGACCTATATTCTGGCAGTCTGTGCGCTGTTCGTGCTGTACCTGTTGGCCTGCCGGGTGGCCCACGGCCTGGAACGGGGCGCAGCCAGCCGCGCCGTTTACGCTGTAGTATGCACAGCCATTGTGGCCGAGAGTGTCGTGATGATGGCCTTATATCCTGCAGGCGCGGCCGATGTGTTCGATTACATCATGCGCGGGCGCATGTTGGCCTATCATGGGGCCAACCCATTCTATCAGACACCGAGTTGGTTCCGGGGCGATCCGTTTTACCCATACACCGCTTGGGATTACGTACCGTCGGCCTACGGCCCGCTGTGGGAGTTGATCGCTGGGGCAGCGGCCAGGCTGAGCGGCAATGGCGTGATCGCCAACGTGCTGCTGTTCAAGTCTCTGAGCGTACTGGCCTATGCCGGATGCGTGCTGCTCATCGGCCTGATCTTGCGGCGTGAAGCGCCGGAACGCGTTCTATACGGTGTGGTGCTCTTTGCGTGGAATCCGCTGGTTATTTACGAAGTAGCAGGCAACGGGCACAACGATACCCTTATGGTATTCTTCATCCTGCTGGGATTCTACTGGCTGGTGCGCGGCCGGTTGAGCCTGGCTGTGCTGGCGCAAACGGCGGGCGCCTTGGTCAAGTTCATCCCGGCCTTGCTCGTGCCCATTATGATCGTTGGCGCGCTTCAGCATCTGAAGGGGTGGCGGGCACGTATACGCTACCTCACGGGCACAGCCGTCGGTTGCGCTCTGATGATCATTGGCGCTTTCGCTCCATTCTGGCGTGGTGGCGACGTGTTGGGCATCGAACGGCGCAAGGAGCTGTTTACGACATCGCTGCCCACACTGATCCAGGTGACATTCCAGCCCAGGCTGGGCGAGTCAGCCGCCGACACCCTGGCCGTCCGTGTGGCACTCGTTCTATTGGCATTGTGGGCGGCCTGGCAGGTATACCGACTATGGCGCTCTCATGATCGTGAAGCACCGGTGCGAGCCGGGCTGTCTATCCTGTTGTTCTATCTTCTGGTCAGTTGCCTGTGGTTCCAGGCCTGGTATGTGATCTGGCCGTTGGCGTTGGCGGCGCTACTGCCCGCTGGGACGCTGGCGTATGGCAGCCTCCTGCTGTCCTTCGCCGCTATGTGGAAGATGCCGATATTTGACTATATCCTGGCCCCCAATGGTGTCCTGCCGCCACTCGCCTGGCGCGAATGGCGTCTGACGCTAGGCGTTCTGGGCACGCCCTGGGCCTATTTCGTCTACCGGGCCATCAGAACAAGGGCGAGCCTGAGGAAAGGAAGTGTCAGCCATGGCGAAGTGAGCGTTACTGGTTATCGCCAAGCGACCTGCTCCAGGCCAGACGAAGACACGGCTGGGCAGGCGGCGGGGCGAGATCATACTGCTACACGATATTGGCCTGTCCCCGGCGCGTTCTCGCATCGGCGCGGCCCTTCTGTCCAGGCAGAACGTCGCACCAGCCGGATACCCATCGAGTAATCATGGAGCATACGTTTGAGGGAGGCGCACCAGAGCTTTCCCAACCGCGTGTCGCCAACACCTGCTTATGGCAGGGCAGCAACTATCTTGCGGAATTCATCCTCCGTAAAGGCGCGCAGGGTCTCGGTGCGGACGTTGCCCAGCGAACCAATGGTGAGAGCGAGCCTGGCTGCGGTCTCATCGTCTGGCCCTTCGGCAACGACGACGAAGTCATACTGGCCTAACACCAAGAACCACTGTTTCAACTCTCCGCCCGCAGCCCGAAAGGCTTGCTTGGCCGCGTCGATCCGGGCGGGGCCCTCCTTGATTTTCTCTACGCCTTGCTGTGTGTAGCGGCCCAGAGTGATATAGGTAGGCATCGGACTTCCTCCTTGGCGTATCTTTCTCCGGGCGTCTCCCTCAAAGCGCCAGATCATGGGCAGAAGCGCTTCTGCCTGCAGCGCAAACTGGAAGTTCGGCGGAGTTTCCAGTCGAAGCGGGTCTACTTGTCCAGATTATAGACCCATTCTTGACTCTGTCAATGGCTGTGCGGGCCTATAGAGGGGCATTGGTTCTGGCTCCGAGATTTCAACAATGGCCTCAGGTGAGGTATACTGGTGAAGAGACACACCATGCCGGAGCATGAAGAAATCTACCGTGGCCATGCCGACCAGTATCAGCTTCTGGTCTCGCGCGAGGACTATCAAGGCAATATCCTGCGGGCACTCAATCGGATCAGGCCGCTCGCCGGGCTGGATGTAGTTGAACTCGGTGCGGGCACGGGCCGGCTGACCTATCTGCTGGCACCGGTGGTCAAGACCATCCAGGCGTTCGACATCGCGCAGCCCATGTTGGATGTGGCTGTCGCCAGGCTGCAAGAGAGCGGCCTGCGCCACTGGCGCGTGGCGGTCGCTGACCACCGCCACCTGCCCCTCAGCGATCACGTGGCCGACATCGCCATCTCAGGTTGGAGCCTCTGCTACACCGTGGTCTGGCATCAGGCCACCTGGTGGGAGGAACTGAGCCGGGCCCTGGCGGAAATGCGGCGCAGCTTGCGCCCCGGTGGGACCATCATCCTCCTGGAGACATTGGGGACGGGCTATATAACACCGCATCCGCCGGCAGCTCTGGCAGCGTACTACGCGCTTCTGGAGGAACAGGGCTTCGCCTCGACCTGGATCCGGACCGATTACCGGTTTGGGTCCCTGGCGGAGGCCGAAGCGCTGACCCGCTTTTTCTTCGGCGAGGCATTGGCGGAGAGGGTCATCAACGAGAACCTGGTCGTCCTGCCCGAGTGCACCGGCATCTGGTGGCGTGGTTGACACAGCGTCCCAACCCCAGTACACTTCTCCACCGATATGACGATACTGCTACTCATCCGGCACGGCATGACAGACATGGTGGCGCAGAAGCGGCTATCCGGCTGGATGCCCGGTGTGGTTTTGAATGACACCGGACGGCGCGAGGTCTATGCCCTGGCCGGCCAACTGGCGCTCTTGCCGCTCCAGGCCATCTACTCCAGCCCGCTTGAGCGGACACTGCAAACCGCCGAAATCATCGCCGCGCCGCACGGCCTCACCGTCCAGGTGCGCGCGGGACTGGCCGAAACACAAATCGGTGAATGGACCGGCAAGCCGATCCAGGAACTTGAGGGCAACGATATCTGGAAGGCGCTCAAAACCCGGCCCGGTGGCGTCCGCATCCCCGGTGGCGAGACCGTAGAGGAAGTCCAGGCACGCATGGTGGCTGAAGTTGAGGCGATCCGTCAGGCCCACCCCTACGGTTTGGTTGCCGCCGTCTCGCACGCCGACCCGATCAGGGCGACGATCTGCCACTATCTGGGGCTGGAGCTGGACAATCTGCAGCGCCTGGTCATTAGCACCGCCTCGGTTACGGTCTTGGGCTTCGGCGAGCACGGTGCCGCCCTGTGGGGCCTGAACGTCACCGGCGACCTGGACTATCTCCGGCGTGCCGCTGACGACGAGCAGAAGGCCCATCAAGACGAAGGTAAAGACGAACATGACGGATCAATTCCGCTTTGACTTCAACCCGGTCAACCACATCACCATCGGTACTGTTGGCCCGACGGGCCAACGCACTTTCTACCTGCAAGCGCGACGAGGCCGGGCGCTCGTCACATTCGTATTGGAGAAAGAACAAGCCCGCGCCCTGGCGACCGCGATTGAGCGGCTGTTAGAGGAGATCGCCAGGCGCGCGCCGCAACTCGGCCTGGGCACGACGGAGTTCTCGGAGGCTGAGATGCGGCTGGAGGAACCTATCGCACCGGAGTTCCGCATCGGCCAGATGAGTCTGGGCTACGACGCCGACCGTGATCTGGTGGTGCTGGTGGTGCAGGAGATGGCCCAGGAGGAGGCTCCAGATCGGCCGCTGGCGACAGCCCGCTTCTGGACAACGCGCCAGCAGGCGCAGGCGCTTAGCCAGCAGGCGGCCAGGCTGGTAGCCGCCGGTCGGCCGATCTGTGGCAATTGCGGCCAACCGATCGACCCCACCGGCCACTTCTGCCCTCGCCGCAACGGCCACCCCCCGCCGGAGATTTGAACGTGGCGAACAAGAGACCCTTCGCTACGTTCAGGGTGACGTTTATGCTCCTATGAAAATAGCTGTCCATTTTCATGATTCGGTGGTGAGCCGAAGGCTCATGAATGACTCAGGGTGACATTTATGAGATGATTTCCAGGGAAGATGGAACAGGAGATCAAGCGGCCCTGCCGGTCGAGCGCGTGCTTGACCTGCTGCGCCACGGGGAAATGGAGCTTCACGGCATTCTGCCCTGGAGCACAAACTACACCTACCTGGCCTCGGTGCGCGATGGCGACCTGAAATGTATGGCGGTGTACAAGCCCCGGCGCGGCGAACGTCCCCTCTGGGACTTCCCGCGGGGGACACTTTACCTGCGCGAGTACGCCGCCTATCTGGTCAGCCGCGTGCTGGGCTGGCCGCTCATCCCGCCCACCGTTCTGCGCAGCGGGCCACAAGGGCCGGGCGCGGTGCAGCTCTACATTGACGCCGATCCGGAGGCCAATTTCTTCACCTTTCGCCATGAGCGGATCGAGGACCTGCGGCGCATCGCTGCCTTTGACCACCTGGTGAACAACGCCGACCGCAAGGCCGGCCATTGTCTCTTGGGGCGCGACGGGCGCATCTGGGCCATTGATCACGGCATTACCTTCCACGCTGACCCCAAGCTGCGCACAGTCATCTGGGAGTTCGCCGGCCAGCCTATCCCTGCCGCTCTGCTGGCCGACCTGCGCAGCCTGCGTGTCTGCCTGGTCAAGGACAGCGACCCACTGGCCCAAGCGCTGCACAGGCTGCTGCTGGCCGATGAGAAGGTGGCGTTGCTTGCCCGGCTCGATAGCCTGCTGGCCGAGGGTGTTTTCCCCGAACCGTATGCTATCCCCTGGCCACCCGTTTAGCTGAACATGGATTTCGCTACGATCCTCGGTTTGCTCTTCCTGCTCACGGCCATCCTGCCGGCGCTACGGCAATGGGTGCTCGAACGTGCCCGGCAGATCGCCATCCGCGAGATCGAGCAGGCACGCCACTCCCGTGTCATCACCCTGATCCACCGGCAGGAGACCATTCCTTGCTGGGCCTGCCCATCTCCCGCTACATTGACATTGACGACTCCGAGGACCTGCTGCGGGCTATCCGCCTGACCTCGCCCGACACACCCATTGACCTGATCCTGCACACC
>CADDZL010000031.1 GCA_902812335.1 Chloroflexota bacterium | reverse complement strand
ACTCCATATCTGTCCGCGATATCCAACAGAGTATCCCCGGTCTGGACGGTATAGGCGAATGAGGACGGCGGCTGCGCTGGTGCGGCGGTTGCCCCAGGCGCAGCGGTCGCAGCGGCCACCGTCGGCGTCGGCGAGGTCAGGGAGGTTGGGGCGACCGTCGCCGTTGGCCAGGGGATGACGATCTGCTGATCGATCTGCAACCTGGTCTGTTCCGTCAGCCCCGGGTTCGCCGCCAGGATGTCCTCAACGGTTAGGTTGTACTGAGCGGCGATGTCCAACAGGGTATCGCCGGACTTGACGGTATAGACGCGGGTCGGCAGCGGCGTCGGTGTGGCCGTGTCGGTTGGCTTGGCGGTCGCGGTTGGCGTCGCCGTAGGGCTGGGCGTGTCGGTGGGCTGCGGCGTTGGGGTGAGGCTGGGGGCCGGTGTGGTGGCAAGTACGACTGCGGCAACGGTCGGCGTCGGCGCAGGTGCGGCAGAGCGAGGGAGCGCGAACCGGCCGAGCACCAGGACGGCCAGGAAAACCAGGATCACCATGGCTAGACGCTCCGGCCTGGGTCGAGACAGGCTGTCCGGCAGGCGCGGCCTGGCGGTCTGCGGTTCGGCGATCTCCTGCGGTTCCGCGACAGCGGCTTCATCCGGGACCGGCAGACGCAGCTCGGCGATCGGTGGCTCGGCGGCCGGCGTGGGCGGAGCGGTCAGATCGGCACCGCACATCCAGCAAAATTCGTCCTGGCTGCCGACGCGCCGCTCGCATACGGGACAACGCTTCAGCGTCACGGCCGGAGCCCCCATGGCTTCGCCCTGGTTGGACACAGGCACATTATACCGCGAATCGCGGATATTCACCAGAGGCCGCCGGATCGGGTGCGTTTCAGTCTGGGGGCGAGGTGGTCACCCCTAGTAGGAGCAGAGCAGGCTCTGAGCAATATCACCTTGAGCAGAAGTCGCGACAAATTTGCCCCAAATATGGAATACGCCCCCATAGCTGAAAGCAGATTGACAAATGATCCCTTCGGGTGTAGAATGAAAGCAGATTAGGATCATTTCAGCGTTGATGGAGCTAGCGTGTGGGGTCCGGCGGCTTAGGGGTCTGCCGCCCATCTTGGCGAAGGTCGATCAGGTCAGCGCATGACAGACGAGTAACTCAGTTACCGGCGAACAGCCGCGAGCCTATATTCACCCGGACCACCACCGCTCGGCAAGGGCCGTTTGTCTGATAACGGCGGAAGTGTTTGCCGGGCGTTTTGTTATTCTATGGCGAGATCAGGTGCGGAAGCAGAGGAACCAACCGAATTACAGACGTTTCTGGAGGAGGCGTATAGCTACGAGCGGCCCCAGCGCGGCGACATTCGCATGGGTACGGTCGTGTCTATAGACCGCGATGGCGTGATCGTGGACCTGGGGCTCAAGCGCGATGGCTTTGTGCCTATCAGCGATATCGAACAGCTCAGCCCACAGGAGCGGGAGACCATCCAGGTTGGCGCTGAGGTGCCGGCGTTTATCGTCCGGCCGGAAGATGAGGAAGGCAACCTGATTGTCTCCATCCACCAGGCGCTGCTCAACAAGGACTGGCTCGTCGCGGAGCGCTATCTGAAGAGCGGTGAGGTCTGGGAAGGGCGTGTCGTCGGCACTAACCGGGGTGGCTTGATCGTCAAGTTCGGCGACATCCGGGGCTTCGTGCCGGCCTCGCATGTGAGTGGCTTGCCGCAGGGCCTGCCGGAGGATGAGCGCCAGCGCCGCCTGCAAAGCATGGTCGGGCAGAGCTTCGGCTTTAAGGTGATCGAAGTTCATCCCCGCCGTCGCCTGGTCCTGTCACAGCGCGAGGCGGAACGTGATTGGCGCGATTTGCGCAAGGAACGGCTGATCAGCGACCTGGCCGAGGGCCAGGTGCGGCGGGGTGTTGTGACCGGCATACGCGACTTCGGCGCGTTCGTGGACCTGGGCGGTGCCGATGGCCTGATTCATATCTCGGAGATGAGCTGGGGACGGCTGCGGCATCCGCGTGAACTACTTAAGGTCGGCCAGGAGATCGAGGTATATGTCTTGCGGGTAGATCCGCAGCGCAAGCGCATCGCGCTCAGCCTGAAGCGCCTGCAACCCGATCCCTGGGCCGATGTCGAGAAACGCTACTACGTGGGCCAGTTGGTCGAAGGCACAGTCAGCCGCCTGGCTCCCTTTGGCGCGTTTGTCGAGATCGAACCGGGATTGGATGGGCTACTGCATATCTCGCAGATTAGCTCCCCGCCGCCTTCCCAGCCCCAGGACGTGCTGAGCGAAGGCGAGCGGCTGGTGCTGCGTATTGTCAGCATTGAGCCGGAGCTACAACGCATCGGGTTAAGTCTGAAGGACGTCAGCGAGCGCGAACGCAACCGCTGGCTGGCCAAGCGCCAGGCGAGCCAGTCATCACCCGATGGGGGTAGCCAACAGGTCCAGGCTCAGGACAAGCCACAGGTCGCCCCACAGTCATCCTGAGTGAACCAAAGTCGCATGAATCGGCGTATATTTTTCGGGGGATAGAGATGCAGGTGCTGAGGAAGTCGAAGGGCGAGAGGAGGTGAAGGGATGACGTCAGTGACATTGCGGCCGAACGAAACGCAGGAGAGCCTGCTGCGGCGCTTTCGCAAGAAGGTGATGAAAAGCGGTGTGTTGAGCACGGTCCGGCGTAAGCGCTGGTATGTGTCTAAGAGCGAGCTGCGGCGTATTGAAAAGAAGCGAGCGATCCGCCGCGCCCGCCGGCGTGAGCGGCGTCAGTTTGAGGAGGAGCTGGAGTAGCTCCTCTCTCAGTCGTCAGTAGCCAGTCGTCAGTACTGGCTACTGGTGGCTGGCTACTGATAGAAAGGAGCGTATGCCTGCCAAGTCCAAAGAGGAGAAGATCGAAGTCGAAGGCACGATCGTCGAGGCGCTGCCGGGGACGATGTTCCGGGTGGAGCTGGATAACGGTCATGAGGTGCTGGCCTATCTCTCCGGCAGAATGCGCAAATACTACATCCGCATCCTGTTGGGCGACCGGGTGCGGGTGGAATTGTCGCCCTATGATCTGACCCGGGGCCGGATTACCTACCGCTTCAGAAGGCGCGATGAGACGCCCGTAGAAGAAGAACTCTAAAGAGCGGGACGGGGTTGGCCCGCCCCTACCTCGCCAGACGGGGCGCGCGTATTGCGCCCGTCCTCCTCACTTCCTGTGACTCGCTCCGTGAAACGCGGCCACGACTCTCAGCCAGCCGCTTTCGTCCTTACCCGGGACGAACGGCTGGTATAGTGTGACCCGGTCAAGCAGACCGGCGTACCGGGCATACAGGCGGTCTGGCAGTTCATCCCAGGTCCCGCTGACAGCGAAGGCCTCGACCTGGGCATCGCTGATCTGGGCCGGCATCTCGGCCCAGCGGCCGCGTGAGGCCAGTGCCGATAATTGCCTGCCGGTGGCCTCCCAGCCATGCTGTGCCCATACACCTTGATATGAGGGAGTTGAGCCATAGAACGCGATCTGCTGGCGCACTATCTGCCGCAGCGCCGCTTGCTCGGCAGCGCCATCGCCGACGATAGCGAAAACCGTCGCCGACACCTGCACATCTTGCCGCGTCCGACCGGCTTCAGTTGCACCGGCAACGATATTGGGCAGGATGACGTCTTGCAGATAGTCCCGCGTATGGAAAGGGTGCACGTGGAAGCCGTCGGCGACCTGGCCTGCCAGCCGGCAGAGCGGCGGATTGACACCGGCCAGGTAGATGGGGATGGCCGGGTGAGCGATTGGGCCGGGGGTGAAGAAGGGGGTCATCAGCGTGAGTTTGTAGAAGCGGCCACGCAGGTTGAGAGGGGTCCCGTTCTGCCAGCAATCCCACAGCGCCCGGATAGCCTGGACCGCCTCGCGCAGCTTGGGCGCGGGCGATTCCCAGGTCATGCCGAAGCGGCGCTCGATGTGAGCCTTCACCTGCGTCCCAAGGCCCAGGATGAAACGTCCGCTAGAGAGTGCCGCCAGATCCCAGGCGGTGTAAGCCAGGACGGTCGGGCTGCGGGCGAAGGCGATGGCGACAGCAGTGCCCAGTTCGATACGATGGGTGTGTTCGGCGGCCAGCGCCAGCGCCAGGAAAGGGTCATGCTGGGTCTCATTGAACCACAGCCCGTCGAAGCCGATGGCCTCAGCGGCCCGGGCTGCCGCGGGCACATCACGCAGAGAGGAGAGAGCCAGGGCGGCGTCAATCTTCATAGGGATGAATCTTACCATAGAATCGACCTAACCCCCAACCCCCCTTCCCTGGAAGGGGGCTTTCTCCCCTTCGAGCTTCCCCCTGGCGATCTGGCTTATTCCGCGCTATCATCGTGCTGATGAGTCGTGATGACTTCTCCTCCCGCCTTCTCGCCTGGTACGCTGCGCAGGCCCGCGACCTGCCCTGGCGCCGCAGCCGCGATCCGTACGCTATCTGGGTGGCTGAGGTCATGCTGCAACAGACCCAGGTCCAGGCGGTTATCCCCTACTACGAACGTTTCCTGGCTCGCTTCCCCACGGTCCAGGCGCTGGCGGCCGCCTCGCCCGACGATGTGCTCAAGGCCTGGGAAGGGTTGGGCTACTACGCCCGCGCCCGCAACCTACACACCGCCGCCCGGCGCATCGTCACGGAGCACGGCGGCCAGGTTCCCGCCGATCCGGCGGCGCTGGCCCGCCTGCCGGGTATCGGCCGCTATACCGCCGGCGCCATCCTGAGCATCGCCTTCAACCAGGACACCCCCGTGCTTGACGGCAATGTGCGCCGGGTCCTGTGCCGCGTCTTTCGCGTCGCCGAGGACCCGCGTCAGCCAGCGGTCGAGCGCCGCTTGTGGGAACTGGCTGCCGGGTTGGTGCCGCCTGGCCGGACTGGCGACTACAACCAGGCGCTCATGGAGCTAGGGGCGACGGTGTGCACGCCGCACGCGCCCCGCTGCCCGGTCTGCCCGGTCGCCGAGCTATGTGAGGCCCGCCGTCGTGGCGAGCAGGAGAGCCTGCCGGTCAGAGCGCCGCGTCGGGCGCTGCCCCACTACAACGTAACCGCCGGTGTCATCTGGCACGATGGCTGTGTGCTCCTGGCGCAGCGGCGGCCCGGCGGCTTACTCGGCGGGCTATGGGAGTTTCCCGGAGGGAAGCAGGAGCCGGGCGAGACGCTGGAGGACTGTCTGCGGCGCGAACTGCGTGAGGAACTGGGCATCGAGGTCGAGGTGGGACCGCTACTATTGACCCTGGCCCATGCTTACACCCATTTTCGCATCACCCTGCACGCCTTCACCTGCCGTCATGTCAGTGGCCAGCCGCAAGCCCTCGGTTGCGCCGCCTGGCGCTGGGTCGCGCCGGACGAACTGGCGAGCTATGCCATGGCAGTGACGGACCGGCGGATTGCGCGGCGGGTGGCAGGGACCACCTACTTTGTCCAGACGAAACAGCAGGCTTGAAGTTCGCCCTCGTCCATGCGCGCTACCCAGGCCGGCGGAATCGCCCTTGGAATTGGCCGCACTTTCGAGCAGCGCTTCGGCGATTGCCAGACTCATCTGAGTATCGTCGGTGAACAGAGCGGGATCGGGCAGATCGCGCAGACCCTGCGGGGCCCGTAGCGCGCTTTGATGCCGGCGAGCGACATGAACTCAAGCGGCCCGCCCAGGGCATCGCCATGGCCAGGCCGTAGATCACACTGCGCGCTTTATGCTTTTCCGCCTGATGTTTCTGGCGACGGCCGCGCTCCGTCATTAAAGCACCCCAGCGGCGTCAGAACCTGGCGCAGGTCTGCAATACAAGCCACATGGTAGTCCACACCGTCTTCGGCATCGCCGTCCATGAGGATGGTGGTCATGCCCAGTCGTTTGGCCGGGGCGAGGTTGCGCGGAGCATCGTCCACGAGAATGCACTCCGACGGTTGCGCCTGCAATAGCTCAAGGATACGTTCGTAGGCACGTGGGTCGGGCTTATTGAAGAAATTGAGCGCGCGGATGTCAACGATGCTGCGGAAATGATGGGCGATGCCCAGCCGGTTGAGCACGCGCCGTGCATGTTCGGCGCTGCCGTTGGTCACGATGACCTTGGTCAACTGGATGCAACCCAGGATGCGGTCGAGTTCCGGGTCGGGCTGCAGGTAGTCTTCCAGGGGAATGTCGTGGACGTAGGCGAGATAGGCCTCAGGGTCAATATGATACTCGTCCTGCAGGCCGCGCAGCGATGTGCCGTAGGTCTGGTAGTAGCGGCGCTGCAATGCCTCAGCGACCTCAGGCTGGAGATGCAGTTGGTTTACGATGAACTGCCGGATGCGGCTACCCACGATGTCCATCAGCCCGCTGCTGCGCGGATAGATCGTGTCGTCCAGGTCAAACAGGATGTATCTGAGCTTCGATCCCTCGGCCATCTGAGATTCTAAAGCGCAAAACGTATGTGTACCCTTACGTTTTGCGCTCTCCCATTTCTATTCTATGCACAGCTCGGCCAGAATCCTATAGGAAATTATAGCCCTGCTTGGGGTGAGTTGCAATGGCTCAAGAGATCGTCATCTTGAGCGCGGCGAAGGACCTGCCCTGAGCGCGGCGAAGGGAGAGGGCGCCAGGCTGCCCCGTGTGTAGACCTCTTCATAGACCTGAAGCGTCTCTTGGGCGGCCTGTTGCCATGAGAACTGGGCGGCGCGCGCCAGGCCGCGGCTGCGCAAGGCTTCGGCGGTTGCCCGATCGGTGAGAACCTGCGCCAGAGCCTCGGCCAGCTCATCACTACGATATGGATCCACCAGCAGGGCAGCACCACCGGCGATCTCGGCCAGGGCGGGGATATTCGAGCAGACGACAGGTGTGCCGCAAGCCATGGCCTCGATCACCGGCAGGCCAAATCCTTCGTAAAGTGAGGGAAAGGTCACGACATCGGCCAGTGTGTATAGCGCCGGCAGGTCCTCGTCGGGCAGATAGCCGTTGAAGACCACATCCGGCTCCAGCCCCAACCCAGCGATACGCTGGCACAGTGCCTGGTATTTCCAGCCCCAGGAGCCGACCAGCCGCAGTTGATGTGGCAGGCCGCGTCGCTTGAGCAGGGCATAGGCTTCAACCAGTCGCAACAGGTTCTTGCGTGGCTCAATTGTGCCGACGTAGAGGATGAACGGGCGTTCCAGCCGGTAGCGGCGGCGCACCCGTTCCAGCGCTGCCGGTGCGGTCACCGGGCGGAACCGGCCGGCGGCAGCCTCATAGATCACGCGCACCTTCTCCATGGAGACCTGGTTCCCCAGGACACGGGCGATATCCCGCGCAGCACTGTGCGACACCGTGATGATCGCAGCCGCCCGCCGCGCGACCAACGGCAGCAGACTGCGCACCAGGAGCAGGCTCTTACGCGGCTGCGTCTCTGGGTAGAGGAAGAGCGACATGTCATGGATGGTGACGACCGCCGGGCAGGGCAGCAACAGGGGGGCGATGAAGTTGGTGAAGTGGCATAGCGCCGGCTGTGCCGAGCGCAGCACCAGCGGCAGCAGCCCCTGCATCCACAGGGAGCGCACCGGGAAGTATGGACCGGACGGCTGAAGCAAAGCGGGCGAGCCCTTTGCCTGGCCGTTGAGTGGCCGGTTGGCGAGCAGTAAGTAGCGCCAGCGGTCCTCCTGTGCCACCAGATGGGCTAGCAGATGGGCTGTATAGTGACCTACACCGGAGCGGATACCCTCCAATGGCGTCGCGTCATAACCGATCAACCGTTCCATGGTTTTACTTCGTCAGAGAAAAACGCCTCCAAAGGCTCAGAGCGAAGACGAAGAGTATAGCCTCACTCAACGCCAGCGCAAGCGCCGCGCCACGCGGGCCCAGCGCCGGGATCAGAGCCAGGTTCAGGGCAATGTTGCTGACCAGTGCCACCAGCGAGAGCAAAGCATTCCAGCGTTGTTGTCCCAACGCGATCAGGAAGTGGGTCAGGGCATAGGTGATGAACATGGGGGGCACGGCCAGCATCATGATCTGGAGAGCGGGGCCGGCCTCAGCATAGTCCGGCCTGCCATATAGCAGGTTGATCAGAAACGGCGCAGTCAAGACGCCGGCCGGAACCAGCACCAGGCTCATCAGCGCCAGCGGGCCAAGCGTTCGCCGCTGCAACCAGGCGGCGGTGTCGTCACGCTGTGATCTGGTAGCCGCCTGAGGCGCACCCGCCGGGGCCGTGCTGGCGACGCTTTGGGCGAAAACCGGGAATACTGCCGCCAGCAGTGCGGCAGGCAGGATCTGTAGTGGCTCGTATAAGCCATAGGCCAGGTTGTAGATGGCGACTGCCGCCAGCCCGCGCAGCGGCTCCAAGAGGAAGAAGGCTGTGCGCGTGTAGAGGATGGATAGGCCGATGGCGATCCCCAACTGCAGAGCCTGGTGCAGTAGCCAGAGGGCGGTGCGACCCGTCACCTGCCGGTCGAATTGGAGCAGCGGCACGACGCCCCGTGCCCGCAACCGGCCGTAAGCCAGGAGAGCCGCTCCGGCCGTCGCAGCCAATGTCACCCAGGCCAGACCTGCCAGGCCTCCACCGGCCAGGATCAGCCCGGCCCCCAGGACGGCGGGACAGGCACGGGCCAGGCTAATCAGCAATGCCTCATCCATCAGTTGTTGCCGGCCCCGAAACACGTAGCCGAAGAACTCGACATAAGAAAAGAGAAGCATGGATGCGCCCAGCGCCAGGATCGGCCCACGTGTGGCGGCAGCGGGTCGGGCCAGGCTCAGCCCAGCCAGGAGAGCGAGCACAGGCGCAGAGAGGACCAGTTTCAGCCCAAGCGCTATGCCGACGGTCCGGGGTGCGGCTGCTTCGTTCCGCGCTACCTCGCGCGTGACGATAATCTGAAGCCCGAGATCGGTTGCTTGGGCCAGGACGAAGCCCAGGGCCAGACCATAGGCGTACGCGCCGAAGTCGGCCTCGGCCAGCCGTCGCGCTGCCAGGATGGTGAAACCGAACTGAGCTGCCCGGCCGATGAGTTCAGCGGCCAGCTTAGCAGCGGCGTTGACGCTGATACGTCGCGCCAGTGCCGGGGCAAAACCGACCGCGTCCACCGGGCTTAAGCCCGCTTCTGGCTGCGAGATGGTGGCGGGCGTAGCGTTCTCACTCGCACTCGTGCTCATGTCGCCTCGTCATCCAGGGGTTCGGCTGCCCATAGACCCAGGAGCGCGGCCCAGAGCACAGCCCCTCGCGTTGATGCCCAGAAGTAGTAGTCGAACAGGCTGATCACGAGGACGGCAATGAGGCCGGCGGCGTAGACCACAGACCACGGGTGGCTCAGCCCATAACGCCGGATTGACCGCCAGGCAGCCAGGGGTGGCACAACGGCCAGAATGAGCCAGAGGAGGCCCCCCACTGGCCCCAGTTCGGCCGTCACCAACAGCGGGACATTGTGGGGACGTGCCTGCCGGTCGTCGTGGTATATCGTATTGGCGACCAGCGGGAAATTGTCGCCGCCGATGCCCAGCGGATGTTTGCGGATGAGGTCCAATGCCAGGTCCTGGTATTGCAGCCTCTCTTCCACAGAACGGAACTCAAGTTCATTCGAAGTTGGTGTCAGCCGTGCCAATAGCAGATCGCCCACGCTTACGAGGGTCACAGCCGCGACCAGCACGCTCATCCCCACTGCGGCCATCAGGCGGCCACCACGCGCACGCCATAGAGTACGTAGGCCCTCTATTCTCAGCGCCAGGCCCAGGAAAGCCAGGCCCGCCAGCAGCCCCAGCCAGGCCGAGCGTGAGAAGCTCACGATCAGCCCGATGACTCCCAGCCCCAGCAGTGGTAACCCCCAGGCCCAGGCTTTGTCAGGCAACGAGAAGGGTGCCAGCACCAGCAGGCCGAGCAAGGCCAACAGGCTCACGGCCAGGTAGCCGCCCAGGATGTTGGGATGAGCCGACAGGCCGTAGGCGCGCAGCCAGACGTGACCGTTGGCCTGCAATACGCTCGTCCCATACTGGCTGGGAATCAGGTCGAGCTCCCCCAGAGCCGGCAGGCCAACCGATCCCTGGTGCACGAATTGCAGTAGCGCTACAAGCGCTTGCAACCCCATGCCAAGCGCCAGCGCGATGGCGGAGAGAGAGGGGACGGTAAAGGGCGAAAGCCGCTGATCGGCAACCGGCCGCCAGTCCGATGCTGAGAGCTGAACGATGCTGACAAAGATCAGCCAGAGCAGTGCCAGCCGCAAGCTGGACATGAGCGCGACGGCCGGGTCGGTGGCCAGAGGCGCGGTCAGTGCCGTCAAGAGCGCCAGCGTCAGCAATGCGCCACTGATCCATTTGCGTGGCCCGCGCCAGGCGGCAGCCAGCCCGCGTGGGCCAATCACGGTCAGCCCAACCAGGCCCAGCCCGCCGCCAATGGCCGGGATCAGCCAGGGTGAACCCGGCTCCAGTCCGGGCAGGGGTGACTGCACAGTCGGGCGATGCCAGCGCCCACCCCAGCACACTGCGAACAGGCCGATGTAAACGGCGGCTCTTCCGATCCAGATAGCCGTCGAGCGGACGGAAGTCGGCCCCGGCGAATTGACCGGTGGCCGTTGCATCTCAGACAAGCCGGTTGCGAGCCTCCTCACCGCGATGGTGCCATAATCCGGCGCTCAGCCCCAGGACCAGCCAGAACAGCAGATACGTCGGTGTGAATTCGAGGAAGTAGTCTACCAGGCCGTGTGTCGCGAAGGCGACGATAGCACCCAGCAGCCCGATCGCCAGGATCGTGTTACTGCCCCCGGCCCCCGGCCCGCTACCTACGGCTCTTAATGGCCAGATCAGCCCCATTCCTATCACGATCAAGAAGATTGTCCCACCGATCACACCCAGGTTAACGAAGGCTTCAATGAACATATTGTTGGTATGGATGCGGTCGTCCCATTTGTCGGAGCCGGTGTAGGGGCCATAGCGATGGCGGAAATTGTCTGGGCCGATGCCCAATAGCGGCTGCTCGCGGAAAAGCTGCCAGGCAATGCTCCACAGCATCAGCCGCGAAGGCTGAGTGAAACCGGTTAACCGCTGGCCGCTAGCAGGCTGCCTGGCTGGCTGCCCGGTTGCGCCCGCAGCCGTGACTTCCAACGGTATGAGGGCGGCGTCACCCGCTTTCTGGCTGAACCATATGGTATTCTCCTGGACCATGTCCCACATCAGGGAATAGCGTCCCGGTGCGCGGGGCGCAAATATCCATGCCCCCAGCGTCACCGCCTGTCCTGGCGGCAGATCGTCGGTCAGGTAGGTGCGTGCCCCCTCAAACTGAATGACGTTGCGCGTGTCAGGCGCGAACAGGTGATAGCTGAGCGCCACTCGCTGCGGCCCTGCTGCCGGCCAGGTGATTACGCTCTCGTTGCGCACGGTGACCGTGATCTGTGACAATTCACCCGCGACTAACGTGATAGACGCCGGCGATGCATAGGTGACCCGGTACCAGGCGCTGTCGTTCTCCGAGCGTATCCGGGCCGCCATGACCGGCGTTGCCGCGTAGGTCCCCACCCCTAAGAGGGCTATCACCCCTCCAACCGCGAGCGCATACCGGACGAGTGACCGGTCGCCCCGACGCCACGCAGCCAGGGTCACTGCCGCCAGCGCCGTGGCAGCGCCGATCCAGGCGGCCCGGCTGAAGGTCAGGATCAGCGCCTCGCCCAGGATGCCCAGGGCCAGCAAGCATAGGGCTGTGATCAGGGGCCGGTGATCAGGGGCCGGTTTTCTGACCCATGACCCCTGACTGCTGGCAACTGTCACCAGGGCAAGGGGCAGCACTGCCTCCCAGAACATCGCGGCGATGTTGGCATACTCAAATGTGCCGCTCGTGCGCAAGAAGCCACCGATGCGGCTGGGGCCGGTTCTAAAGGCGCTCAATATGCCGGACACAGCCGGGACGCCCAGGCCTTCGAGCAAGCCCAAAGTGGCTGAGATCGCAGCGCCAGCGGTCAACGCTATCAGCACCGGCCGGCGCTGTGATTGTGTCCGAAGCAAGTCCACTGCCGCGAAGAAGACCGCCATGCCGGTCATGCTCCGCAGGCTGAACTTGAGCGCGGCTTCTTTATCCGTGGGGGCCAGGGCCGCCGAGAGCAGCATCGCTCCCGCCAGGGCGACGACGGCCCATGCTCCGGTGACCCCGATGCGGGGCAGGCGTCGCTCAACGATCAAGCTCAGCCCCCACAGGAGCAGGACTGCCGCCGCGACCAGCTCGACGTCCGTCATGACGAAGGCACCGCCGATGCTCAGCCAGGGGGTGCGCAGTTCGAAGGGCAGGATGAGCGCCAGGGCACTGAGCGCAAGGCGCGCCAGGCCGCCACGGTCGGAGCCACTGCGGGCGCCCCCGGAACTCATGTATGTTAGCGGCCGCCGGGCGGCCGGCGATTCAGACGCAGGGTTCATCGTCGGCAGACTCAGGCTCACATTTCAACTAAGGACGAAGACGCCGGACTGTGTCAGCCCAGCGTCTCCGCCGCCACTATCATACCCTGCCAGACGGGCGGTGGCAAGTGGGATGCTTTTCCACAAATTCTATCTTGGCGGGCGGACCATTCTATGCTATTATGAATACGTAACATGAAGCCCAAACGGGTCAGATGAGAAGTAGTGGCTATGGAGTACAAGGACTATTACAGGATCCTGGGTGTTGATAAGAATGCCAGTGAGAAGGACATCCGGCGAGCCTACCGCAAGCTGGCCCGCCAGTATCATCCCGACGTAAACCCCGGCGACCCCAAAGCTGAAGAGCGTTTCAAGGAGATCAACGAGGCCTACGAGGTGCTCAGCGACCCGGAGAAGCGGGCCAAGTATGACCGGCTTGGTTCGTCCTGGCAGCAATGGCAGGGAGCCGGACGCGACCCACGCGATTTCGATTGGAGCCAATGGGCGGCCGGTTTTGGGACGCAGGGTGCGGGCCCTGGCGTGCACTACGAGTTTTATGGCGAACCCTTCGGCCAGGGTGGCTTTGGCGCGTTCTCTGATCTGTTCAACTTCCTTTTCGGCGGCAGCCCGACCGGTGAGGCGACCCGCCGTCGGGTGCGCTTTGACGAGGGGAGCCGCCGCCGCACCACTCCGCTGACCGGCCAGGACATCGAGCAGCCGGTTGAGATCACGCTCGAAGAGGCCTTCCACGGCACCCAGCGTATCCTGGAGAAGGACGGGCGGCGGTTGGAGATCAGAATCCCACCGGGGGTCAAGACCGGCTCACGGGTGCGCATCAGCGGCGAGGGGGCTCCCGGCCTGGGTGGAACGGCGGGCGACCTGTATTTGCGGGTGACGGTCCTGCCCCATGAGCACTTCCGGCGGGAGGGTTCTGACCTGTATGTGGATGTGCCGGTGGACCTGTACACGGCCGTGCTGGGCGGTGAGGTCCAGGTGCCAACACTCGATGGCAGCGTGATGCTGCGCATCCCGCCGGAGACACAAGGGGGACGCACTTTCCGCTTGCGCGGTAAGGGCATGCCCCATCTGCGCCATCCGAGCGAGCGGGGCGACCTGCTGGCTAAAGTGCAGATTCAAATCCCGCTCAACCTGAGCGCACGCGAACGTGAGCTTTTTGAGGAACTGGCCCGGCTCCGTAGACGGCGGCCGTCAGTACGCCAAAGGATGGGCAAATAGATGAGAAAACACCTCTGGCCGTGGCTGATTCTGGGACTGTTGGCTTTGGCCTGTAACACATTTGCGCCTCCGGCCATCCCCCCCGTCCAGGGGACGGCCCAGCCGGTAGCGACTACACCGCCGGCGCAGGCGACTGTATCGGCCATGCCTGTTACGGTGGCTGCGCCGCCCCCAGTTGAAGGCCTGGATACTGAGGAGGCACTGTTCGTCAGCATCTATGAGCGCGTCAGCCCGGCCGTTGTCTATATCCAGACAGACCTGGGCAGCGGTTCGGGCTTCGTGATCGATAAAGAGGGTCATATTGTCACCAATTACCACGTGATCTCCGGCGCCAACCGCATCGAAATTGTGTTCACCAACAAGACGCGCGTGGAGGCCAGGGAGATCGGCCATGATGAGGATGCTGACATCGCCGTCCTTAAAGTGGATGTACCGGCTGACCAATTGACAGTGGTCGAACTGGGTGACTCCAGCACGGTGAAGGTCGGTCAGCGCGTTATTGCTATCGGCAATCCCTTTGGGTTGCAGAGCACGATGACTGCCGGTATCGTCAGTGGGTTGGGACGCACGCTCCAGTCGGAGCGCACCGCCCCCGGGCTGGGGACGGGCCGCTTCTCCAACCCGAACGTCATCCAGACCGATGCGGCTATCAACCCCGGTAACTCCGGTGGCCCGTTGCTCGATTCGCACGGGCGGGTAATCGGCATCAATAGCGCCATCCGTTCGACGACGCCGGGGGGGAATGGCCAGTTCGTTAACACCGGCATCGGCTTCGCCGTGCCGATTAATACGGTGAAGCGCATTATCCCGGCGCTGATCAAGGACGGGCGCTACACGTACCCGTGGTTGGGCATTTCAGCCACCGACCAGCTCGACCTGGAGACGCAGAGGGCGCTGGGCCTACCTCAGAGCACGGGTGCATACGTCACCGAGGTCACGCCAGGCGGCCCAGCGGATCAGGCCGGCATTCGTGCCGGGACGCGGGACGTCGGGTTGGGCCAGTTGCGAGCCGGCGGTGATCTGATCGTCGCGATTGATGGGCGCGAGGTGCGCGACTTCTCTGACTTGATCAGCTACCTGGTCAGCGACACCGAGGTCGGACAGACGGTTACGCTGACGGTCCTCCGCGACGGTCGGAAGATGGATATCCAGGTCAAATTGGGGGCGAGGCCATAGTGCGGCGTTGGTGGTGGCTGGCCGTGTTGGCGTTGTTCGCGCTGGCGTGCAACGCAGCCGGCACGCTGAACCTGAGTACACGACCGACGGCCACGCCGGTCGTGATCGTGGCCACGCCGACTCCGTTGCCGGCGGAGGCACTTCAAGCGGTTGATGTCGAGGAACAGGTCTTCATCAACATCTATGATCGTGTCAGCCCATCGGTTGTCCACATTACCAGCCGCTCGCAGGTATTCGACTTCTTCCGTGGCCCGGTCCCAAGCGAGGGCACTGGCTCCGGCTTCGTCCTGGATATGGAGGGCCGGATTGTGACGAATAACCATGTGATCGCCAATGCTGAAGAGGTGGAGGTCGTCCTGGCCGATGGCACCTCGGCAGCGGCGCGGGTCATTGGCGCCGACGCCTACTATGACCTGGCCGTGCTCCAGATCAGCGTGGCTCCGACCCACCTGCATCCTGTGGAGCTGGGTAGCTCGGCCGACCTGCACGTGGGCCAACGTGTGCTGGCTATCGGCAACCCCTTTGGGCTGGATCGTACCCTGACGACGGGGGTGATCAGCGCGTTGGGCCGGACCATCGAGCGTGAGAACGGGCCGGCGTTGGGCGAAGCCATCCAGACGGATGCAGCCATCAACCCGGGCAACTCCGGCGGACCCCTGCTGGATTCGCGAGGGCGGGTGATCGGCGTCAATACGGCGATTCAGTCGCCCAGTGGCGGCTCGGTCGGCATCGGCTTCGCCGTGCCGGTGGATATTGTGAAGCGGGTGGTGCCCGAACTCATCGCCCAGGGCCGCTATCCCCACCCCACGTTGGGCTTCGACAGCTATGAATTGACCTACGAGATTACCCCCAGCCCAGATGGGCCCCAGAAAGGGCTCCTGATCATCCAGGTGGCTCCCGGGGGCCCGGCCGACCAGGCCGGGTTGCGTGCGGCTACGGTTCGCCGCGATGCCCGTGGCCGGCCGGTTCTGACCGGCGGCGACATTCTGATCGCGGTGGATGGGCGGCCGGTGGCGACCCGCGACGATCTGACCATTTACCTGGAATCTCATAAGCGCGTGGGCGATCAGGTGCAACTGACGGTCGTGCGTGGCAATCAGACTTTGATACTGACGGCCACGCTGGCCGAGCGGGGCTGATCCCTGCTAAGCCGACTGTGCTGACCCAAACAAAAGGAGACTCCCATGTCAAACCAGAGCGCCTATAGTATTGATGTCAACGAGTTGGTGGGTTTTGAAGCGAATGGACAGCCTGTACTCAGCGTGTATCTGAACGTGGATCCGACCTGGCATAAGACCGATGCCTATAAGCTGCGGTTACGGCACCTGTTGGAAGATGTGGCCGATCAGACCAGCCCGGCCGACATTGAAGCGGTCGAACGCTACATCGAGCGCGAGTACGATTGGTCGGGGCGGGCGGTGGCGATGTTCTCGTGTGCGGCAGCCGGGTTCTGGCGGGCTTACTCGCTGCCGGTGCAGTTGCGCAGCCTGGCGCGGGTCGCCGACAAGCCCTACGTCAAGCCACTGGCGGACATCATGGATCGCTATGGCCGCTTTGCCGTCGCTCTGGTGGACCGCCAGGGGGCCAAGTTATATCTGTTTCATCTCGGTCGGTTGGTCGAGACGGCCGGCACGCTGGGCGAAGAGGTGCGGCGCGTCAAGGGTGGCGGGGGAGCCACGGTGGCCGGCGCAGGCCACCGCGTCGGCGATGCCGGCCATACGGCCGCGCGTGTGGAGCAGACTGCCCTGCGTAACCTGCGCGAGGCTGCCGACCTGACGGCCCGCTTCTGTCAGGCACACGGGGTCGAGCGGCTCATTTTGGGAGGCACGGAGGAGACTGTGGCCCAGTTTCGTAGCCTACTGCCCAAGCCGCTGCAAGAGCACGTCGTGGGTAGCGTAGCACTTAACATGAACGCCGCGGAAAACGAGGTATTGGCGCGCGCGATTGAGATCATCACAGCCTATGACCACGAACGCGAACTGGAACTGGTGGATAAGATTATCACGGCGGCAGCGAAAGGGACCAACGGTGTCGTCCGGCTGGATGACACGCTGGGGGCGCTGCATGAAGGGCGCATCCAGGTGCTGGCGGTCAGCGAGGGCTACCATGCCCCCGGCTACCAGTGCCAGGGCTGTGGTTACGTCACCGCCCAGGCGCTGGCGGAGTGCCCTTTCTGCGGCAGTGAGATCCGCGAGATCCCCGATGTGGTCGAGAGCATTATCGAGCAGGTGATCGAGCAGGGCGGAGTCGTCGAGGTGGTGCAGGATGTGCCGGCCTTGAAGGAGGCCGGCGGCATCGGAGCGCTGTTGCGCTATTGATGCGAGATTCCTTAATCTGCTTTTGAGCATCCGTTGAGTACCTTAATCGCTGGCCGGCTCAGCCGGCCAGCGGAGAGGACCCAACTACGAAGCTGATCTCGGCGGCGATCTCCTGCCCGGCGGCGACGGCGGATAGGGGGGTGCCGGGCGTGGCATAGGCCGTGCGCACATAACCCAGCCCGACCACACCCTCTGGCAGGCGTGCCACGCTGGTGAGCCGGCCGATGCGCTGGCCACTGGCCTGGAGGATGACCTCGCCCGCCGGCGGCAGCGCCGCCAGCCGCAAGCCCACCAGTTGGCGGGCTTGCTTGCCCCGGCTCTCCATGCGGGCGATAATCTCCTGGCCGATGTAGCAGCCCTTGCTGAAGCTGACGGCATCCCACAAGCCGGCTTCGAGCGGGATGTACTCTTCGCTTAACTCGCGGCCAAAGCGCGGCTGACCGGCCGCGATGCGCAGGGCCTCGTAAGCTTCTTCACCCATCGGCCGCACTCCCAGGCTGGCACCAGCGTCCAACAGCCGCGCCCACAACCCCGGCACAACCTCAGCCGGTGCGATCAGGTAGAAGGCACCGCTCTCATCCCCCATCCCCCCTCTCCCAGAGCTTTGGGAGAGGAGGGCTAGGGGGGTGAGAGCCTCAGTCGCCGCGATGGTCACCTCAGCCCCATTCCAGAAGGTGCGCTGCCAGGCGTAGCGCGGCAGAGCCGTTGCATCCACACCCAACGCCGCCTGGACCAATTCCCCGGCACGCGGTCCGTAGAGCGCCAATAGGCCAGTCGTCTCAGTCTCGTCCGTCAGCGTCACCTGGTCCATGAAGAAGATATGCCGGCTCAGCCAACGGCGCACCAGTTCCGCCTGGCCCTCGCTGGTGAGGGCCAGTAGCGTCTCGGCCTCGGCGTACACTGTCAGCCGGTCCACAATGCGGCCGATGGCGGTCGTGAGCACGGTGACACAACCTTGCCCCGGCGTCAACCGGCTCATATCGTTGGTGGACATGCGCTGCAAGAAGTCGAGCCGGTCGCGCCCGGCGATACGCAGCCGTCCCATTAGGCTGCGGTCCGTAACCGTGACCGCCTGGCATGCAGCCCGTATCTCTTCCTCGTACAACACACTGTGTTTCATCGCTCAGTCTTCCGATACGCTTCGATCTGCGCTGCGTGCTCCTCCTCATGAGCGTAGCTGTTTTCCGCAATAACGTCGGCCAGTGGCCTGCCTTGCGTCCAGTCATAGCGGCCTGGATCGTTCAGTTCATCGTCCGAAAGCTTGTCAACACGTTGCAGGAGCTGCGTGTAGATGCCGTGGTAGTCTGCCAGGACGCGATCCAGGGGCCGGTCCTTATTCTCCTGGTAGCGCCGCGCGTTCCAGGAGTCTACATTGCGGATGTCGGCTAAACGGGGGCGGCGGCCCAGTGTGATGTACCACAAGGCTGTCACCAGTTCCGCTTCCCAGGCTGCGATGTGGGCCAGCACGTCCTTGACCGACCAGTCGCCGACGACACCTGGCCGGGCCATGTCCGCCTCGTCCAGCCCGGCGATAGTTGCCTCCAGCCGCTCACGTCCGCTGCGCAGTTTCTCCAGAAGCTCCATTTTAGTCATACGACAACCTCGCTGTCAGAGGTCCCTCTGACTTCCCCGGAGGTTCCCCTGAGCTTATCCGCTCGCCCGCGCCAGGTCACCAGCCCCACCCCGGCCAGGATCAGCGCCCCGCCAGCGTAGAAGGCCAGCCCAAGCGGCTCGTGCAGGAAGACATGGCCCAAGAACGCCCCGACGACAGGCTGGGCAAAGAAGAGGAGCGAGACCACGCCCGCATCCAAGAGCGCCAGGCTCTTATTCCACAGGTACATCGCCAGCGCCGTCGAGGCGATACCCAAATAAAGCACGCCCCAGACCACATCCATAGAGACAGCGCCGAACGGCAGACGCGCCAGCTCAAACGGTGCGACGGCCAGTGTAACCAACAACCCACCGCCGATAGCATACAGGCTGACGGCGAGCACGGCGTGGTCGGCGGCGGCTTGCTTGACCAGCACCGAATACAATGCCCAGGTCACGGCGGCAATGATCAGCGCCAGATTGCCCCATAAAGTCGAGCCCGCCTGCACACCTCCGCCCGTGTTTCCCAGCGCGACGATGACCGCACCCAGCGTCGCCAGTGCCAGCGCCCATAGCCGCTGGCGTGTCAGCGGCTCGCCCAGCAGCAGGTAGGCGAACACCACGATAAACGCAGGTGAGGCACTGGTGACGAGGGCACCGTTTGCCGCTGTCGAGAGCCGCGTTCCGACAAACTGCATCCCGACCGACAGGCCGAAGCCTAACATTCCTACTGCCAGCAGCCGCAGCGCTGCCTGTCCCCTGGGCCACTCCCCGCCCAGTGCGGCGTTGGCGGCAGCCATGATCACCACGGCAATGATCAGCCGCAGGCTCAGGAGCGTAAAAGGCGGGATCACGTCCAGCACGATTTTGCTCACGACGTACATCCCGCCCCAGATGGCTGTGGCGATGAGACCGAAAGCGATGCCCCGCGGGTTCACGTCATGTTCGCTCGCCTCTGCTCCACCAGTTCCAAGGCCGCCTGGGTGATCGCCTCCGGGGTGAGGCCGTAGGCCTCGAGCAACTGGTCCGGGTCGCCCGATTCGGCATAGGTGTCGTCGAGGCCGATGGAACGCACGGGCACCGGGTAAAGTTTCCCCACTGCCTGGGCTACCGCCGCGCCCAGTCCGCCGCGCAGCAGGTGCTCCTCGGCGGTGACGATCGCGCCGGTGTCACGGGCGGCATTCGCTATAGCCACCTCGTCGAGTGGCTTGACCGTGTGCATGTCGAGCACACGCGCCTCGATCTCGTGGTCGGCCAGCAGATCGGCGGCTTCCAGGCAGGCTGCGACCATCAACCCATTGCCAATCAGTGTCACGTCGTTCCCGTCGCGCAAGGTGATGGCCTGGCCTAGGCGGAAGTGATCGCAGCCGTTGGTGTAGACGATGGGGAACTTGGGCCGGCCGGTGCGCAGGTAGGCCGGGCCGACGTGCTCGGCCAGTGCCCGTGTCGCCGCCTTGGTCGAGGGTTCATCGGCCGGGACGACAACGGTGAAGTTGGGCAGGGCGCAGGCCAGGGCCACGTCCTCAATGCCCATCTGTGATGGGCCATCCTCACCGATGCTGATCCCGGCGTGGCTGCCGATGATCTTCACGTTCAGGTTGGGGAAGGCCACGGACATGCGCAGTTGGTCGAAGGCGTTGCACATAATGAAACAGGCGAAGCTGGCGGCCCAGGGCTCCTTGCCGGCCATTGCCAGACCGCTGGCGACGCCCACCAGATTGCTCTCGGCGATACCGACGCTGAAGAACCGTTCTGGAAAATCCTCGGCGAACCACTCGGTGCGTGTCGAATTGGCCACATCACCGTCTACGACGACGATGTTGGGGCGCTCGTGCCCCAACTCGCGCAGCGCCTCACCGAAGGCATCGCGTGTCGGCTTGCCATCCTTGAGTCCGATGCGTTTTCCGATCTTCATCGTATGCGTTCCTCTTTAGGCTAACTGAGCCAGCGCTTCTTTCGCCTCATCGGGCTTGAGCGGGACGCCGTGATATTTGTTACCGGCGGGGTCGGAATTCTCGATGAGCGGGATGCCCTTGCCTTTGATGGTGTGGGCGACGATGATCTGGGGCCGGCCGCGCACGTCGCGCACTTCAGCGAAGGCGGCACGGATCTGCTGGTAATTGTGGCCGTCAATTTCGACGACGTGCCAGCCGAAAGCCCGCCACTTGTCGGGCACCGGACGCAGCGCGGGCATCACCCGGTCCACCGGCCCGGTCTGCTGATACTGGTTGAAGTCCAGGATCGCTGTCAGGTTATCCAGATGGTACTTGGCGGCGGTCATGGCCGCCTCCCAGACCTGGCCCTCGTCCGATTCGCCGTCGCCGATCATCACATAGACGCGGTAATCGCGCTGATCCAGCCGGGCTGCCAGCGCCAGGCCGATGCCGATGGACAGCCCCTGGCCCAGGCTACCGGCCGAAGCCTCGACGCCGGGCGTCATACGTCGGTCCACGTGGCCCTGTAAGGGGCTGCCGAGCTGGCGCAGCGTGTTCAGTAGCTCCCTGTCAAAATAACCGGCCTCGGCCAGCACGGCGTAAAGCCCTGGCGCACCGTGCCCTTTGCTCAGGATAAAGCGGTCGCGGTCAGGCCAATCTGGGTGCTGCGGGTTATAGCGCAGCACACCGTCAAAGTACAGGACCGTGAGGATGTCAATTTCCGAGGTCGAGCTGGACGGGTGGCCGCTGCCGGCCTGCGTAGTCATCTCGATGATCTCACGCCGCATGCGGCGGGCCAGGTCGGCCAGCTCCGCGATGGAACGTTGGTGTGTATTCGTATTCATTATTTACTTCAGGCTTTCCAGATAGGCGATGATGTCGGCCAGGTCCTGTGGCGACATGCGCTGGCCGAAGTTATCGGGCATGATGTTGATCTTGTCCTCAAATCCCGGGGGGGCAAAGACGTGGGGTTGGACAATAGACTCACGCAGGTACCTCTCGGCGGTATAGCCCGGCCGGCGCGTTGCCGCATGTGTCCCGATGCCGGCCAGCGACGGCCCAACGATGACCTGGTCTGGTGTGAGGGAGTGGCAGGCTGGGCAACCCGCCGGTTGCCCATCGCTCAGGGGCGTGGCGCCCTTAAACAGTCCCTCGCCGCGCACAGCATCACCCGTCGGCAGCGGCGTATTGAGATCGGTTCCCACCCTCCCCTGGCCTCCCGCCGGCGGTGCAGCA